>NZ_JAFFQE010000003.1:312726-625452 GCF_016919005.1 Desulfopila inferna
AGCGTTTCCATGAAGAAAAATTGGTGGCCACACCACCACCGATTGTCGCTCTGTCAAAATCGGGCAAAACCGGCAGCTGCAGGTTCCTGGATGAAACAAGACTGTTGATGGCTTCATGTAAGGTTCCGGCTTCACATATTATCGAAAGATTATCAGGTTCAAATTCCTCAATGCGGTTGAGCCTGCTTAGGCAGATGCCGATGCCCTGTTGCGATGGCGTCAGTACCTGGCCGAGCAGGGTTCCTCCACCAACCGGGATCACTGCCGTGCCGGAGTCAACAGCAAAGCGGATGATTTCCTGAATTTCTTCAGGTGAACCCGGATAGACGATTACCTCGGGTTTGGCTGATTGGCAGAAACCCATGGCAAAAAAGATCTCTTCCTCAGTGGAAACGTGCGAAAGCCCGCATATCCTGCTGAGGTTGTCGACGATTTCACTTGTGCCGATGTTTGTCTTAGCTGCCATATTGACACCTCGGTATGTCCAGAACCTTGCCACTGTTGAGAATGAGATTGGGATCAAGCGCCTTCTTGATATCCTTCATGAAGTTCATATCTTCAGGGGAAAAGGCCATGGACATGTACTGTTTCTTTTCTATCCCAATGCCGTGTTCACCGGTGAGCGTCCCGCCGCAATCCAGTGCGGCCTTGAAAATATCCAGGGCGGCTTTTTCGACGCGGGCGTGCTCTTCTTTATTGAAAGGATCGTAAAGCAGATGAGGATGAAGATTGCCGTCGCCGGCGTGGGCCAGCTGGGCGATGGTTATATCGTATTTTCTGGCGATATCTGCTACGAAGGTGAGCATCCAGGGAACCTTGTGTCTCGGGACCGTTACATCCTGAACCATATAGGCCGGCTTTATCCTGCCCAAGGCGCCGTTGCCGGAGCGTCGTGCCTTCCAGAGATCCTGGCGCTGCTCTTCCGATGTCGCCAGAATAACCTGCGTCGCCCCACTCTCTTGGGAGATGGTGACAATCTCGTTGGCCTGACGGTCAAGCTCTTCCTCACAGCCATCGATCTCGATCAGCAAAAGGGCCTCGGCGTCGCGCGGCAGTCCCAGCTGCAGAAAATCGTCCACCGCACGTACCATGGTGCGGTCCATGATCTCCAGGGTTACCGGGACAATGCCCCGGCTGATGATATTGGATACCGTCTTGCCGGCGTTCTGCAGATTGTCGAAAACCGCTGTCATCGTCCGAACATAGCGGGAGAGACCGACCAGCTTCACCCGAATTTTAGTGATAATGCCGAAGGTGCCTTCCGAGCCGCAGAAGATCCCGGTACTGTTAACTCCCGGTGAATATTTTCCACCGCTTCCCAGCTGGACTATTTCTCCATCTGCGAGAACAACTTCAAGGCCCAGTAAATGGTCCCGGGCGACTCCGTATTTTACTCCGCGCATGCCGCCGGCGCCTTCAGCGACATTACCGCCGATGGTGGCAACCCTAAGGCTGGCCGGATCGGGGGCATACATCAAGCCATGGGGGGCCGCAGCTTTCTGAAGGGCCATATTGGCTACGCCTGGCTCGACCAGTGCCGTCTCATTGACGGGGTCGATTTCAAGGATTTTGTTAAACCTGCTTAACGCGAGAACTATACCTCCGTCAGTCGGAACACACCCTCCGCTGAGATTGGTGCCGGCCCCGCGGGCGATGACATTCAGCTTTTCCCTGTCGGCCAGATTCATCAATCTTGAAACATCCGCAACAGTTTCGGCAAAGACAACCGCATCCGGTGTCCCATAGAAGGGGGAAGAATCATAACCATATGCCTCCATGCTTATTTTCGAGGTCAGGACATTGTCCGGTCCGAAAATCTCACAGAGCTGTTGTTGAATTTCACGCGTTACCATAATTCACCTGATCCAATATCCAATGGGTGTGCTAAACAGCTTTCCCGATGGAGAGGAAGAACCGTCTTTTTTCCCCCTCCAGCGGCAATTCGGATTTCCGGAAAGCACAAACCGTGCAGATAGAGTGTTAGTGCTTATTCATCCGGGAAATTGACTCTTCGGCCAGAAACGTTCGCTATGATGTACAAGTAAAAGACTTTGCTATGGGATCACATCAATACTCCCGGAAGCCACATGGAAATTTCCGGAAAATACGTAATAAGCCCCATTACCACCAGCGAAGCGAAGAGGTAATACCAATTGGCCTTGACGACCTGCTCTATTTTCAGTTTAGTCAAACCGCAGGCAACAAAGAGGTTGACCCCGAGCGGTGGAGTAATCATACCGATCGCAAGGTTTGCTACCATGAGTACACCGAAATGAACCGGATTAATGCCCATCTCCATAATGACAGGGAAGAAAATCGGCGCCATGATGATAATGGCGGCATTGGTCTCCATGAAGGTACCGATAATCAGCAACATGATGTTTATAAAAAGCAGCAGCATGATGGGATTGCTGGTAATGCTGAGAAAAATCTCCGCTATCTGAGCGGGAATGGCCTCGCGTGTCAAAATCAGACCAAATGCCGAGGCCGTGGCAATGATCAGCATTACCAGGGCAGAGCTGACTGCGGATTTTTTTAATATCTCCGGAATATCAGCCCAGCTTAATTCCTTGTAGATGAAGATACCGACAAAAAGCCCGTAGACGACGGCCACATTAGCAGCTTCGGTGGGAGTGAAAATACCGCCGTAAATGCCGCCCAAAATGATTATGGGCATAAGCAGTGCAAGGATTGATTCCTTGAATGCGTAGCATATTTGTTTTGTTGATGCCTGTTGATCCCCCATATAATTGTTTCGGCGGGCAGTGATATAGGCAACGAGCATCAATGCCCCTCCGAAAAGCGCCCCGGGAATGAAACCCGCCATGAAGAGCTGGCCGATTGATGTTCCGGTGACTACGCCGAATGTGACCATGGGAATACTCGGTGGAATAATGACGCCAATATAGCCGGCCGAGGCCTGGGTTGCCGTGGCGAATTCTTTGGAATAGCCCTGGCGCACCATAGCTGGGATCATGATCGAACCGATTGCCGCCACTGTGGCTGGAGACGATCCTGAAATTGCGGCAAAAAACATTGATGCCAGTACTGTGACCAGTGCCAGCCCACCTGAAAGCGCCCCGACGATACTGCTTGCAAAGGCAATCAATCTCTTGGAAATTCCCCCTTTTTCCATGAGATTGCCGGCTATCATAAAGAAGGGAATGGCCATCAGGGGGAAGGAGTCTATTGAGGCGAAGAGCTTCTGTCCAACCACGATGAGCGGCACGGAATCACTGACCACAATAGAGACGATGGCGGCCAGACAAAGACTTGCTGCGATAGGAACATTGCAGATAACCAGGAGGATGAAAACCCCGAAAAGTACATACATCATAGATCCACCTCACCTTCTTTTTTCCATTTGGCGTATGTGGCTTGCATGAAGCGGATACTCATCATGACGGCGCCGACAGGTACTGCAAGATAGGGTATGTACATCGGGATCTCCATGGCGGGAGAGACCTGCCCCATTTCATAGATGCTAAATACGACCTGGAGCGACAGGACCAACACCATGACGCAGAAGATTTGCGTAAGCAGGCCCGAGACGATGGTCATCACACGCCGCACATTTGGTGGGAATAAATTGACGAAGACCTCCACTCCTATATGGGCTCCGCTTTTTGCCCCCATACTGGCACCGAAAAAGACGGCCCAGACCATGATATAGCGGGAAAGTTCCTCAGACCAGGGCAGGGACCCCTTGATCACGAAGCGAAAGAAAACCTGGAGAAAAACGACGACAATCATTGTGCCCAACAACGCAGTTACCGCACCTTTCTCAAACCTGTCCAGCCATAACGACAGCCTGGCGATCTTCAAATCCATAACGCAAACTCCTTCCGAGTCTGACCTTGAATAGTACCGGGGGGAGAATATTAGTTCATACCCACCCTGAGATGAAAAGGTCCGGCTTGATGGCCTCGCAAATAACTACAGGCGGGACTGATTACTGCTGCAGTGGACCTTCTATATAAGCCGCAGAGACGCATCGCCTCTGCGGCCTGTCTGCTTCTGCTATTTTATTTTTCCCGTACTTCTTCGATTGTCTCTTTACCGATTTTCTTTTCATACTCCTTATAGACAGGGCTCATAGCCTCTGCCCACTCGTTCTTGTCGACTTCAGAGACCGTTACTCCCTTGGAGACAAGATCAGCAACCAGTTCTTTATCCATTTTAGCGATCAAATCACGTTCAAAGTCACGCGCCTGCTCGGCTGCTTCCCTGATAGCCTGCTGATGTTCAGCCGGGAGTTTTTTCCAGACTGCCTTGCTGACAAGAAATGGCGACGCTGCATAGAAATGGCCGGTAAGGGAAAGGTATTCCTGAACTTCAAAAAAATTGGAGGTGTAGAAAACCGGCACTGGATTTTCCTGTGCATCAACTGTTTTCTGCTGCAGGGCGGTGAAAAGCTCACCGAACGCCATGGGTGTAGGATCGGCATCAATTACCTTGAAAGAGGCCATGTGTATCTTGTTTTCCATGGTGCGAATTTTCAGCCCTTGAGCGTCACTGGGTTGCTTGAGTTCCTGCCGGCTGTTTGAGACATGACGAAAACCGTTCTCCCAGTAGGCGAGACCGATAATTCCTTTTTTCTCCAGCGTCTTCAGTATCTCCTCACCAACAGGACCATCTACAGTGGAATGGGCTCCCTTAGGTGTTTTAAAAATATAGGGCAGATCGAAAACGAGAAACTGACTAGAAAAACCGGACAGAGGAGCGGTTGAGACAACTGTCATGTCAAGTGTGCCAAGCTGGAGACCTTCGATCATTTCCCGCTCGTTGCCGAGCTGTGAACTGTGGAAGACATCAACTTTAACGGCACCTCCGGTTTTCTCATCCACCAGTTGACTGAATTTTTCAAGCCCCAGCTGATATGGATGCGTGGGGGCCAGCACATGTCCGACTTTGAGTGTTGTTGTCTTCGCCAGCGTATTGCCGACGGCGACGGAAAGAACGGTAACACCTACAACTGTAAAAATCATTGCAGCTCTTTTCAACATTGGTTCTCCTCCTAATGGATAGATTTAACGAACGGCTACTTACTGATACAGTATCGCACTATACGAGAGGGCTTTTTACCCTTGACGAATAGATGTGATATGTAGCATACTACACGTCACGCAGCAGATCAATAAATTTTTCTTTCTGACTTGACATCAATAGCATCAGGATTGTTTACGAGGGAATTTTTTTATGTAATATCCTTTATGTAATGGCAGAGAAACCTCTCAAGGCATAAACATTCAGCTAACTGTTCTGGAGAGAAGCTATCTTTATAGATATCGATGCCTATCGAATAAAAGTCTGTAAAAAACGGCCTTTTTCGATTACAACAAACCAATTTGGGAAAGACCCTCTATATATTACTGCTGCTCTTGATACTGATCGAGACGTTTTAGTTCAGGCAAAGGACTGGATTGCAGTTGATCATCTTAATTTTTGAGCCTACAGATAAAACGTTTTCCCGAGGGAGTAATTGTGTGCGGGGGTTTCAGATTCAAATACAGCAAGTGTGTGAGTGACGTATTATGGCAGCAAAAATAGTCAAAGTGCCTTCATTGAAGGAGCAGGTCTATCTATACCTGAAAAATGCCATCATAAACAGTGAGATGACCTTAGATACGACATACTCCGAGAAATGGGTTGCAGATCGACTTGAAGTTTCCCGAACCCCGGTGCGGGAGGCCATTTTGCAACTGCAGCAGGAGTATTTTGTCGAGGTACTGCCCTATAAGGGTTTTCGTGTAAAAAAATTATCTCTCGAAGATGTGCGTGATACTTTTCAGATCAGGCTGGCCCTTGAAGGTTTTTGTGTTATCAACCTGGCCCAGAATAGGGAACTGGCCGAGGTCAAAAAGGTTCTCCTGGAACTTGAGGACAGCCTGGAGCAGATGGAGAAATGTTCGAAAAGTAAAGACCCCAATGCCTTTGTAGAACAGGATGCCCGCTTTCATCGGGCAATCATTAACTATGCCGGCAATGAAAGGCTGATCCTGATGTACAATGATATACGTTTTCGTTTTGAACGGATTACCCTCAGGGTTTTAACGGCTCATGGCCGGATGAACTCAACCATCCTCGAGCACAGAAAGATATTCGACATGATGAAGGCCGGCAGTGGATGGGAGGCCTTCCAGGCCATCCAGGTGCATCTTCAAGAAACGCAGAAGATCATGAAGCTGAAATCGGAGCAGGAACAGTAACAGGTTGTTACGTATATCAAGCACTTCTCAATCAGGCAGTGTTTTTATAAATAGGTATTTGGTTTGTCGTGAATGATCATTTCGATAGAAGAAAGGATGGGCACGATATACACGTTCAAACGACAACCTTTCTTGCTCGTGCAGCATATACAGTTCCAGTTTGGCAAGTTCCTTCCGGCTTTTTTGAAATGGCAGGCCGCTCATAGAGCATGAATCCTATCTTTTGCCGCAAAGTCCTCACACTCCTCTGCTCGACCCGACACATTTCTGGGTAGAACTCCCGCTGGAGTGGCTTATTAAGTGGAAGTAATTCCCTAAAACGCGAAAAAAGGCGACAAATCTGCGAGTCCTGAAATACTCCGAAAAACTGGATCATCCTCCGCCAACTCATATGCCAAAAAAAGTAGCTCTCAGAGACGGCATCCATAACAGCTTTACTTTATCAGGATGGAGGTTGGATAATAAACGGTCTGTTGCGGCACAGCAGCCACAATATACAACAAGCCATACCTACACCAATCTGAATATGACCGAGATTCATTACAAGGGTACCAGGCCAAAGCGTGACCAGTTGCATTCCCATGCTTCCCATGAACATTGCAAAAAAATTAATAAGCGCTGATGCGGATCCTGAATCTTCCTCCTGTTGTTCCAGCATCAAATGAGTACCTGGAACTCGCACCGTGATTACCGCCATTGTAACCGGTCCGACCGACAAGGCAAGCAACCAGGGAGACATATGACCAAAGACGGAAACAACTATTCCGCAAACAGCTATCAGAACAAAGCACCCGGTAATAATCAGTTTTGGTTCGACATGTCGCCTCATCCGCATATAGATAGCGGGGCCAACCATGGCACATGTGGCATTAAATGCAAAAAAAAGACTAAACTGTCCTTCTGTCAGACCAAACCCGTCAATATAGATATAGGAAGCAGAGGCCAGAAATGCCATGAGAGCAACCGGAGCTAGAGAGAAAATCAGCAAAAGGGATGAAAATCCTAGATTTTTTAAGACCACAAAAAGTCTGCACCAGGAGCCGAATACCGAGCCTGTAAATCTCCCGGAGAGGGTTTCCCGAAAAGTCATCGATCTCAACAGCGCTGTAGCCCCAATTGCAGCCAACAGAAGAAAGATTGTCCGCCAGGAAGTGAACTTCAACAAGAGTGCACCAAGAACCGGTGCAACCATAGGGGCAATAATCACCATGGACATGATGGTGGCCATAACCTTCTCCCGTTCGCGACCATTATAAAGATCCTTCACTATGGCGGTAGCCACTACTGTTCCTGCACTCCCTCCTAATGCCTGGACGATACGGCCAGCGATAAGCTGTTCCACATTCTGGCTGAATGCACAAAACACGCTAGCTAATACATATATCGTCAACCCCGATAGTAGAATGGGCTTTCTGCCAAATTTTTCACTAAGTGGTCCCCAGAACAATAACCCCACTGAGTAAAACAAAAAAAATATGCTTAGCGTCATGTTTACCCTAGTCTGGGTGGTATCAAGCGCCTTTACCATCTGTGGTAGTGCAGGAAGGTAGAGTACCGTAGAGAGAGGAGGGAATGCACTGATCAAAGCAAGAAAGGTTAGCGCTCCTTTTCTCTTCGATATGTTCTGATTACTAGTCAATTATTTATCCTTTTTTATTGGGAACGGCAAAAAGACAGGCAATCACTCTATTCCATCTTTTAAACAAGTCAATTCCTCAACGCTTCTTATGGTTCCAGGAGCAGTCGGGTTAATCACCCAACCTGGTTTCCATAAAATCTAATCATTCAAAAGAAGTAGGTGAGGAAACCGTACAGGGTCGAAAGGTGGTATCAAAACAGAAGTGTTCTCAATTTCGAACAGAATCCGGACCTGATTGAAGTGTGGCTGCCTGGGATCCACATATCGTACTTTTGGATTGCCAAATCTAAGCTTCAATAAAGCTTTCATCTTTACATAACTACTGCTCAGGTGAGGCGTTACTCAGGAAGTCTGAATCCAGAGGTGTGTTTTTAAACCGGCAAACCTTTACGCTGAAACAGGGATTAAAAGATGAAGTGACTTTTATCAAGTAGAGTAAAGCTTATACCATGTACAACTCGTCGAGCTTTTTGAAAAGTTTTTTGCGCACCGTCTCAAATTCTTCGACCTTAATATGGGCTGCTGCCGGGTTGTTGGCGTTATAAAGATCGACTGCCTCACCTACTTTTTTATGTACTGCTTCATGGAGTTGACCTATCTCTTTAAAGAGCTGAAGAGACGATAGAGCATCTGGTGCCTTGTCGTACCATTTGCCGAATTCGCATTGGTGATGGTTAGGAATAGCCTCGGAATCTATGGTAGTGTAACCGCTGAGTGCACTGGTCAGTTTCATTTTCCAGTTGAAATGGGCATCCTTGATGCGACCAATATCAAACGGCGCTTCACTGAAGCTGAACCGCTGCAGAATCTGGTCCAGATGGCCGGCGTTATATTTCATTTCAACTGCAAGCTCACTTACATCTGAGCTGCCGGCAGCAACTTTTTCCGCTTCTACCTTAAGGACTGCAATATCACGGGTAACCTCAGTATTCGCCGCCGATGCTTGTGTGATATTTTCCGTGACTTCCTGCATTCCCATGGAGGCCTGATTGACGTTACTGGCTATTTCCTTGCTGGTTACGGCCTGCTCCTCGACCGCTGCCGCCATGGCAGAGACGATTTCGCTGGTGCGGGTGATAATCTCAGATATTGTGCTGATGACCATGATGGTCTGTTCACTGGAATTCTGTACGCCTTCTATTCGCTCCTGAATTTCTTTTGTTGCTGCGGTAGTCTGTTTGGCGAGATCCTTTATTTCGTTAGCGACAACCGCAAATCCTTTGCCAGCTTCTCCGGCGCGAGCGGCTTCGATGGTGGCGTTCAAGGCCAGGAGATTGGTCTGGTCGGCGATTTCGTTGATGGTCTCAGTCACTTTATTGATTTCTTCAGCAGCTTCGCCCAGTTTCCTGACGCTGATTGAGGCTTTGTTGGCTTCGGCCACAGCCTGTTCGGTAATGATCCGGGCATTTTCGGAGCCGGAGGCGATCTCGGTAATGGTTGCCGTCATTTCTTCCGTTGCGACCGCCACCATACTGACATTGGTGCTGGTCTGTGCTGCAGCGGCGGCAATGGCTGACATATTGCTGTTCATTTGTTCGGAAGCGGCCGAAACGTTGAAACAGTTCCCAGACATATGTTCAGCCAGTTTAAAGAGCGCAGCTGACAAATTGGTCAGTGAATCTGATGAGCTATTTATGGTTGACGAGCTGGCGTGGACTCGGATGCACATATTGTTGAGACTTGTGGCAAGACTGTTGGCAGAGCTGGCAAGCTGGCCCAATTCATCTTTCTGGTCGAGGGTTGAGCGGGTTTTCATGTTACCTTTTGCAAGGTCATCAGTGACACTCACCAACTGGCGGGTAGTTCGACTGATGCTGCGGGAAATGAACAGACTAGAGAATATTCCAAGCACAAGGGATATGGCTGCCAGGATAATTACCGTATACTTGCCAGTATCGGCTGAGCTGTGCAAAACTTCATTTGCGTTTTTGGAATAGGCGTCAAGGGTGATGCCGACATCCCTGAGAATTTTTTGGGTCTCGGTCATTGCCGGTTTTGTAGTGTGCTCGAAAACTTTCTGTGCTTCGGAGATTATTGTTGCCTTAGCTTTGCCTTGAGCAAGAAAGTTGATTTTCTCTATTGACTGGTGCAGATCAGCATGGGGTTTTTCCATATCACGGAACAGGGGGATGAGCTGCGGCAGATGTTGCTCAGCCTTTTTTCGGCCTTCCCCATAGAGCATTTTTCCAAGATTGCAGAGTCTCGGGTCGGTCTGCACCTCCATACTCTTGAGGGTCGGATCGATAAAAAACGAACTCGCTTTGGTCATGAAGGCATGGTGATCTATTTCCCTGGCCAGAATTTCCTGGTTGAGTGTTGTGGCAAATCGCGAGTTGTCAATCTCACTTACCGTTGATCCAAATCGAGACCAGCTTACTGCCGCAAGAGCTACAAGAAGAGTGAGAACAATACCAAAAGCCAGAAGAAGTTTTGCATTAATTGAAATATCTTTTAATCGCATGCGCTTACCAATTGCTGGGAAAAACAGTAATGTTTTAAATCGATCGAGAGAATTCGACCAAGCTAAGCCTTAACCAATGAAAACATAAAAGAAATTCTGTATACCACAGGGTCGGCGTTATCACAATCAGGAAAATATTGTCCAATTTTCAAGATGAAAATTGGACAGGGTATGCATTCTGCTGGTCTAATGGCACTAGGAGCCTGTCGGAGAAAGCACTTCTCGGAGTCTTCGCTTACCGGCCCATCTTGCCGTTGTTTATAGAAAATCAATGCTCGCAGGTAAGTGCAGACTCCGATATTAAGTATATGGCTGTGCTTGATTTCCTAAAAACGCCCTAATCTGAGGAAAAATTGCAATTCTCCGACACACTCTTAGCGTCATTATGTATGCCCATTTTCTATAGGTTACAATGGTTTTTTCGACATTAACTTTTAATATCATTACATAATTTCGACATAGAAAGACCTTTTCGCACTGTCTCGCCCAACATCGACTATCCCCTTTGAAATGAGTTTTGTGGACATCCAGGCCGATGCTCTTTATTGTTTCAACCATGATCCGTAAATTCAATTTAACCCGTGTTTGCAGGATTGCAGACCGAGTTCGATGTGTTTTCCAGTATTTCTAACACTGTTTTGTGCTGCTCGAGGATGTTTGAGCGGAGTGATAGTTTTTCAGGAATCAGGACTAATGACACAGATGGATATTCAGTCGAAGCGTGTGTATGACCCCGTCGAAAAGGAAGATGGAGTTCGCGTCCTGGTAGACCGGGTCTGGCCCAGAGGCCTGTCCAAAGAAAAACTGAAAGCCGATCTGTGGCTGAAGGATGTAGCCCCGAGCACAACTCTGCGAAAATGGTTCAACCATGATCGTTCCAGATGGGAGAACTTCAAGAGCCGATATTTCACCGAACTGGATGCGAAACCGGAGCGAGTGAATCAACTTCATGAACTCGCGACGAAAGAAAGGGTCACCCTTCTCTTTTCGGCGCGTGATAACCAATGCAACCAAGCCGTTGCCCTTCGGGAATATTTACAGTCATCTGCGGAATAGGATAACGCTGGTGCATGTCGCACTACGGCAAGATAGGGGGAAATTTCCACAATCGAAGCAGGTAAACCAATGGAGGCCTCACCATGAAAACGACAGATGATCTGAAAAAAGAACACGAAGGAATACAACTCATGCTCCGGGTTTTACAGAATGTGGCAGACAAATTTAAAAGTGGCAAGCGGGTCGATACCGAACACCTCGATGCTATTTTGGAGTTTTTAGCGGTTTTCGTCGACAGATGCCATCACGGCAAGGAGGAGGAATTTCTGTTTCCGGCATTGGAAGTTGCTGGCGTGCCACGGGAGGGAGGTCCGATTGGGGTCATGCTGAACGAGCACCAACAGGGCCGGGAACTTGTCGCCGGACTCAAAGACGCTCTAACCGACTACAAAAGCGGTAACAACGAAAAGGCGTCGAGCATCCATCTGGTTATCAACGAATATGTAGCACTGCTGACCCAACATATTGCCAAGGAGAACACGGTTCTTTTTCCCATGGCCGATGCCAAATTGGATCCAGAGAAAGACAATGAGCTTTTTGAGGCCTTTGAGCAACTTGAACGGGAACGTATTGGTGTTGGAAAACACGAAGAATTTCATGCTCTTCTGGATAAATTACAGACCACCTACCTGGCGGCGGATAAAGGCTGATGATGAAAAATCGTCTGATAACCACCAATACAATTCTTTATTGCAAAGAATGGGAAGAAACAGTTGAGTTCTACAGGGATAAACTGAAATTGCCCATCATATTTGCCACGGACTGGTTTGTGGAGTTTAGCTTGAATGCCATGTCGAGACTGAGCATTGCTGATGAAAAACGATCCTCAATCAAGAGCTGCGGGGGCAAAGGCATCACCTTAACCCTGGAAATAGACGATATTGAGGCCTCGTGGGAACAGGCCCAAAAAAATGGTTTGAAACCGACCCGGCTCAAGGAGCATCAATGGGACGCCCGGGTGTTCTATATCTTTGACCCGGAAGAGCACCGTATAGAAATATGGCAGTCTTCAAATCAGCAGGATGGGGGATAGGCACAAAATCAGTTATGAAACCGATACCATTTCTTTGTCCGCACCACCGCGAAAGTTGAGAGGATCACTTCATAAGGTGTTCTAACTTTCTGCAAGTTCCCGTCCAATAGTTCTACAACAATACCCCCCTTGGGCTGTTAAACCTGTCGGATTTTTTTCTTAATTTGACGCAAGTCAAGGCGCTTATTCTCGAAATAGGCAAAAATACAATACTCGATCATAAACCAGGCGGTATGGATCAAGTCAGCACACTTCTTTCCGCCGGTTCGCAAATCGGAAAAATATCGCAAGAGGTTTCCACCATGGATGCATATATGAATAAAGGTATTAAGGATATAATCGTTGAATTTCCAAGAGTCGGTGAGATTCTCAACGATTACGGAATCAGCTGTGTCTCGTGCACAGTTGGTATTTGTGCATTAAAGGATATTCTGGACATTCACACAATGGCACCTGAAAAGGAAGCGGAGTTGATGGCTCTAATCGAGGCAGTCATTTATCCTGAGCGGGAAGCCAGAGCAAAAGAGACCATACCTTCATACCAGCAAACTCTCACCCACAAATTTTCGCCACCATTGCAGATCCTGGTCAATGAGCACAAAATGATCAAGCGCTGGCTCGCCCTGGTTCCCCGGCTTCTTGACAACCTCGATCCGGCAACGCAAGAGGGTGAACGGATTTTCCGGGGAGGCGTCGATTTCATCAGGTCCTATGCCGACAAACTGCACCACGGTAAGGAAGAGGATATTCTTTTTGCATACTTTGACGATAAAGAGACCATCTTTCAGGTAATCTATGAAGACCACCGCACCGCCCGTGACTATGTCAAACAGATGATAGCTGCAATAGATACAAAGGATGCTGAATCGTTGCGAGACAATCTTACCGCCTATGCCGCCCTGTTGACGGAACATATCAAGAAGGAGGATGAGATCCTCTTTCCCTGGCTTGATCGTAGCCTGACCGCCAGCCAAGTCACTGAATTGAATGAAAAATTCGAGCTGGCGGAGCGGGAGCTTGACGTCGATACGGAAAAACATACAACCTTTGTTGAGGATATCGAGACCCGCTTCAAGGATCAGGCTGAAATAGTTTAAGACAACGTATAGGAGACCAGATATCATGTGTGAAAGCTATATATTGAAATGCTGCTGCGGCGCTCAGAGAGCGGAACTTTTTTTTGGAAAAATGCTGCTCGATCAGACCTCAGTCAAACAACTGTTCTGCCCGGAATGCAGCAAAGGTATTGAAAAGCTCCACTCCGGCATGGTCTGGGATAACGGCTGGGTGCTCGAGTTGAATATGGATATCATCAACACATATTCCTCCACCTTCAGTGTAGATAGCTCCGAGTTGACTGCCGGTTGGATATTTGATAGCGGATATGTCACCTGGGTCGGCATAACACCAAATGACGGCGAACGCAGGAACCGGGAACGTCAAGAAATCCTGCAGCTGGCTCAAACCGATGTCCTTGCATATTTCCAAGCCATGAAAGAATGGGGGCAAAAACGGGAAAAACAATTTAGCAAAGAAGGCTGGCGGAAAATGCATAGCTGAGAGCAAAGCCCTGAAGTTGCAGCACAGAACAGGAAGTTCAGTTGCGGCCGACCGTGGCGGTCCAGCCGGACCGCCAGGGGCTTACATGCTTATTTCCCGCCAATCCATAGAAATTCATCGCTTCCCCTGCCGTATCGGCGCTTCATTGATTTGGTCCTGAACACTGTTGTTGATAAGAGATTAAAAAGAATAACCGCTCCCAAGATGATCGTCAAACGGGTGTAAGATTCTCCCGCTGCCCTGTACCCGCTTACAAGATCCACCAGCGTTCGGAACCATTCGACAGAGCACAGCAGCAGAAAAAAGATCAGCACAGCAGGGACCCACTTCTGCTTCATTGCCAACAATAAAGGCATAAGCAAACATATACCGGCCAATACCGGCATGCCATTTCGATAAAAATGGGCAGCTATCAACAATGAACTCATCGCAACCGGCAGAGCAGCTATCAATACCATTTTAACACCCTTATGGAGATAATTTCCCGTCTATATACGAGGTGATTTTCAGTTCTTCCTTGGATAACTATAGAAGCCGAAAAGGAATCCCGCCTTGACGTAAGTCAAATTCAGCCAATCAAGTTGATAGCGAATTGCCAATATAGCAAGCTCTTACACTTACCTTTCCATTAATGGCAGTTTATGATCTAAGCTGGCCAACGGCCAGAATTTCATATTTCACTAACCGGCTACTCAATAAAAAACATCTACTTTCAGCAAGAATTGATTTATATCAATTGTATTTATACAGGACATGATAAAATATGATTGATTCAAGGCGAAATCGCACATCCTCCAAAAGAAAGGCGAGAAGTACAACAGCACCGATAATCAGAAGTGATTTCGCCTGCAGCAATGATGCGGAATACGGGGGCAATCTCAGAAGATTCTCAGAGCTTCGGCACTTCGAGGCAAGGTGCATCATTAACCAAGGAAATGGAAATCACCTTATAATAGTACCAGAAAATGGCAAGGTACCGGAAGGCAGCCGGCGCCGGCTTAGTGAGGCCGTTGTTCGACAGTTGATGCAGAAAACCCAAGGGATATTTCCCACTACAGGAGGTGTGGTATGAAAAAGAAACTCGTGATTCTCGGTGCTGGATGTGCAGGAAGCATGGTCGCCAACAAGCTGCGTAAACTGCTTAAACGCGAAGAATGGTCCATAACGATTATCGACCAGGATGACAAACATATCTACCAGCCTGGTCTTTTATTTATCCCCTTCGGGATCTATACAGCCGAAGATGTTATCCGCAGCCGCAGTGAATTTATTCCCAAAGGAGTAAACTTCATCATCGATGAGATCATCGCGGTTGACCCGGACAGGCAGCAAGTGGAAACAACTGCGGGGAGCTACGGATATGACAAACTTATTGTCTGTACCGGAGTATCCCTTGCTCCGGAGGAAATTCCAGGCCTTATGGAGGGGTGGCAGAAAACGGCCTATGATTTCTATACGCTGGAAGGCGCTGTCAACCTGAGCAAGGCCATGCGTGAGTTCAGGTCCGGCAGGCTGGTTCTCAATATCGCCGAATTTCCCTTTAAATGTCCCGTGGCGCCATTGGAGTTTGTTTATCTTGCAGATGCCTACTTTACCGAACGCGGCGTGCGCGACCAAATAGAAATAGAATTAGTCACCCCACTCCCCGGCGCCTTTACCAAGCCCAAGGCGAGCGCCTTTTTCTCCCAGCTTATCGAGCAAAAGAATATCAAAATCACGGCGAATTTTGACCTTGTAGAGGTAGATTGCACAAACAAAAAGATAATCTCTGCAGGAAATGAAGAGATAGAGTTCGATCTACTGGTTTCAATTCCTCCCAATGTCGGCGCCCACTATCTTGTTAAGTCGGGAGTGGCCATGGATGAAATCGGTTATGTAAAAACGAACAACCACAGCCTTAAAGCCGAAAATTTCGGCAACATGTATGTTTTGGGTGACGCGACAACTCTTCCGACGTCGAAAGCAGGTTCGGTAGCGCATTTTTCCGCCGAGATCCTGGTGGAAAACTTCATGCGTGAAATCAACGGGGAGCCGGTGCGGGAAGAATTTGATGGTCATGCCAACTGTTTTATTGAAACAGGGTTTGATAAAGCCGCACTTATCGATTTCAACTATAAATATGAACCATTGCCGGGGAAATTTCCCCTTCCCGGATTGGGACCCTTCTCGCTGCTCGGCGAATCCAAGGCTAACCACTGGGGCAAGATGATGTTTAAGTGGGTGTATTGGAATAAACTCATCAGCGGTGAGGACATGCCCCTGGAAGCCCAGATGTCACTGGCCGGTAAAATCCAGGACTAGCCGGCGCGGTGCCCGGAGCATCGGCCATAACACCATTGCAAGATACGTTCTTTACCCTGGCCGAATCAAAGAACCTGCTCTTTTGCAGAAGGGAGGAAACCATGACGAATGAAGAAAAAATCCTGGAGAGACTGGATCAACTCACAGAAGAGGTGCGCGAGGCCAAACAGGCTATCCGGCCATATGTGGAACTTAAACAGGAACTCGAACCACTTTTCAACGAGATGATAATCAGCGCCACAGGTGAACTAGACGGCCTGGGACGCAAGTTTGATCTGGGAGATGTCGGCGACATGACAGGGCAACTGCTTATCTCCAGCAAAAATATTACCGAAGCTCTAAAATCCTTGAATAAATTTATAGAATTTAAAAATGATTTTGCGCCCTACTCAAAAGATTTATTCAAGGAACTCACCGAGCAATTGCAAAAATCCTTGCATGGCTTTGAGCCGGAAGAACTCAAGGAACTCATTCGACAATTTATTGTCAATATGGGCAATATGGCGGAAGGCTTGAAAATGCTCGGCTCACTTATGGACATGAAGAAAGATGCAGACACCTTGTCCAAGCTGGCCTTCAACGATTCGATAGAACGATTGGAAATCCTCAAGAAACGCGGTACATTTGAGGCTTTCGAGCAGCTACTGCTCATGACGGAGCGTATTGGCGGTAGGATGCAACAGGTCGATTTCGAAAACATTGAACCGATTCGAGGTCTTTGGGGAATGATGTCGGCCATGAAGCGTCCCGAGGTGCAGGAAGGGCTGGGCATCCTGGTCGAGCTCTCCACCGTGATGACCGCCTTAAAACAGGAACCGGTTTCTCAGTAATGGCATATATGCTCAACGTAGTTAAAGATATAGAGTGGTGTAGGTTGAAAAAAGTGGAATTTTTTTTCAAGTTGGCTTTTGAAGTAATCAAACCATTCAATCTATGGATTTTCACATGAATGTGCATTACATCCAACATGTGCCTTTTGAAGGATTAGGAAGTATCGAAAACTGGGTGCAGAATAATGCGCATACCCTGACAAGAACTCGACCATACCTGGCTGAGAATTTTCCTTCTGGCGATGACATCGATCTTTTGATTATCATGGGTGGTCCGATGAACATTTATGAGGAAAGGAAATACCCTTGGTTAACCGCAGAGAAGCGGTTCATTGATAGAGCTATCCACAAAGGCCGACCAGTCGTAGGCATCTGCCTTGGTGCACAGCTTCTTGCAGACATACTTGGCGCTCGAGTCTATGCCAATGAAAACACAGAAATCGGGTGGCATCCTGTCATGACAACAGACCTTGCAATGACCACGCAAGCATTTAAAACCTTCCCCAGAAATATCGAAGCCTTCCATTGGCACGGTGATACATTTGATCTTCCCCAAGGAGCCAAACATGTCGCGCGAAGCAACGGTTGTGAACATCAGGCTTTTGTTTATGATGAAAGAATCATCGGGTTACAATTTCATCTCGAGACTACTCTCGCAAGTGCGCAACAGCTAATAGCCAACTGTACCGACGAAATCGTCCCCGGACATTACATTCAGGATACTGAAACAATGATCGACAATCAACAGCGCTTTAAAGGGATAAATAATGTAATGAATGAACTACTCGACAGGATCTTGTAGCATCTATCCATTTTTGTACATACTTGGCGTTTTGGGAACTGCCATTTACGCTGTACTGTTCGACCAAACGGCATGGATGATACGCCGGAGTTCAGGCTGGATTTGGACGACGTGCTGGCCGGAGCCCTTGGTGTCCCCCTCGCCGAGGTGAACAACCTCATCTCCACCGCCTGGGGAAGCCGGTACATCAATGATTTCATCGAGAACGGCCGCGTGAAGAAAGTCTATCTCCAGTCAGAGGCAAATTCCAGAATGACCCCCGAGGATATCGGTACCTGGTATGTCCGTAACACTTCCGGTGAAATGGTGTGGCTTTCCTCCTTTGCCACCGCCCACTGGAGTTTTGGCCTGCAAATGGAGGTTCTCCGAGAATGAGCCGGGAGAAGCCCTGATGCTCCATGCCCGGCATGCAAGCCTCGCGCTCGTTGGACCACCCGCCCGTCCGGAAGGAGCGGTAACGACACTGAGTTTGTCCGAAGACATCTTGTTTGCTTCAGGACGGCCGACCCTGATGCTGCCGATAAATTGGTCCCCTGCGAGAGTTCCCCGGCGTATTGTTATCGGCTGGAACGGAAGACGCGAGGCAGCACGAGCGATCACCGCCGCGCTGCCATTCCTCATCGACGCCGACGTGGTACATCTAATCGTGGTTCCGAAAAAAAGGTGCAAAATCTACTTGGAGAAGACCCGGGCATCGATATGTCCCGACACCTCGCGAGACATGGGGTACAAGTTATTCTTGACCAATGCGCTGGAGAAAGTGCAGGCCGAGTGCTGTTGGAACGTTCTAAAAAACTGGATGCGGATATGCTCGTCATGGGTGCCTACAGCACGCCTAAAATCAGCGAATACATTTTTGGCAGCGTAACGCAAAGGGTGCTCGGTGCAGCTGAGTTTGCCATCTTGTTGTCACGATAAAAAGAGCAGGGATATAGCCTTAATATGCAGGATTTGAGATTCAAGCCATTTATATAGAGTGCGGTGCTGTGAGGCCGAGTCCTCTGGCAGAGTGATCGCCTGAATCGTCCCCTAAAGGGAGTAGCAAGGGGTGTTGTTTTTTGCCCTGCAGTCATTAACCTATACTATATCAGGCAGGTCATGGCGGTAACACCGCATCGTTCGGATGCGAGGTTATCGCCCACCGCAACAGATGAAGGACGCTGCCATCCGGGGACAGGTGATTTTAATTTAGAGAAAAGCTAGAGATAAGATCTATGCCAAATGTCGGCAATGAAGATAAAGGAGGTATATATTATGTGGAAGTCACTCACATCAACTATTATCCTCTTGGTGCTGCTCACCTTGATGACATCACTGCAAGCATGTACAAAATATCATGACAATGGGAATCTGGATAAATCAGGGGTATACAGCCGGGATATCGGCCCTTACGGTGGTCCTTATAGCGGCAAAGGACCACGCGGCGGGGGGGTTAAATAGCGGTTTCTGATTACCCATAATCCACAGCTCAAGGCCGTAACTGCTCTTTTCACGCGCCTCTGCAGCCCAAACGGCTGCAGCAAAGCCCCCATGGACCGGTTTATGGCGTCCCGATTAAAAGAGCACCCTTGCCCGGCCCAGAAAATACTAAGCTTCAGGGGTAATCAGATAGCGGTTTAAAAACAGGTCCGGTTCAATAGAGTTTCCTGCAAGGGAACAACTTTATAATATCCGCAGCTAAAAAATGTTCTCCGCACCGCAAGTTCAATAACCATCTGACTTCAATGGGTTACCTAAAATTCCGAACCCGACGGCATCGCTAATTAATTTTCCGGTGATTTTGCTTTTCCCCTTTGTGCCTTACGCATGCTTTTTTTGAGCCCGCATTCGGATAAGGCGTGACCAGCAGGTTTGCAATCCTTCACCTGTCTCCCCACCAAAAGCCACACCACAATGCAGTGGAAACTGTAAACCCTTCCCTTATTTCTGCAAAACCGATTACTGGATCCAAAGGACCCTGAATCAGCCATTTCCATCTTCTTAGTTTTCCGCAAACCCTCGGAGAGAGCTTGCTTACTCAAGATGTGGAAAATTCAGCTTTCGCATTTCAATCGAAACTCTACTACCGGTTATCTGCTTTTCAGGTTATTATGGCCCGAACTTCACTGATCATGCACGTCTATTTGCTGGAATTACACCGCAGGCAATCCGCTCCTGATCAGGGTTGATGGAGTCTGCCCATAAATGGCACATATATCGATAAAATGCCGAATAGATACAGCCATTACTTGAGATCCTCATGAAAATTACCTGGAATATTCTGCAGGGAAAAACGATGACACTCCTGGGTATTTCCTGCATTCTTTTTTGCTTATCTGTTGGTTCACCAAGTTTAGCCGAAAGCGGCACCACCTTACTCCATGACCCTGAATCCCCTCAAGGTACTGCAGAAAACCGGAGTATACGGCTTCGGGGGGATTCTAATTATCCTCCCTATGAATTTACAAACGACCGTGGCCTGCCGGATGGCTTTAACGTCGATATCGTTCACGCAGTAGCCAAGGCTATGGGGCTTGAACTGGAAATCGACCTCGGTCCCTGGGATGAGGTTGTAACCCAGCTGGAAGAAAAGAAAATCGATGGACTCATCGGCATGTTTCAAACAAAGGAACGGGATAAAAAATTTGATTTTACTGTCCCCCACTTTTTTGCTTCCTATGCTGTCTTTGTGAGAGATGGCTCGGCAATACGCTCCATCAGTGATGCTCGAAATTCAACAATACTTGTCCAACTGAGCGACCTCGGCCACGATTATCTTCAAGAAAACGACATCACCCAGGATATCATCGTAAAAAAAGACTGGTCCGATGTATTGAAATCCTTAGCAAAGGGCGAAGGTGATTGTGCAATAGTTTCAAGGCTTCAAGGAGTGCGGCTCATTAGTCAACTTTCTCTTGAAAACATCAAGGCGGTGGGTTCGCCCATCATTCAAAGAAAATACTGCCTTGCCGTTACAGAAGGCGACAGCGCGCTGCTGGCCAAGCTTAACGAAGGGCTGAGCATTATCAAAGACACCGGAAAATATGATGAGATCTATCACGAATGGTTCGGAGTTTATGAAAAGCAGCCGCTTCCTCTAGCAAAAATTCTGACCTATTCCCTCTGGATCGTCCTGCCTCTGCTTGTGCTGGCGATGACCGGTTTCTTATGGTCCTGGACCCTGAAAAAACAGGTCAATCTCCGCATAATCGATCTCCGCAATGAACTGCTGGAGCGGCGACGTGTCGAAAAGACCCTGCAGGCAACCAACGATCTGCTGTCATTATTTATCAAGCACTCCCCCATTTACGCCTTCATCAAAGAGGTCAGTCCTACAGAAAGCCGTACCCTGCATGCCAGTGACAATTACCGGGAAATGGTCGGCATCCCGGGCTCTCAGATGAGAGGAAAAACCATGCATGAACTTTTCCCGGAGGAATTTGCGGATACAATCACTGCCGACGACTGGACGGTCGCCTCCAAAGGGGAGATTCTGCATCTGGAGGAAGTCCTCAAGGATCGCTACTATACTACTATCAAGTTCCCGATTTCCTTCGGAGAGAAGACTCTTTTGGCCGGTTATACCATCGATATCACCGAGCAAAAGCGCGCAGAAGAAGAGTTGCGCAAGAGTGAGAATCAGATGCAGAAAATATTCGAGATCCTGCCCATCGGCTTATGGTTTGCCGACAAGGACGGCACCTTACTGCGCTGCAACTCGATGGGCACTCAGATCTGGGGCGCCCAACCCAGTATGCCGACGTCCGAATACGGTATATTCAAAGCCTGGCGTCTGCCTTCACGCCAGCCGGTCAAGCCCGACGATTGGGCGCTGGTGAAAACAATTCGCGACGGTGTAACTATTGTCGACGAGCTTCTCGAAATCGAATCCTTTGACGGCAGGAAAAAAACCATACTGAACTATTCGACACCGGTTCTCGACGATGAAGGCCGCGTAGAAGGCGCTATAGTTGTCCATCTTGACATCAGTGACCGCAAGACGCTTGAAGACAAACTCCTCCAGGCCCAAAAAATGGAATCGGTAGGACGACTTGCCGGCGGCGTTGCCCACGATTTCAACAACATGCTGGGCGTGATTCTTGGCTATTCGGAAATCGCTCTTGAGCTGGTGGAAAAAAATCGTCCGATCTCCACCGCGCTGCAGGAAATCCAGAAGGCGGCACGGCGCTCTGCCGATCTGACCAGGCAGCTGCTGGCCTTTGCCCGTAAACAGACAGTGACTCCCAAAGTACTCGACCTCAACACCACCGTGGAGAACATGTTCAATATGCTGCGGCGACTTATCGGCGAGGATCTCGACCTGGTCTGGCTGCCCGGCAAGAACCTGGGACCGGTTGAAATAGACCCATCCCAGATCGACCAGCTCCTGGCAAACCTCTGCGTCAACGCCCGGGATGCTATTGACGGTACCGGCAAGATCACCATAGAGACGGATAATGTAGTTGTCGATGACACCTACCGTGCCCATCACGCTTATTTTGTTCCCGGCAGGTATGTGATGCTGGCGGTGAGCGATAATGGCTGCGGCATGGACCGCGAAACACTTTCGCACCTGTTTGAGCCGTTTTTCACAACCAAGAAAACCGGTGACGGTACCGGCCTTGGACTGGCTACGGTCTACGGCATCATCAAGCAGAACAAGGGCTTCATCAATGTCTACAGCGAACCGGGACAAGGTTCTACCTTTAAAATTTACCTGCCTCTTTTCACCACCAACGATAAACATTCTTCCGAAACTTCAGAGGCCTTATCGACTGTAGCCGGCCATGAAACCATTCTGGTTGCGGAAGACGAACCCATGATTCTCGAACTGGCGGCCACAATGCTTAAGCACCTGGGATATACGGTACTCACCGCCACCTCACCCGGCGAGGCCATACGGGTCGCCCGGGAGCATAGCGGCGAAATTCATCTACTGATTACCGACGTGGTAATGCCGGAAATGAACGGTCGCGATCTGGCCCGCAATCTGTTATCTCTGTATCCGGATCTCAAACGGTTGTTCATGTCGGGATACACCGCAAACGTCATTGCCCATCATGGCCTTCTTGATGAAGGAATAAATTTCATCCAGAAACCTTTTACCAGGAAGGATCTTTCCGTTAAAGTCAGGGAAGTGCTGGATAAAACACCATACTGAGGTGCATTACAGTACTCGCCGGTAAATTTCTTATTGGTCTTGGAATGACTCTGAAAAGAGTAATATGTAACTGGGAGGGAAATGTTCTCGAGGTTTTTTCACAAAAAAATTGAGGCAACCCTGCTACCATATCACAACTTTTACACTGTGATTTAGGCCAGTGGCTTTGCGTCCCTTCCTTTCGGTGAGGTTTGCTTTTCTCTAGTTGATACAATGAGCATCAATAAAGACAAGATCAAGGGTCACCCGAAAAAAATATTTAACCGGTCAGCCTCTTAAACTGCTAATCGTCGTTTTAGATTAAACAACGATATAGATCGAGCTTTTACGAATTCTGCTGACAACGCATTTCCCATTTTTTCCTGAAAAGAAGTATTCCCCTTATATTCACCACTTTGTTTAATCAGATAAAGGGGAGTTTCTCCAAAAAACTGTATTGACACCTCTCCAACAGAGATGTATATTCCAAAAAAAGAATATGGAGTACTCTATGCAAGATTTTGTAAATGTAATGAAGGCACTGTCTGATCCCAACAGGGTCAAGATTGTTAAAATGCTGCAACGCAAAGTTCTCTGTGTCTGCGAAATTCACGAAGCACTCGGGATCGCACAGTCCAGTGCGAGCAAACATTTGAGGATTCTGGAAGAAGCCGGCCTGGTTAGGCGCAGAAAAGAAGGACTCTGGGTCAATTATAAACTTGCGGACGGAGCGCAAAGTCCCTATGCAGCCAACCTGCTGGGCAATCTTCGGCACTGGCTGGAACAGGATACCGAGATAGAACGCCTGGTAGCGAAACTGCCGGAGATCAATCGAGAAAACATCTACGGGCGCTGACAGAAATCAACCATATCGTCAGATAGCGAATTACTCGGAAAGGCGATATGATATGAAGCAGATAGGCACCGCCGTTAAGGAGAATCAATGATGAAGGAACGCACCAAACTGCTCTTATTGGTAATCGGCTTCCTTGCCGCATATTACATACCATGGGGCCATCCGCTTATCCGCCAGTCCGGCATGGAAGCCTTTATGATGCTTCAGGAATATGCGCGTCTGCACGTGCTGACCTGTTTGATTCCCGCCTTCTTCATTGCCGGCGCCATCGCCGTTTTCGTCTCACAGGCCTCCGTACTCAAATATTTCGGAGCACAGGCGAATAAGTTCTTATCCTACTCCGTAGCCTCTGTGTCCGGTACTATTCTGGCCGTCTGCTCCTGCACGGTATTGCCGCTGTTCGCCGGCATCTATACCCGGGGCGCAGGCATTGGACCAGCCACGGCCTTTCTTTATTCCGGACCGGCCATCAACGTCCTGGCCATTACCATGACCGCCAAGATCCTCGGCTGGCAGCTTGGTCTGGCCCGGGCGATTGGCGCAGTGATTTTTGCAATAGTCACCGGCCTGCTGATGGCCCTTATTTTCCGCAAGGATGACGCGGCGCGCACCACCGGCCAGATTTACGTGCCTGAGACCGACGGCAAGGAGCGCACCCTGCTGCAAGACAGTTTATATATACTGACCATGGTATTGATCCTGGTCTTTGCCGCCTTTGCCAGTCCGGATGCGGATGCAACCGGATTGTGGCCGGCAATTTTCGCTGCCAAATGGTACATCACGGCGGTACTGCTGATCATGCTGGGCGTCATGCTCAAAGCCTGGTTCACCAAAGATGAATGCAAAAGCTGGGTGGAGTCCACCTGGGGTTTTGTCAAACAGATTTCACCTCTTCTTGCCGGAGGCGTGCTGGTGGCCGGGTTCATGCTGGGACGTCCGGGTCATCCGGCACTTATCCCGGAACAATACATTCAATCCCTGGTCGGGGGCAATTCATTTTCAGCGAATTTGATCGCCTCAGTGGCCGGTGCCCTGATGTACTTTGCCACACTCACAGAGGTGCCTATACTGCAGGGGCTCATCGGTTCCGGCATGGGCCAGGGTCCGGCCCTGGCTCTGCTGCTGGCCGGCCCTGCCCTGTCTCTGCCCAACATGCTGGTGATCGGCAGTGTCATGGGGGTAAAAAAGACCGCGGTTTTTTGTAGCATCATCGTAGTTATGTCCACCATTGCCGGCATGATTTACGGTACATGGTTCGTGTAAAACCATTAAACATATCTTTATAAAAAGGAGCTTGCCATGGAAGTTAAAGTACTGGGCCCGGGTTGCCCGAAGTGTAAACAGACCGAAGATGTGGTCAGGGAAGCAGTGGCTGAGTCTGGAGTGGATGCCGAAGTCGAAAAAGTGACGGATACCATGAAAATAGCTATGTATGGTGTATTCGGAACTCCGGCCGTTGTGGTTGACGGCGAGGTCAAGTCGGTGGGCAAGGTTCCCTCAAAAACAGATGTAATCGGTTGGTTAAAAAAATAGGAGGAAGAGATAATGGCTGATAATTGTTGCGCCAGCGGTGGTGAAGTAATGATTCTGGCCTGTTCCGGCGGCTCCAATGTTGGACAGCTCTCCAACCAGGCGGCGGTGGAACTTACCCAGGAAGGATTCGGCAAAATGTTCTGCCTGGCGGGAATAGGCGGACAACTTTCCGGTTTTGTCCAATCGGCACGGGATGTAACGGAGATGGTGGTGATCGACGGCTGCGAGGTGGGCTGCGCCAGGGCAATTTTCGAAAAAGCGGGTGTCCCTTTGAAAAACTATGTGGTCATCACCGACGAGGACATTGAAAAGAACAAGGATTTCAATCTGCAGCGCACCGATATCGACACGGTTAAGAAGGCTGTCCGAAAAAGCATAGAGAGATCTCGTCGGCCCCCGCAATTTCCCGGCATGATGCCGTTTGCCGGCGGCTGCGGATGCTCTTCGAGGTGATACAATCACACCTGGACAAGTGAGTTTGCCAGGAAGATCAAAGTACGGGAAAATACCATGAAAGGCAGAAACCCGACAATGCAGCAGGCTCTGTGGCAGGTGCTCTTCCTCATGATCATGGCCGGCCTGCTTGCCCTGGCAGTTAATCACTGGCGCGAGACACCGCTTCCCCTTGCAGGTGATTGGTCGGTGGCAACGCGCCTTTTCAATCAAGAAGGAAACAGTCTGGAAATCCCTTTCAACGAGGCCAGGCAATTGTTTGAGCAGCAAGCGGCAATTTTCCTCGATGCTCGTTCGCTGTCACAATACAAGGGCGGGCATATCAGCGGCGCCTTGAGCCTGCCCTGGCAGGATGTCGAAAACGCCTTGATGAACATCGTTGCTCTCTTGGAAGACGGCAGCAGCATCATCACCTACTGTGACGGCGAAAGCTGTGAACTCAGTCACGACCTGGCCATGTTTCTCCAAGACATTGGATTTGCCAATGTCAGAGTTCTCATCAACGGCTGGACTCTCTGGAGAAATGCAGGGCTACCGACTCAAAAGTCAGGTGAGTCCGATGAATAGGAGGAGACATATATACCAATCCGGCAAACGCGGCGCCTTGAGCAACCGTCATCTCTGGGTGTATCATCTTTGCCGTGTGCTGCTTGGCCTGGTCTTTGTCTATGCGAGCTATGATAAGATCCTCCATCCACAGGCTTTTGCCGAAAGCGTGTTCAATTACCAGATCCTGCCGGATGCCTTTGTCAACCTGATTGCCCTGATCCTGCCATGGCTGGAGTTGCTGCTTGGTCTGTGCCTCATCGCAGGAGTATGGTTACCGGGTGCGACAGTTGCAGGCACAGGATTGCTGTTTTTTTTCCTCGGCCTTCTGGTGTACAATCAAATTCGTGGCCTGGACATTCACTGCGGTTGTTTTTCCACCGAGACCTCTGAGGGTCCTGCCGGACTGGGAACCATACTGCGCGACATCGGCTTTCTGGCGGTATCGCTGTACCTCCTGCTCTTTGTCTTTCTTTTTAAACGACGAGTTGAATAATTATGATAATGATCACCGGAACCATGCAGCCAAAAACCTTCGGGAAACAAGGAGTCAAATCATGCTGAGAACGGTATTTTTCCTATCACTTATATTTCTGTTCCCCTACTTCGGCCACAGTGCCGCTGCTGCCTCCTCAGTCGGACCGAAAACATATCTTCCTGAAAGCGAATTTTTCTTCAAAGCGGTGCTGGAAGGCGCAGAGGTGGTTCACGGCTTTGTTGTCTATAACCAGGGAGATGAGCCGCTGGAGATACTTGATGTCAAAACGGGCTGAGGCTGCACCGCTGCGACTACTTCGCGGCAGATCCTTCCCGGGGAGGAAGGACATATCACGGTCAGCTTCAACACCAGCAGCTATGGTGGAGACGTAATGAGGGAAGTCGTAGTAGTACAAACCAATGATCCCGTACGCCCCTTGTTTGAGCTGGTCGTTGCCGGAAAGGTGGAAAAATTCGTCGAAATTCATCCGCAAAAAGCCCTACTGAGAGGAAAGGCAGGAGAACCATTGGCAATTGAGATCAAAATTAAACGAAACAGAAAATATCCTTTCAAAATTCTTGAGGTACGTACCGAAAGAGATGACAGGATCCGCGCCAGGCTTGTTGAAGGAGGTAATTCCGACAACAACTGTATTATCCGGGTGGAGAATTTAAAAAAGACCAAAGGTCGCTATGCCGCCATATTGACCGTCCATACCGACCATCCCGAAAAACCCAGCTTCCCGATCTTCGTTGTCGGAATAATTCAATAGGGCTGAGGACTTTTTTTAATTGACTATCATACATTTTCCTGATCCAGACAGCATGACTGAACACCCGCAAAAAATCTATGCAGAACTTACCACACGCTGCAATCTCCGCTGTAAAATGTGTGTGAAATATGCTGAAGGGAGCTGTATCGCTGAAATGGATCTGCCATTTTCAGTTTTCAGGAAACTGGCTCCCTCGCTTGCCAAGACGAACACGCTGATCCTGAACGGCATCGGCGAACCGCTTCTTCATCCTGAACTGGCGGAAATCATAGGTTTTGCCAGAGCTGTGATGCCTGCCGGGGCAGACATCGGCTTTCAGAGCAACGGTATTATGCTTGATCAGGAAAAATGCCGGGAGTTAATCGCAGCCGGACTTTCAACAGTGTGTCTTTCACTGGATAATATTACAGATATTACTGCGGATCAGGCAGGCGAGCATTCGGCCACCATCGTCTCTAAAGCCATGGTCCGACTCCTTGAAGCGAAGCACAACACCGCTGCAGATACCTTCAGGATCGGCCTGGAGATTGTTCTGACCAGAGAAAACATAGACAACCTGCCGGGATATATCACCTGGGCGGCTGACAGGGGTGCAGATTATATCATTGCCACCAACCTGCTGCTCTACAATACCTCAGCAGAGAAGCTGAGTCTTTTCAATCCCAACTCTTCTGAGGCTGTCGAGCTGTTCGAGGTCTACAACAAACGGGCGGAGGCTCTGGGAGTAAATCTGGGCAACTGTCTTTCCACCTACTTGAAGTTCAACAAAACACAGAAAGACAAAATAGTGGCTCAGCTTTTTGAAGAACTGCAGCAGGAAGCCAGCAAAAGAGATATCCGCCTTCATCTTGAGAGCTTGCTCGGCTACACCACCGCCGATGCCGACAGAGTCGGGAAAGCCTTTGCCGATGGGCGTAGCATTGCCGCCAAAAGAGGTATCGAGCTTTTTCTTCCAACCCACCAGGCCTTACCACAGCGCACCTGCCAATTTATTGAAGAACAGACTGTGTTAATCGCCGCCAGCGGTGCGGTCATGCCATGTCATTTCCTGTGGCATACCTACTCCTGTCGGGTACTTGGCGAGGAAGTCCAGGTGCGGGAATGTGCCTTCGGCTCTATCCGCCAACAACCACTGGACATAATCTGGCAACACCCTGAGTACATAAGATTTCGACGGGAAGCCGCAGAATATGACTATTCTTCCTGCTGGAGCTGCACTCAGGGCCCATGTGCCAACCTCATCAATGATAATCTCTTGTGCGCCAATGATTGCTATGGGAGCAGGGTGCCATGCGGACACTGCCAATGGAATCTGGGAGGGGTTCGCTGTCTGTAGGAACTGGAATACTTGTTTAAATAAAACACAAAATTGCCAAAGGAAGCCGATATGCTGCTTAATGGATATACCTTGGAGATTTTCAGGTCCAAATGTAATGCCGGAGCCAGCACTCTGCACTGTTTCGCCCACCTGGATGATGATGTCGGAGCGGCCCTGCCCTATCTGAACACAGTGCTCGGCGGCTTCAGCTACATCAAGGAACCACCGGCCTTGACCTTGAAAAGTTCGGGTAAACTCATTACCATTCATGCCCGGAAAATCGCGGTCAATGCGCTCCAGGACGAGGAACAGGCGAAAAAAATCGTCGCCTGGCTGCAACGCGAAATCAACAGTGCCTGGGATAATCGCGGAAATATCGAACCCAGCATGGTGGGGACCAAGCCCCCTGCCCTGATGGATGTTCTCAAGCTGCTGCCGAAAACCAACTGCAAAGAGTGCGGCGAACCAACCTGCATGGTTTTCGCCGTACGGGTAGTCGAAGGGGCGAAAGATCACACCAACTGCCCAGCCCTGCAAGGAGAAAAAAAAGAGGCCCTGGCCCATTATCTCTCCCGCTTTCATTTCGATTAACCCTCCCAGGCAACAACAGCCTGTACAAATATCATTTATCGCCAGTTTCGGCTGGCTTGATGATTACACAAACCTGCTGGGGTTAAATCCTGCTGGACCTGGCAATAACCAGGAGAGGGAACAAAACTCCTTCCCTGATAGACGCTGAAAAATAAGCCACCACTCCTTCATTCACCCTTCCTTCGATCCACGCTCGCCCCGATGTCGTTTATAAATATTGCCACACCGGCGAGCTCTCTCCCCAGATTCCAATTTCCTCAGAAAAACATGGTGAGCCTAACATAAAATATGAGTTCCTCGAGGGGCAGCGCCATCAAGCATGAATGCGCAATAAATGCAAATTTCATGTACAGCTGTGAGCAAAATCTTCCCTGATTTTCTCCAGGAATTTTTCCTCCCCCACCAAACGAAATCATTATCCGCATCTGTAATCCAATAATAAGCATTTGATTATTAATACCTATCTCAAGCGAGAGAGGAAGCTGGACCGGCGATACGCTGATCATGGCATGAATGCTGCTCTAGGGCCGGAGAACCTTTAATTGCTTTTATAAAATGATTTGGCCTTTATGCCTGCACTCAACTTTAGAAATCAAAATGACTAAAAGAAGAACAATTAAATTGAAGCTGCTCAACTGGCTCTTTATTTTCGTACTCTTTGCTTTTGGCTTATATGCCGGTTTTGCTAACGCCTATGACAACGGAACCACAGATTTTGTATGGCAGGCAAATCCTCCTGAAGAAAATGTGACCGGCTATCGTTTGTATTATGGTTCCGAATCCAGGTTTGACGCCAACAATAATCCTAAGAGCGACTTTTCCTATGACTATTACATCGATCTCTCCAGTTCCATTCGTTGCAACAATTTGAGCTACGACAACGATTGCGAATATTTGGCACAGAATGAAATATCATGCAATGGCCTGGAGACCGGCTCTCCCAGTTGCACGCTTTCTTATCTTGAGGGGGTTTTGCATTTGGCTATGACGGCCTATACCTCCAGCGATGAAAGTTCCTATACTCATGAAATCAGAATAGTTCCAACCGAACAGCCACCAGAGCCGGAGCCCGAACCGGAGCCTACGCCGGAACCCGCACCCGAGCCTACCCCAGACCCCGTACCGGAGCCTACCCCAGATCCCATACCCGAGCCTACACCGGAGCCTGATCCGGCGCCCACGCCGGACCCTGAACCGGCGCCAGCGCCAGAGCCCCAACCGGGACCAACACCAGAGCACGTACCTGTGCCGGCGCCGGGGCCAACGCCACCCCCGGAGCAACCACCAGGTAAGCCTCAGGGTTCTCATCTGCCCTCTGTTATACGGCTACTGCTTCTCAGGGGATAGGCATCATCCTGACAGCCAAAGCTAAAATTGGTGCTTTGGCTCAACCAGGAAAAAAGGGGATTGTTTGTTTTCTCTTACCGCAATCCCCTAGTCTAGTCTTCACAGATCTCGAGCCGGGGGGACATTGAGGTGGCCTGTTGTCCGGCAATACGTCCGAAAACGATGCATTCGGTTAGCGCGCAGTTGCCGAGACGACTTGCACCATGAATGCCGCCACATACCTCGCCGGCACCGAACAGACGCGAGATAGGCTGATTGCGGAGGTCAATTACCTGCGCCTTGTCATTAATTCCCAAACCTCCTGAAGTATAATGCACCTTCGGCCATAACCGGATTGCATAGAAGGGAGGTTTCGCTATAGGTTTTGCACCGGCAAGTGGTTTGCCAAACCGATCATCTCCACCTTCATGAACTCCGGCATTATAGCTGCTTACCGTCTGCTCCAACCGTCCAAGCGGCACCTCGAATGCCGAGGAAAGTTCTGCCAAGGTATCAAATGCTTTGACATAGCCACCCCTCAAACAGTGCGAGAGACTGTCGCCAGCGGTTTCTGCGCCCTCGGCGTCTACAATCCCCAGACATATGTGACCTGCCTTGAAGATGGCTTCACACCGTTGTCGGCGATCTGCCCATTCATTGACGATACGTTTTCCGCTGGCTGGATCGATCAGGATCCCGGATTGGTAGACGCTATACGAAGCAAAACTGGCGCCCCGCCCAAAACCCTTTTCGTCGGCGCAGCCCCATGGCCCCAACTGTATCCAGGAGAGATGAACCGGGGCAGCTCCTATTTCCAGGGCAGCGATAAGTCCTTCGGCCGTAGCCCCCCGATGATTGGTGGAATCCACTGAATCATCCAGACCGGGGTTCTGCATCATGCGGAATTGAAGATCACTTCCAAATCCTGCGGTTGCCAGAATAACTGCCCGGTTGGCGCGGATATTTCTTATATTGCCGCTGTTCTTTTCGGGAAACGCGTAGTCTGTCTGAATTTGTACGCCTTCCACGGCGCCCTGGTTATCGACGAGCAGACGCGTCAACAGGCAGCCGGTTTGTACTTTAATGCCTTTTTGTTTCAACAGAGCTATCTGGGCCTTGATGAAATCGACTCCTGAGTGGCTTTTTGTGGTGAGGCATCGGGCCGTGGAATGACCACCGAAACGATCCAATCGATCCTGATATTCCACACCCAGAATGTTTCTCGTCCAATCTATTGACTCATTAGCTCTCTCAGCCACAACCCTGACGAGATCCGGATGGTTGTAGTTTGATCCGGCTCTGAGCATATCTTCATAAAAAAGATCAGGCGATTCCTTTACTCCCAGCCTTTTTTGCAGATAGTTGTTCGGCGCAGCCACTCCCCCATCGCTGATGCGGGTGTTTCCTCCTGTCACCTTCATTTTTTCAAATATGGCAAGTGAAGCTCCTGACCGGCATGCTTCTATTGCTGCGGAGAGACCCGCCAGACCACTGCCGATAATGACAACATCATAGTGTTCAGTCCATTTTATCATATTCGCAACCCCAAAATGATCATCGACCCTCTGGTTACGGCGCAGGTGGTTTGACATTTTCTGATGTATGTGAAAATCTTGCCGTCGCCGGTTTCCTGATGTACTGTTTATTATGGTTATTTATCCATCCGCAAGCGAGAAATGATGAATCTTAAAATATCACGAAATATGGATGTGCCTCTCTCTCTGATATTTGGGAACAGGCGGGATTGTTACCGTGGAATGGATACTAAAGCAAGTGCAGTGTGTATGCGGGACAATTGCCGTCAACGTGGTTATTGTCTTCGGTAAATCCCTCGCTGCCAGAATCACACGGCAATACTGCCAATCGGTCAGCCGTTACGCGTTACGATGGACAACATCGGCAAAATCATATTAATCATAGGCATACTGCTCGTAGTCGTGGGTGGCCTTATCTGGCTGTTTGACAATATGTTTGGCAATATTTTTGGCTGGTTTGGCAATCTGCCCGGTGACATCCACATCAAACGCGACAACTTCCAATTATTTTTTCCCATTACCAGCATGATTCTGCTGAGTATCTTTGTCTCTTTGATGTTGTGGCTGGTGCGCCGATTCTTCTAGTGCAGAGTAGATATGTTTAATAATTCCTACGGAGGATTCCCCGGCATCCCGCTACCAGCTATTACGGGCATTGATGGCAACCTGATGCTTAGAGAAGGGTGGTAGTTGAATTTTTCCCTGAATCATTCAGAAAGCCGCCGGATCCGGAAAAATAAAGCTGGTTCATTTTTCTCATCAGCTCAATTATTCTGGAGTCGGTTATTTTATTATATATATAGTTAGAATCTTTTCGAATATCGATAATTCCCTGATTACGAAGAATATTAAGGTGCTGGGTAATATTGGAACTGGTTGTATCAAGCTGATCACGAAGGTCTCCGACCGATATTTCCTGATCCTGAAGCAGGTATAAGATTTTAAATCGAATTGGATGAGATATTGATTTCATCAATTTTGTGATAGCCTTAATCTGTTCGTCCGTCATGCTATTGTCCATTGGTTGATTCCTGCAACGGTATACATTACCTTCACAATTCCGGCTCTATAGTTTATGTTGCCCTAAACACAGGCCATGGTCGTACTTTAAATCAATACAACCATGGTCTTCACCGTTTTCCCCTGATTTACATCAGGGGAAAGCAGTATTTACTGCCAGGGATCAACAAGCCGGGACATTGCCGCTGTCACTAGCATAGTTATACAGAAAATCATAGACATGCGGCAGATAAGCGTCTTTAAGAGGTTTTGCCTGCGGACACTCATTAAGCAATTCCTCATTGAGTTTTCCTGCATCGTTAATGGATGTCCACTCTTCCTGGGTATGTTTTTTTGCCATCGTGCCGCCATCAAAACCACAGGGGCCTTTCATAAGCTTGATATAGATTTTCTGACCTTTGCCCGCATCGGCAAAGACCGGTGTGCTGATGAATCCCACGGTAATGATGAGAGCAAAAAGGATACTGAATAATTTTTTCATTTTTTTCTCCTTATTCTAAAAGATATTTTTAGGTACTGGACCCATCACGGCATCAGCCTAATGGTTCGTTGACCTCGATGGTGCAGGTATTGTCGGCGTCGCAGCTTATATTGGCATCGAAATACATGATTTTTGAAACATCCTGCCCGGCTTCCTTCAGTTTGTAATAGGCTTCCATTGCCCTGGCACCGCTGCCGCAGGCAAAAATGGAGACTTTGTCTTTGGGAAGCCTGGACATAAAGTCGGCTGCGCTCATATCTCCAACTTCGATGTTTATCGATCCGCTCATATGGCCGGCATTAAAATCGGCTGGGCTTCTTACGTCGATAAGAGCAATATTGACAGGCACATTGCCTTTCCTGATACGGGCAGCGTACCATTCGCCGTCGACTGTTCCTTCGTCGGCACCGACCTTTACACCATCGACAAAGATATCCTCCACCGGAGCTGCAGCTGAAGCAACCTTGCCGGAACCGGCGGTTGTCGGCAGGTCTGATTTTTTCCATTCAGGAAGGCCGGCGGCAAAAACACTTACATTCCGGTATCCCTGATCAAGAAGCATATTGGCAACAATATGAGATTTGTCACAGTTGTAGCCGCCGCAAAAGGCGATTATCGGAGTGGTTTTGTCAGCAGGAAAGCGGCCCGCCAGTCTTTCCAGTTCCTTGTCGTACATGAATAAGGCGCCGGGAATGGTTTCCGCCAGGTACTTGAGGCGGGGCCGTGCGTCCATCAGCAGCGCGCTGTCTTTCTCCAATGCTGACTTAATTACCGAAGTGCCTATTTCCACATAGCTTCTGGCAGCCCATTCCGGCTCGCCCGCCTGGTAGAGCTTGACATCGGTAAATCCTATTTTCTGAAGATGTGCTGCCACGATCGCGCTTTTCTCGCACTTCCAGCCGCCGCAGAAGACGATGATCTCTTTGTCCTTTGCAACCTTGTCAAGCTGACCGATATAATCTTCAATCTGCGTATCTGGTATGTTAATACTCGAAGGGATAGTGCCCTTCTGATACTTCAGATGCGGCCGGGCATCGACCAGCAGCGCGTTCGCGCCGTTTCTCGTGCCGTTTCCGATGGCCTGCCGGGTATAGGCATAATCCACAACCTCAAGTTGTGCCTCTTCTATCAACTCCTGGACATGAGGTGCCGGTGCATTAAGGGTTTTCTTTACTGGATCGCCAGCTGTCCCGGATTCATTGAAAGCGGCGCAGCCGCCAAACAAAAAACCGGTTGCCAGAAGCAGTATTCCTATCAATTTTACTCGCATAACTTCTCCTTCTTTAGGGTTAGTAGTGTTCACGTAAATTTCCGACCGAAAAAAGACCATCAAAGAGCTTGTAAATAATCATGGCGACACCGACGGAGCCGACAACTATCATGATCTCCCCCAAATGAGGAGAATTGTAGATAAAAGATACTGTAGGGGCATACTGATCATACGTTTCATACCCGGTGCCGAATCTGTTGGACATCGGATTGGCATTGCCGCCATAAACAAACAGATACCGCCCGATAAAGCCGCCGATAATCACGAAGATCGAGGCGAACACCGTGAAAATCGGTTTTCCGGGTTTGATGACGAAGACAAAGGGCAAGGCCAGGGTCAGCAGGATGTATCCTAAAAAGTACACATAACTGAAGGGGCCGAAAAGAATCAGGAAGGCCCAGTCCTTGTCAACGGTCATATAGGCGAAGATTTCATAGAGCGCGAGAGTGCAGATAAAAAAGAGCATGGCCTTTCTGATCAGCTCCATCAGCGACTGATATTCCGGTTTTTTCCTGTGAACCAGATAGGCGTTAATACCCATTATGCCGAGTGAGGAGACGAATGCCGAAATGATGAAATAAAAGGTAAGGGCGGGAAACTCGGTCCACAGATGGCGTGCCGTGTTCATGGCAAACAGCTTTGCCTGTATATAGTACTCGATAAGATCGATACCGAGGCTGAGGATCAGTATGGGAAGGGCCAGTCGCCGCGCCCAGTCCCGCTTGTTGGTCAGTATCAGGTAAATCTCGAACAGAACAAAAGGAATGTAGGTGCAGTAGAGGGGCAGCATCAGCCACATTCCCGCCTTGAAGTTGGGGGTCAGCAGCATCCAGTGCATATTGAGCATATGCAGATCGGTGGCAATGGTGAAAAGACCTGCAAATATCATGGCAATTCCCGCCACCATAAAGCCGGCAGCCGCCTTGGCCACAATCCTGAAGTTCATAAATTCAGCCAGGGCGACTAAGAAAATAATGCCGCTGCCGGTGTAGACCATATACATGTAGTTAGCGATCAGTACAGTCCAGGGCAAAGTCCTATCGATTTCACCTACCGTCCCGAAAACCGCCTGCCGCATCGCCTCTCTCATACCGGGCTCGGCTGGATTCAATCCGGCATCATGGGCACTGACTACAGTGGTGAAATAACGCAAGTCGAAAAGCTCGTACACACCTATCAGAGCAATTACCAGAAGAACATAGCCGGAAAGCATTGTTTTGCTGAGAAACAACCGTTTCATAGGGATTTTGTTGATCTCTACACCTGCAAAATTTACCTTCTCCATTCTTTGCTCCTTCTGATATTTGCCTGTCGATAAAGCGGCTCGATCTCTTTCCAGGTGTAGATTTTTGTCTCATGGGAAACACTCTGTCTAGCGTAAGACTCGTCTTCGGGCAGGAGGTAGAAGAGTTTGGGCAGTGTGCCGGTATACTCTTTCTGGAAGAAAAATCGTCTGGTCTTCAAAAGCTTGACGATATCGCTGTTGTCATCATCCAGATCACCGAAGGTGCGGACCTTGGTGGGGCAGGTGGCCTGACAGGCCGTAGTCCCCTCTTCGGCTATACGGTGGTCGCAGAATGTGCATTTATCGACCGATACCCTGGTATCGTCTACAAATCTGGCATCATAGGGACATGCCTCCATGCAGCCCTTGCAGAGGATGCACTGTTTCCGCTCCACCTTGACTATGCCGCCGGGTTCATAATGACTTGCATTGGTCGGGCAGACGCTGACGCAGGGCGCGTCGATGCACTGGTTGCATTGTGACGGATAGGTATTGGCAAAAGGTTTGCCGAATGTCGTACCTTCGACGAGACCTACCCAGATGCGCTGTTTGCCCGCACCCAGCTGCACCCCGTTTTCCTCTTTGCAGGCAACCTCGCAGGCCTGACAGTTGATGCAGTTCTGATAATCCAGCGCTATTGCATAATTCATAATCACACCTTCCTGACGGATACCAGCGTGTCATGCATGACCGCGCTGCCGAAGACCGGCTCGATGGTACCTTCTATTATTTCATTGTCGCTTGCCCCGTTTCTCTGGGCAAATGTCTGACCGTCCGACTGAGCACCGAAACCGTGAATGTAAAAAAGTGTTTCCGGCAGGATCTTCGGCGTGGGATAGGCTTGTATGCGGATGGAACCGACGCTGCTTGTCACCTCTATGAGATCACCAAGACCGATTCCCCTTTCCCGGGCTTCTTGGTCATTTATCCAGGCATAATTGGTGGGCATCAGCTCAAGAAGCATGATATTGTTCTGCGTCGCACTCTGAGTGTGCTGGGCATAACGCCCGGTAATGAATTTGAATTTTCCCGGCGGTATTTTGACATAATCCTCATCATGCCACATCGGCATGGCATCGATGCCTCTGGCGGTCATACTTTCCAGATTACATTCAATTTTTTTGCTGGGAGTGTTGAATAACCTCTTCCACGGTGCAATATCCGCGGGATTGACACAGGGGTCGCATGATTTACAGAAATCGGATATCGAAGCGCCCCGGTCAACCTCTTCTTCCAGCTCGAGAACAGAGTAGGTTTTCCCCTCACTGGGATAGCACTCGAAGGTATTATTGTTGATTTTCTTAAACTGATCGAGCATCCCGGGATAAAAGACCCCTTTCTCACGCAATACCGACCAGGCCTTTTCGCCATATTCGCTGACGAACATGTGTTTGTTTATTTCTTCCTGAGACTGCATGTAAGGCTCTGTCAGATCAAAGCCCCAATCTTTGAAATATTCCTCTTCCGGAGAGGTCTCCAACTCCGACTGAACGTCCAGGTCATGTTTTTTTGTGATTTCCCAGAGCGGCCTGGTGAGTCTTTTGGCCAGGCCTCGCATAATTTCAATAACGGGCTTGCTTTCGTACATCGGCTCAATAACCTTCTGCCTCAATACGATAGCCGGCTCTATACCGGTAAAGGACTTCAGGGGGTCTTCTCTTTCGAGATAGGAGCATTCCGGCAGAATCACATCGGCAAGCATTGCCGTGTCACTGGGCATTGTGTCGATGACCACGACCAGATCCATCTTCTCGAACATCTTTCGGGTCTTGTTCGAGTCAGGCACCGAAAGCATGGGATTTTGCTTATAGACGAACATTCCCCGGATGGGATAGGGAGTCTTTTCTTCAACCACCATATCCCGCCATGCCACCCAGGAGCCGGTTGCGCCGATAATTGCGGCGGAATCTTTTTCAATTCTGCCCTGGGCGTTGAAATAAAGCGGAGCATTGATAGGGTGATCGCCCAACGGCAAGGTCTTGCCGAAAACGATACCGCCCTTGACATCGACTCCTCCTCCCAGGGCGCTGAAAATGGCCATGGCCCGGCGCAGCTGGAAATCATTTTTCGCCCAGGTGGAGCGCCGCCCCTGATAATATATGGCCTGCGGCGCCGCAGCCATAAAGTCGTGGGCAATCGAGCATATTGTATCTGCCGGCACACCGGTTATCTTTTCAGCCCATTCCGGAGTGTACCCATGTTCTAAAATGTGTTTTCTGTATGTCTCAAATTCGTTGAAGTTGTTTTCCACATAGATCTTGTTATATAACTGTCCCTTTAATGCCACATAGGTCAGGGCAAGGACAAAGGCCAGGTCGGTTCCAGGCTTGATCGGCACATAGGTATCGGCGTGCATCGCGGTTTTGGTATATCGCGGATCAACCACTACAAGCTTCGCTCCCCTGCCTCGGGTGCGCTTGAAGATGTCCATGGTGTCAGGAGTCAGTATGGCTTCAGCCCTGTTGGCTCCCGCCATGATCACATACTTGGCATTTTCTAAATCGGCCTGACCATAGCCGCCGAGGGTTAAAGCGAAGCCTGAGACGGCGGTCTGGAGACAGATGGTGCTGTGGTTGAGGAAGTTCGAACTGCCGAATTTCTGGGCCATAAAGGATTTGAAGGTGTGCTCTGCCAGTCCTTCTCCGGCACAATAGCCGATAGAGGAGCGATTATCCTCTTCTTCATCGAGAATCGTGACCAGCTTCTCCTTTATGTGCTCATAGGCTTCGCTCCAGGTAACTTTCTTATACCTGCCGTCGCCTCGCTTGCCCACCCTGATGAGCGGGTATTTAAGCCGGTCAGGATCATACAGGGCATGTATTCCTGCTGCACCCCGGGCACACAACATGTTTCTCGACTTGGGCAGATACGGGTTTGGATCAAGCTTTTTTACGACGCCGTCACGGACATGCGCTATGGCCGCACATTTGTTAACGCACATTTCACAGACAGTCGGCACCTTTTTATTGATAGACACCCTCTTTTCACTCTCGGCTTTTGCAAAAAGATCGGCTCCGGTCAGAGAAGTTCCGCCTAAAATGGTAAGTGCTACACTTCCCTGCAGAAATCTCCTTCGCGAGACCTCAACTTTCATAATATATCTCCCTGAAAATACGCCTGTCGATGTTGCCCTGCCGAAAAACCAACAGGGTAATTCCATGCGGGGGCCATGGTTCGACAAATCTTTGATATGCAGACAACATGAATGGTGACATCGGCATCGGCATCATAGTTCCTGTCTTTGTATTTTACTATTACGCAGAATAATGAATCTTCAGGCAACACCAAGCCACTCGAATTATAATTACATCGCGTTTGTTCAGCGAATCCGCGGACGGAGGCTGAACACATAACTATCGGAATTGTTTTGGCTTGAGAGTGCTCAAAGAAGCAGGCCATCATCCGACACGTCAGATATCATTCCAAGATATCTTGATACAAGATTCAGCAAATAGCGTGCCAGGTTTTGAGTGCCAGAGAAATTTGATAAAGATTATTACTACTGCATGTTGATGAGGATCTAGATCAGATTATATCTATGCATCTGATTCCATACGGTTACACGTGATACTCCCAGGATACGGGCAGCCTGTGATTTATTGCCCCCGGCTTGTTCAAGGGCCTGCAGGAGCGCCTGTTTTTTCCTCCCGTCCAGGCTCATCGCCGGCACCGCCAGCTTTGAGCGCTTACTGTCTTCCATGTGTACATCCGGAGGCAGGTGCTCCGCCTTAATACTGCTTTCCATACAGGTAACAAAGGCATATTCAAACGCGCTTTTCAGTTCCCGCACATTTCCCGGCCAGGAGTAGCGGACCAGCGCCTCCATAGCCTCCGGGGAAATACCCTGGATAGGTTTATTACTTTTCAGCTGAACATGTTTGAAAAACATTTCAGCCAGCACGGGGATATCTTCGGTACGGTTTCTGAGTGGTGGGATTTCGATGGGGAGAACATTGATACGGTAGTAGAAATCACCCCTGAAGGAACCGGAATCCACAAGCTGTTTGAGATCGCGGTTAGTTGCAGTAATTATCCTTACATCCACCGGAATCGAGCGGTTGTCGCCAACCCGCTCAATCACTTTCTCTTCAAGGACTCTAAGCAGTTTAATCTGAATTGATTGCGGCAAGTCACCGATTTCATCGAGAAATATATCTCCCCCGTTGGCTGCCTCAAATCGGCCTTCACGGTTTTGATACGCCCCGGTAAAAGCCCCCTTAACGTGCCCGAAAAGCTCGCTTTCCAAAACAGATTCATTCAATGCCGCGCAGTTTACCTGAACATAGGGCCGGTCCTTGCGGGCTGAATTTTGATGAATTGCCCTGGCCGCCAGTTCCTTGCCTGTTCCGCTCTCCCCGATAATCAACGCGGGAGCGTCTGATTCGGCGACATTGGCTATCATATCGAAGGTGCGCCGCATAGTCATCGACACTCCGACCATTCCCTCAAATGAATATTCGGCCTGCAGTTCACGGCGATAGGCCTCGATCTGGTTCTCCTTCTCCAACAACTCGGTGATATCCGTAAGGGTTTCCACGGCGCCGATAATTTTTCCATCTTCTTTGAGCACGGAGGCATTTTTCATAACATCAACGGAAGTACCATCTCTTCTGACCATGGATGCCTTCTGCATGTTAACATCGCCAATGCTGAAGAGTCTACACCAATGCTTGCCAGTCGGATCATAGATTTTTTTGCAGCTGCTGCATCCCAGTATCGAGCATGGCTGGCCCACCAGCTCTTCCTGACTATAACCGGTTATATCCACAAGTGCTTGATTTACAGAGACAATATATCCGCCCACATCGACAATCATGACTCCGTCATGAATTATATCGACAACCGTTTTCCAATAGCGGGCAAGCTTCTCATCTTTCATATTACCTTCCTTTATAGACAAAACTATTTAAACACTGTTAAAACATTATGTTCATTATTTAACAGTTTGGCAAAGAAAATGATAGCTATTATCAGAGGAAAAGAACAAAGCGCGATGTTGAGCGATCAACTCGTTTTGCAGTGTAAATTCAATGCCCTGCTTTGTTTCAGTGCTTCACAAGAAAAACACCGGCGATAGTGAGAATGCCGAACCCGACCATCCCGGCTCCGAAGGAAAGCAGGTCCCCGGCTATGGCAATGCCGGCGGGAAGCAATCCGCCGCCGACTATCGGCGCAACGGCAAGACTCAAAGAAAACGTGAGCGCCCGGCTTTCTGTCGAAGAATTGCCCGAGGCCATTGACAGAATAGGAGGAAACAGACAGGCCGAGGCTGCCGCCTGAATGAAAATGGCAGGCACCAGCAGTGCTCCCGGGCCCATACCAAGACAGACAATGGCTACTCCAGTCACGCCAAGGGCGATGGAAATGGCTGTCGACGGGCTCAGCCGATCCGTCAGCCAACCGGAAAGCAGCACCAGAATCACACTTGGAATCCGTGACAGTCCAAGCAACAGGTTGGCCTGGGCCAGATCATATCCTCTTTCACTCACCAGAAAGAGAGGCGTCATCGTATATACGCCGGTTTCCACTCCCACCGCCAGACTCAGCAAAACACTCAACTGCCAGAAGGAGGGTTTGGCCACAACCTCGCCCACCAGTTTCAAGCTGGGCGGCGATGGGCGTTTGTCGGCATCCACACCCGCCCGCAAATAGACAGCACCCAGTGCCGCCAGGGCGGCAGCACAAAAAATAAATCCCCAGCGCCACGACCCGAGAATTACAGCGATTGTCGCCAGAAATGGAACCAATATAAGAGCCAGGTTGGGCGCAAGTTCATGAATGCTGATAGCCTTGCCCCAATCTTTAGGATGGACCAGGACCGTTATCAGGGAGATGCCAGAGGGAACATAGAGTCCTCCGGCCATACCCAGGAAGAAAAAGCCCGGATAAAGCAGCCATACTGATTGCATATACCCTATTAAGAGTGCTGCTATGGCGCTCCCCCACAGGGACAGCAGGATGCAGTGCCGGTAACCCCATTTGGCAGCCAGAAACGCAGCCCCGAGTTGACTTAGGCAAAAGCCTGACCCTATTAGCAGAATAAACATGCCGCTTTGAGTATGGCTCAAGCCGAGTTCCTCCTCGATAGCGGGCAACAAGGGGCCGGCAAGCTGCCTCCCCACAAAGCTGAGGAAAAAAATAAAGGTCAGGAACATGACCGGGGATAGGTTTTTAGCAAGCTCCGTTCCCTGCGAATTAAAGCTTTTGGTAATGTTTTCAGTTTCCATTATTGTAGTTGGTCCATCTCAAAATAAAAGCCCGCCAAGGCTCTTATACCCCTCAGGAGGTAATGTAAAGAGTCCAGCGCAGCTGGCAAGTACCTTACAGTTAATCTCGATATATCGTATACGTTGGCTCCCACGCTGTGGGGATAGCATGCAGATGAAAAACATCGATCCTAATCAGCTTGGAAAAAGGCAGCAACAGCTTTTTTCGACCTATTTTTTAGAACCGCAGGGCTTGGCTGGTTTCTCGAGACGAATTTATGGAATGACTAAAAAATAGTAGTTTTTACTATCGTTAATCTATCTTTTTTATTCCATTGTTCTTCTCCGCTTTCTTCTTAATGTATTGAGCAGATGCATAAAACATCAATCAAAACTACCCCAGCTGAGCTGGATAAGAACCTTAAGACAAATTGTTTTCTTGTAAAGAAACAAGAAAACAATTTGCAAGGCACCAATAACGATAACACATAGAGGTGATATTATGAGAGGCGGATACGAATCACTAGTGTGGTTAAATGATAATAAAGGTAGAGAATTTGTTTGTTATATCGATGATATCAAGGGTAACAAAAAATCATTCGATGAGCTGACTGAAGAAGAAAAAAAGCATTGTGAAAATGTAAATCAACTGGTCGGCACAGAACGCTGGTAATAATTGACGGGGCTCTCGATTCACTAACAGGGGGCCCCTTTTTCTGCAGTCTGCACAAGCCCCCCACCACCAATTTCTTGATACCTGAAAGAATATTGATTGTTTTTATCCAAGATGCCGGTCAAACCTCGTTGGTTTCAGGGACTACACCCTTCTCATCTAGAATCTCGACCATGATCGAATTTTTTAGGGAAATTACGGCAGCTCTCCGGCAACTATCTTCAGATATCGTCCGGACTCCAGAATTTCACCGACGCCGATCTGATTCAAGCGAGCCAGCTCCTCCAACGGAATCGCGACATTGTGCCGGGCATGGAGCTCTTTCAGAGAAATGGAAGACTGGGTTCTGATGATCTTCAGGCGCAAAGGTTCGGCCTTGAGGTATCGGTCATCTGTCAATCTGCTGAAACTGTTGGCGGAACTGCTGATTTCACGGTCATATTTACTCCAGACCTGCTGAGAACTGTAGCCAATGATCCGGTAGAGGCGTTCATTGTAGAGGATAAAGACAGCTCGTCCGTGAACCTGCCCCTTATCAGTCTGAGCGAGAAATTCACCGCCTGCAGCCGGAAGGCCATTCACTTGCGCCCTTGCTGAAGACAGCGCCCTGATGCCGTTCTGTTGAAGAAATAAGGACAAAGCCTGCAGCGGCTCTTCCCCTTTTCCAAGAGAAAGCTGAACTGCCGCATCCTTGCCGGGACTTATTCCCAGAACAACGCTGGGTTGGTTGACGACCCCCCAACCTTCAGGGAAACGAAGCTGGAACGCCATTTCCGGATGGTAGAACCTGCTGCCTTTGATAATCCCCTCCCGGGGATCGGCACCGTAAACCATGCCGTCCAGTCTCTGCAGATATGATTCTCTTTTTACCGGATTGAAATTCCGGCGATCCAGTCCGGCGAGATGAGCGGAAATGAATTCTACGCGGTTTTCCGGGTGAGGATGGGTAGAGGCCCATTGAGGCAACTTTCCTCCTTCCCCGGTCATGCTGCCCAGCATTTCCATGACATCGATGAGTTCCCTGGGATCTTCATTAACGTTGATCATATAGCGTATACCGAGTCTGTCAGCCTCGGTCTCATCATCCCTGCTGAACTTCAGGAAAAGAAGCTGCATTCCCTGACCAAGCATGGAAGAAAACTCCTGCAGCTCGGGGACGGCGATGGTTGCCACGCCGAGCCCCAGTTGGGTTATCATGGCCTTGCTTAGGCGAACCACCGAATGTTTTGCGGTAACATGCGCGATTTCATGACCCAGCACACCGGCCATCTGAGCTTCATTTTCGAAATGGGCCAATATGCCTCGAGTGAGATAGACATACCCGCCGGGCAGGGCGAAGGCGTTTACTACGTCATCATCTATGACCTGAAAGGTCCAGGGCAGCTCCGGCCGTTCAGTGGTTCGGGCCATTCTCGATCCGATTTCCCCTACATAATTCTGCAGGCCCTCATCCTCATACAGGCCCATTGTCTTGACAATTTCCTCGTTGGAACTCTGCCCCATCTGAACTTCCTGCTGTTCTCCTATGAAACTCAACTGCCGTTGTCCGGTAGCATCAATAGTCTGGCAGGCCGTCATGGTCAGGCAGATCATGATCGGCAGCAGAAGAGCAGGATAAAACGAAGCGGTGCAGGAAAACATCCTCGGCATCCATGTAAGTATCGAATGGAACTGTCTTTGTCTCATGGTGGTCCTCTTCCGCAATGGTTTATCGCTCCCCTTGACTTCGGGAGTGTTTGTCAGCATTAGTGCCTCTATTAATCCTACTGATAAAGAGGGATCGTGGCAAATTTTTTCAGCCGAATATGGGCAACAGCAGAGAGAGGGGACAACATTTCCAATCACAGAAAACTCAATAACTCCATAGCCCGTTTTTTATTTCGGATCTTCTCGGCATAGATGAAATGCAACGATTGAATATCTTATAGGAAAAACCTGGTTTGATTTTGCAAAGATGCCGATCTGAACCGGGTTGCTGTCAGCGGCAAAATAATGCTGGAAAAAGCGGGTGAAAACGGCTAGGTTGTTGAAAATCAATAGCGTATCTAAGGGGGATTATGTGGAAAAGTCAGGATGGGGTGACAAAGCAATTACATATCACCTGAACGAGCGGGCAGAGCTGGAAGAAAAGTTACGCGTCATTAATCGTGACTACACCATGCTTCTGGAAATGTGCAAGACTCTCGCGGAATCGCTGGAGTTACAAAAAGTCCTTCAGATATCTGTCGATAGTGTTACGAAGTTAGTTGGATTAGATACCGCAGCCATTTACCTCCTTGAAGAAAACATACTCTATCTTCAGGCAACTACTCCTCCCCTTCCCTCTGATTTTCCAGAAGAGATGCGCTCTGCCCCTCTTGCAGATCACCCTCATATTCAAAAGGCTTTTGACTCTCACAAGCCATTATTTATACCTGATTTTGCACAAGCCGACCTGACTCCAGCCGAACGGGCTATTGCTGAAAAAAGAAATTTACAAACAGTGCTCTTTGTCCCTCTCGTGATGCATGAAAAGCCGGTAGGTGTATTCATTGTAGGTTCAGTCGGGAAACCTTCGGCTCTATCAAATAGACGAATTGAGCTATCCCGTATCTGGGCAGGCTTGTCTTCTTTATCCTTGAAAAATGCCCGACTCTATGAGGAAAGCGAAAAAAATTCCCTGAAAAACAAAAAAATGCTGATCGAGCGTATTGAAATGATGGAGCAGAAAAACAAGCTTGAATCTCAACTTCAGCAGACGCAAAAAATGGAGGCGATCGGGATTCTTGCTGGAGGTATTGCTCATGATTTCAACAACATGCTCGGAGGGATAATGGGTGCAGCCGAACTATTAGGCTATCATTTGCCCAATGATGCCAAGGCGAAGCAGCTGCACCAGACCATCCTGGACTCCACAACCAGGGCAGCCGACCTGACGAAACAGCTGCTGGCCTTTTCACGTCAATCCGTCAAGGCAAACACAACGGTCAACCTTCATGGAGTTATTCAGGAGATTGTCGCGCTCACCAAAAGAACCTTGAATAAACAAATCATCATCGAGGCAAACCTCAGAGCAACAAGCTGTGTAATGGGCGATCCTTCTCTTTTGCATAACGCTTTGCTCAATCTTTGTATAAACGCCTCCCAAGCCATGCCGGAAGGAGGAATCCTGCGATTGAACACTCAGAATACCTGGGTCGATGAAGATTACGGCATCTCCTCCTCTTTTAAGCTGCAACCTGGACAATACATTGAGGTGGAAGTTCAAGATAATGGATGCGGCATAGCGCAGGAACATCTGGGATATATATTCGAACCGTTTTTTACGACAAAGGAGCAAGGGAAGGGAACGGGGCTGGGGTTATCCTCAGTCTATGGAACTGTTCAACAGCACAGTGGTGCCATAAGTGTATACTCTGAACTTGGCGAAGGAACATCTTTTTCAATATTGCTGCCTATCTGCGAAGATGCCGAGAAAGTGCCCACCAATTCTGTCGATATTAAAAAGGGCTCGGGGTGTATTCTGCTGGTCGATGATGAAGAAATAATGAGGAGCACTGCCAAGGCAATTCTGGAATCTTTGGGGTATGAAGTCCTCATGGCCGAAGATGGTGAAAAAGCCCTGGAAATATACAAGCGAGAAAAAGGCAGGATTGATCTTGTTCTTCTGGACATGATTATGCCGGTGATGAACGGCAAAGTGTGTTTTGAAAAATTGAGAGAATACGATCCACAAGCGCGCGTGATGCTCTCGTCTGGCTTTTCCACTGAAGATGATCTCCAGGAGATGAGAAGGTCCGGACTTAAAGGGTATATTCGCAAACCTTATCTCATCTCGACATTAAGCCGGAGTATTTTTGAAGTACTTCAGGAGGAAAGAGACTAACACAAGTTCGACTGGAAGATTCAATTTCCCCAAGTCGCTTGTCCATGACATGCCGGAACAAGAAGGACCTGTTGCCGAGTGAGCATTACCTATCCCGCTGAAAATGATCTATTATATGTCATAAGAAAATCGATCCTGGTGCGTCACCGGAGATCAGATTTCAGCCGAAGCATTCGGAAAAACAAGATGCCGGCCACGCTGGCATACAAAAGAATATGACAATCATTTCATAGGGAACAAACGCTCATGTCACTACAACAACAATACAATCTCGTCCCGGGCAATTATGCAAAAGAAATGGCTTCAGTATGGCCTCATCTCAAAAGTATCGCCGCAGAACTGGCCACTTCCTCATGGAAGGGAGTATCCGCCCTGCTGCAGGGCGGAAGACAATTCCTCCGATCTGCGAAGAAATTCTAAACGACAGGTTCCGCCAAGTTCTACACAACAATTCGATATTGCTGCATAGAGTTTCAATCGGTCACCTCTATCGGAAGTGGCCGATTTTTTTTTGCATTGCGGTTATGGGTACCAGCGCATAAGCAGTAAATCATGCTAAAGCACATCACCATCAAGATACTGCAGGAATCTTTTCAGCGGCGGAGAGGCGGCTTGCCCCTGCGGGTAGGCGCATACAAGATTCCTGGACGCCCACTTGTCTGCCAGTCGTAACATTGCCAGATTCGCATTGGTCAAATGGGGCTGAAGGTCTCGTTCACCGATTATGCCCAGCCCCAGGCCGGCTTCGACGCACCTGATCAGGGAGTTGATCCGCTGCACCCTGACCGTAGTCAACCTTTTCCTGTGCCCTTTTCTGGCCTCGGAAACAAGTTCATCCAGAACACCTCCTTCATGGAAAGAGATGTGTTCGTATTCAAGAGTTTCTTTAAAGAACACAGCTTCGGACGCATTCTTCTCAAGAAACAGCGGATGGTCTTTATGCCCCACGACCCAGACCTGATCCTCCTTGAAAGGCTTGAGCTCAAAACCCGTCGTGTCGACGGAGTCATATATTATGGCCATGTCCGAAACGTCTTCCCGCAAAAATCTCACGCCCTGCCTGGAGAATATCTCCTGCACTGTCACATGGATTTCGGGGTTATCTCTTTTGAACTGGGCAATGAGAAACGGTAAGACACCCGCCAGGGCTCGGGGAATTGCAGCAAGCCGCAACTCACCGGCCTCACCTTCGGCAAAACGCTTCAGATCCGCTCTTACCTCGGCATATTTGTGCAACAGCTGCTCGCAGTGTTCCGCAAAAGCCTGACCCGCCGGCGTCAGATTAGTACCTGAAGGCGTTCTTGAAATCAGCACGATACCAAGTTCACGTTCAAGATCGCTTATTCGCCGCGATGCAGCAGATGCCGCGATGTGTTCATTCCTGGCAGCCGCACCGATACTGCCCAGGCGGCCAACAGCCAGAAATACGCGCATGGTGACTATGTCGAAACTTTCCATGAACTCACTCTTGAGGTGTTTATTGCCCTATTGAAGTAACGGACATACCGTAACCGATATCATTATCTGCACGGTCAGTTGAAAAACTTCTTAAAAAACCGGATTCACTACCACTCTCCCCGCAGCTCATAGCGGCTGGAATGACCCTCCATTTCAATGCTGCGATATTAACCGTAATTATTGCTTATTATCAAGGTAATATCACTACGCCAGAAGCTTGGTGCGATGCAAAGCTCATAGCGGATGTTCGTTGTGGCGGCATTGCTTCTGATCTTAGTCCGGCGGGGGAGTACATATGTCGGCTCCCCTGCCCTCTTCCCAGTGGCAAGAGGTCCCTCTCGGATTTACTATCAAAAAAACAGCTTGTCTGGAAATGGGCGGCGTGATACTTTTTCTAAGTAAGGTGTATTGGATACAAATTGATCAGACAAATTTTTCCAGCCGACGAGGAAATATGCAGATCCCCAGTGTGAAGATACGCAACATACTCTTCCCTACGGACCTCTCCGACAATGCTCGCTACGCCTTTGCCTATGCCGTGAGCCTGGCCGATCAGTACGGGTCGAAAATAACCCTGCTTCATATACTGCCCGAGGACCAGAGGGAAGTGGAAGGCCACATCACCAGTTATATCAAGAAGGAAAAGTGGGAGGAGATCAAGAACTCGCACTACCAAGAGGTCAGGACTTCCCTGACCGGCAAGATCAGGCAGCATGCCAAGACCCGCACAGTGCGGGATCAATTCGCCGCCGATGAAGCCGGCGCCGAGCCCGCCGACGAAATCGTCATTAAGCATGGCAGCAGGCCGGCCCGGGAGATCATCCGTCAGATCGAGGAGTGCCGATGCGATCTTGTGGTCATGGGCAGCAGAGGCGACTCCTCGCTGATGGACGTGGTCATGGGAAGCATTACCGAGCAGGTGCTCAAGCGCTCCCCCGTGCCGGTGTTGGTTGTTCGCTTGCCCGAAGATTGATCTTCCTGTGAGATTACCGGAGCGGCATTTCAGCTGAACAGTATTGAACAATGCTTATCATGGATGTCCCCCCAATTCTACTATTCGGCCCGGACTCATCATGCTGGCGCGCGGAGTGCCAATAGGCCTTTTTTACCTCGCCAAAAGCGCGGTAAACAGTTCGTCTAGTCCGTCGAATCGCCAGTCTAAGCATCGGAGCTTATCAGCGGATCCCCGAACGGTCGAGGGACATTAGCGGTCCGCATGGTCTTCATAAGCAGCCATTTCCAGAGGACATATTCATCAGCAAACAACTATGGTGGTAGTGATTTAAAATCGGTTTTGAGATTAAATACCTCTGTCATTTAATATTTCTACTCCGAGAGAACGTTCTCCAAGTGTCCCACAACTGTTTGAACACACCCATAACAAATATTTATCATATTCTTATTCTTGAACAAATTCTGACCTTTCTCTGTTCGCAGATTACAACCATTTAGTATTTTAAGACATTGAGTACTCTGATGCTCGTTCTTGAAAACATCACATAGTATCTGTATTTTTTCAATTAATTCTTCCTGTTCTTCTTCTGTTGTAGTTTCAGTTCTACCATACCTGCTATTTAAAACTAGAATTCCACCGGTGATTGCCCCACATGTTTGCTGTGTTCTGCCCATTCCAGACCCGAATCCAGTTGCAATTTTCACAGCAGAATCTTGAGTTAATCCTAAACGATTTGCGAAATGAGCAAATACAGATTGTGCACAGTTATTACCGTTTTTGAAAAAAGTTATAGCCAATATTTCATCCATTATTTCCTCCGCCCGAAGGGCCTTACTGTTCAACGGCAATTATTCCCGTATTGCCTCACCTGGACTCAGGTTTATTTCCGCTCTCTTTCGCACCTCGGTGGGGGCAGCCAGCCCAACAACAAGGCCTGCGGACTCCCTCTTTGAGTTCAGTACGCAATCTCTCTATTCGGCTGCGCCTTGTGTTCGGTTTCTTTGCGTCCTCAAGCCAACAAATCCACTCATTTCGTGCGAGCGGTGTAATAGCCTCCCAATGTGACAGTGCACCTCTATCGGCAATAAGGGCTTTCCGCAAATCATCTGGAACACTATGCACCACACCAGTGGCAATCTCTTTTTTGAACATGGTTTCCCTGTCAACTTTCTACTGAGATCCGCCGCAGTCAAAGACCAACCCAAAACCAAGGCTTGCGACCAGCTGTTTTTCCGAACACGGGCACAATTCCTTGCCGTGTAAATTTTTGCCTGCAATATAACAAATATGGCAGGAAAAAGCCCTGGCTTCGTATGCAAAACCAACCGGTTTGGCGATTATTCCCAAACTGAATAATATGTGTCCCCTATTCTAAAAGGCGCCTCCCGGTTTCATTAGGTTGGGGGAATTGGTCATTGGTTGGAGGTAGTTTGGGGCGGAAACGTTAGATCGGCTTACAAGGCGATGTCTTATCCCTGTTGCAATGCTGCACATGAGAGGCGGCCTCTCTTCAATGAGAGAAAAATGAGCCGGTGTTTATGAGATGTGAATATCAGGAGCGGCAGCGGCCGGTTTACCCCAGGCTGCCGCTAACGAATAAGCATCATTCAGTGTGGGATGCGAAGTACAATTTGTCGAATTCATTGACCAGTTCTTTCAGTTTGGCGACATTGTCCAGATCAACGGTCTGCTTGCATTTCATCGCATATACCAGCATCTGATGAAGAACTTCCAGCATTTGACCATACTGCTTGTCTTCCTTCTTGATACGCTGAGTGAGGAAATATTGGGAGACGATTTCCTGGAACTGATTGGCATGGTCTTCCTTGTTCACCACCCAGCGTATGAGTTGGTTCTTGTTGTCGCCGTCCTGGAGATCCATTATCTGTCCCATGGCCTTTTCGATGGTGGTTATATGCTCTTCCAGCATGGTGATTCGCATCTTGTCGTCGTAAATGCCGCAGGGAATTTCGCAATGTGAAAATGCTGAGACTGAGGGGATCAGGAGAAGGGTGAAAACCAGCGAAAAGGAAATGAACTGTCTGTGCATAACGTCCTCCCGGATGAAGTGAATGGTTGAATTCAATTGTACTTCTCACTGGCGATGATGCAGGCCGGTGTATGTTGCTCTGGTTATTCCAGAACTATAGGAATGAATTATTGAAAAACAAGGAGAGCTTGCCAGGACTATAAGGGTGAAATCCATTGACAAAAAGAAGGAGGGGGATTTCCGCACCTGTAGTTGGCTGTTCCCCGGCTTATTAAGAGGCATTGTGAGAACATCCTTAGCGGTATCAACGACAAGCAAAACGAAGTGATTGAGACAATAACAGACTCATTCCACAATAAGTGAAATGGAGGGGTAATACATTGACATTAAGTACGGTCTGTTTAGTTTTTTCTGTATCTTTACCGCAACACAATCATATTAAATCATAACAGCCACATCCGGCGGTGAGGATACCATGGGTTGTCGCTCTGACAACCTGCTTTCTAAACAACAAAGGAGGTTACAATGGCACATACATGTAAAAGCTGCGGTGCCGTGGCCGATGATCCCGGACATCTCTGTGATCCGACGGTTGAAGAATTATCCTGCGAATACTGTGGAGGAAAAGACGTCGGCGTCAACCATGTCTGCAAAGAAAAACTGACCGCCATGAAATTCTCCTGCGACTCCTGCGGGAAAATGGCGCCAGATGAAACCAGGCTTTGCAATCCGGTTGAGATCAAATAGTCAACTCTTCGTTATTACTTTTACCCGGTTTCACTTTCTACCAGGAACCGGGTTATATTTTGTCGTTCAACTGCCGGCGTCCCTGGTTCTGCCCATCATGCCATAACAGGAAAATTGTTCAGTTCTGCCAGAAAGGACGGGTGAAAAGGATAGGTTGCCGCGAGTTGAGCGCGCATGAGAAGGAATCGTGAAAAAGTCGGGACAAATTTGCTAAGCGATGTTATCACCTAAAAAAACAGAAGCTAAAACTGTAATCATGCAATGATTTTTTCTCTCATGGAGGCGCCAATGTCAAGACGTATTCTTCTCTTTATTCTCCTGCCGCTTTTTCTGCTCAGCGGCTGTGGCTACAACAGTCTGCAGTTGAAGGAAGAACGCGTTTTGCAGGCCTGGGCGGATATTGAAGCCACCCTGCAGAGACGTGCCGATCTTATTCCCAATATCGTCGAGACGGTTAAAGGCTATGCCGCACATGAGCGGGAGACCCTGGAGGCCGTGGTCAATGCACGGGCTAAAGCAACCTCCGTCAATCTTTCACCTGGAGATTTGAGTGATGCCCAGGCTATGAACAGGCTGCAGGAGGCACAAGGCGGACTGTCGTCAGCCCTTTCACGGCTCATGGTGGTGGTTGAGCGCTATCCGGACCTCAAGGCCAACCAGAATTTTCTCGATCTGCAGAACCAGCTTGAAGGGACTGAAAACAGAATCAATGTGGCCAGGCAGCGCTACAATCAGGCGGTGGGTGAGTTCAATGCCGCCATCCGTAAATTTCCCTATAACCTGACCAACAATTTTCTGCTTCACCTGGATCGGAAAGAGTATTTTGAAGCTGAAGAAGGGGCCAGGCAGGTCCCGCAAGTTTCCTTTGAATAGCGTAAAAAATCATAGTTAGGCGGATGAGAAAAATAACTGTCATACTGCTTTGTCTGGCTTTATTGTTGAGCCCTCTTGTCGGATCGGCCCTGAGTCGTGAAGTACCTGCGCTCAAGGGCCGGGTAAACGATTATGCCGGAATTCTATCTGCTTCGACAAAAAACCAGATCGAGCAGCTACTGGTCGAACTCGAAAACAGCGACTCAACCCAGGTTGTCGTCTTGACTATCGAATCCTTGCAGGGAGATAATCTTGAGCAATTCTCACTCAAGGTCGTCGAAAGCTGGAAAATAGGTCAGTCCGGGCTGGATAACGGTGCGCTGCTGCTCATTGCCGTGGAAGACAGGAAAGTGCGGATTGAGGTCGGCTACGGTCTGGAGGGCAAACTCACCGATCTTATGGCCGGTAGAATCATACGTAATGTCATCCTGCCCCAATTCAAAGAGAAAGATTTTGATCAGGGCGTCATCAACGGCGTAAATGCAATGATTGCAACGGTACGTGGGGAATATAGCGATGCGGATCAGCTAGGGTCGGGTAGTAACGAGAACGACCTTATGGGGCTTTTAGCCATGATGATGTTTTTCTTCTTTTTTTTAGGTAACATCCTACGCCGTAAAAAAGTGGCAAGCGCTATTGTCGGCGGTATCGGTGCCCCCCTCCTTGGAAGTATTTTCCAGGGGTTTTCTCTGCCACTTTTTCTCCTGCTCATCCCCGTGGGTCTTATCGGCGGATTAATCGTTTCGGCCTTGCCCATGCGTTCAGGAAGATCGGGGCGATCCGGTGCTATGCATATTGGTTCCGGTGGATTTGGTTCTTCCTCCGGTGGTTTTGGCGGATTCAGCGGTGGCGGTGGCGGTTTTGGCGGCGGCGGTGCTTCGGGAGGCTGGTGAGATGAAAACTTCGGCACAACACTTCCTCACGGAGGAACAACAGGACAAAGTTACCAAAACGGTACAGCAGGCAGAACTCACCACCTCAGGTGAAATTGTGCCAATGATTGTCTCGGCATGCCACGACTATGCCAAAGCCAGGTTTCTGACATCCCTGCTTTTCAGTCTTCCGGCAGCCTTGATCATTCCCCATTTTCTCTCAACGTATCTCTGGCTTGAACCTGATAACGTTTATCTGTTTCTTTGTCTGATGGTACCGCTCTTTTTAGTTTTCAACCAGGTGATCATCTTCTATCCCCGTCTGGCTAAATTGTTCCTCTCCAATGAGGAGATGGAAGGTGAGGTTCAGGAAGAAGCTGTCAAATGTTTTTTCGAGGAAAAACTTTATGCCACCCGCGACGCCAATGGCATTCTCGTATTTATTTCGGTCTTCGAAAAGAAGGCATGGATTCTGGCCGATCATGGTATTGACAGAAAGATTGACCCGCAGATCTGGGTCACACTTGTCAATGAATTGACCGCAAAAATAAAAGATGGTGAGCGCTGCACCGCCCTTTGTCAAACCATATCCGAGATTGGTCAAATCCTACAGCAGCATTTTCCGTATAAAAAAGACGACACCGACGAGCTCCACAATCTCATAATTAAATAACCGGTATTGAAGATGACATCTGTCGTTGATGGGAAGATAGTGGAATATGGGATAGACCACATTTGATATATTTTTGTATATTTTTTATATACTTATTTGAAATAAAAATCCGACCCCAGAGGGGCCGGTATTGTTTACCCCTTGAAAGGGATACTTTGCCGGGCGATATTTAATTTTACTCTGACCCCTTTATATATGAACTTCAACAAGGAGTAATGTGAAAACCGTCGGCAACAAAACTATATATATCTTCGTCTCAATACTGGGCTTTTTCTTCCTCTCCACGCTCGTCTTCGTGTCACTTCTGGGAGAGAACAATAAAATTGATGCCACTGTCCTTAACTATTTCAAGAATGTTCAGGCACAAGAGTATTTTTCCGAGGAAGACAATCTCAAAACCGTTGCCGACCTTGATGTTTTTGATATTGAGGGTGAATTTAGCGAAAATTGTTTTCTGCTCGAATTTGCTCTATTGGAGAAATACGGGTTAATCGAATCGCAGGCCTATGATATCGTCCTGGAAAAGGATATCTTCTGGATTCCTTTTTCCGGAGATTCCTCGGTAAACGTCAGCGTTTCTCTTCATCCCTCCAGGAACTCTTTCCGGTCATTCATACAAGATGATGCCGTTGAGGTAATCAGCGGGTTATTCACGGTCAAAAAGATAAACGGGTTGTGGAGAATTGCATCGATCAATGTGAAAGACTCCGCCCTTCTCCCATATCTGAAAAGTTTAAGAAAAGACCTGGGTCTGGAAAGTTATGTGAAAACTGCGGGAGAGAAACTCATGATAATGCCGGTAGAGATAGATACCGGCAACGCCACAATTTTTGAAAAACGAAAGTTGAGTTACATTTTCCAGAAGGTGAACCATCTCATTCAATCTTCGGAAAAATAGATCTGCAAGGAGCCGAGGTTTTCTACACCGTGATCATCTCCTCGACCCGTTTATCTATCTCTTCCAGCTCATCCTGCCGTCCTTCTTTTTTTAATTTTTCACGGAGCTCCTCCAGTTCCATGCGCAGCTGCGGAATCACTTCATCGCGGAGATGATCGCGAACATCTTTCCGGGCTTTTTCGAATTCATCGGCAAATTGCTTAACAGACCTCTCAAATTCCTTTACCTTCGGAGACTCCGGCACTTTTTGTGCTTCGTTTTTAAATTCCCGCAGTTTTTCGGAAAGTTCTCCGAGCCTGTATTCCAGCTCTGAGTCGAGCTGTTGTGATGCCGCACCCAGAGATTCCTGCAGCCGTTCCAGGACCTGACGCATTTCCTTTTCGGCTACTCCGGTGGTTTTGCTCAGATCACTGATGATTTTGTCAAGATAGCCCGATCCTGCGGAACCCTGCGCGATGCTGCCATCTTCCAGAACCCTGCCGCCGGATTTTTCCTGCAGGACGATAACGGCCATATCCTGTTGCGTTGTGGGATCGCTGCCGACAAAAAACTTCGAATCTTCCGTGGCCGCATTTCTGAACTCTGGTTTTATGGTTAACTCGACCAGGTAATCGCCTTGCTTGGTATATGAAATTTCCCCTACCTTACCGATGCTATTTCCCTCGAAATACACGCCGTCATCCTGTTGCAGTCCTGATATTTCATCAAAACGAACCTGGATGGCCAAGGATTTATCGACACATCCCCAGATCAACAGAAGCACCAGGAATATGGGAGCAAGGGTAAAAGAAAAAAAGAGCCTTTTGTTCATGATTGTTTCCTCCGCTATTACTTTAAGATAGGTTCATCGCTTTTTCAGGACAGATTTCCTGGCAGCAGAAACAGGCAATACAGGCAGCTTCATCCACTTCGGGAAGACTGTCTTTCATGGTAAGGGCGACAACGGGGCACTGCTCGACACAGGCACCGCAGGCTGTGCATAGCTCGGGATCAGCTTTTGGTTTGACCTCGGCCCTGGCATTCATTAATTTCTGAATCTCACAGTTACCGGCGATGGCTTCACCGCCTAACGGAGGCAGCTTGAAATCAGGCAGGACATAAAAATCCCCATCGATTTGGATCTTCCCGGAATCAAAATCACCAAGCCCGAAAGCCTTTGCCTTCTGCAGGAAACGCAGTCGACCCGGATCAAGGCCCATCATTTTAGCAACGACAGCATCCATGGCCACAGGGTTGTCCGCGGCAAGAACCAGGCCGATCTCCCGCAGATCAGGAGAAGCCGGACCATTGCCTTCCATGCCGACCACGGCATCCATGATAAAGAGATCGGGCACCCGCAACCGGAAAACCTCGACCACAACCTCATGAAAACGCTCCGGAGATCCGGCCAGTTTATGCAACCTGGCCTTCTGGGCACCGGGCAGGATGCCGTAGCTATTTTTAATAGCTCCGGTCATAACGGTCAGGCCGTGCGTTTTAAACTTGGGCAGACTGATCAGGATATCCGCATCCATGATCTCTTTTGAAACCCCGATTTCAGGCATGTATTCGGGATTAAAGGCAAGATTTCGCGAAGTATCGCCTAGATTTTTGTAATATCCTTTGGCAGCAGCCATCAACCCGGTCTTTGAAAAACTGTTTTCGTTGTCGCCATAATTAAACAAACCGGGATTGTCTCCAACTATAATCTCCTTTGGCGCCATGTCCTCGACTTTCTCAACCACCGCACGCAATAGTGCCGGGTTGGTGACAATATGCTCTTCTGCGGTGGAAACCCGCAGCACATTTGGCTTGATGACGACTTTTTTTCCGGTGATATCCTGAGGGAAAAGCTCAAACGCCCTGTCGACGGCTTTTCTGCAATTCTCATATGTGGCCGGGTGAATCATGACACGATGCATACTCCCCTCCTTTATGTTTAAACTCTTTTGAGATTCTCTGTTCCATATTATGGCTGAATAATTTTAACCAAATCCGATCTCCTTGTAAACAAACCGTCATTTCTTGATGGGCTCGTAAAAACCCCGAAGTGCTCTCTAGGTCATTCCGGGCTTGATCCGGAATCCTGTTATTTAATATAGTTATGAATTCCGGATCAAGTCCGGAATGATGAATACCAAAAATTTTTGGGGTTTTTACGAGCTTGTCATTTCTTGACTTACATCATTTTTTCCACATGGAATCCATTTTATACTGCCGACAGATCAAACTTGTTGTAGCTGATTAGCGGAAAAGAGAACAACAACTATTTAAACATGATTAACCCTAATCCTCAGCTCAAGGTCGGGACTGCTCTTTTCACGGGTCTCTGCAGCCCGGACGACTCCAGCAAAGCCCCCATGAACGGGTTTATGGCGTCCCGATGAAAAGAACAGTCCCGGCCTGGGCCAGAAAATGCTGACTTTCAGGGGTAATCGAAATTTTAAATATCAGAGGACTATTATGTCAGGATGCGGATGCGGCAGCGCCAACGGCGCGGGCCCTTTTTCAAAAGGAAGAGAGTTAGTGGAATTTGTGTATAACGCTCATGGCGGAACCGTCAGGGATCAACCGATACGCCAGGGGCCCCTGCAGACACAATGTCAGGGATGCGGTGAACCTTTCGAGCTTCAGACCTATCTGGGGAAATGTCCGCAGTGCGGGGGAGTCCATGCCGTGGCTCCGATGAACCCCACTGCCGAAAATATCCAGTTCGGCGGTAAGGGCTTTAATATCGAATAGCGGGTAATTATCAGGTTTCTAAATTTCGTGCGGCTCAGTGCAGCGGTCTCATTTACATGGGCCGCCGGGATCAGGATCCATTTCCCGCTGCGGTCTGATACGGTGCGGTAATATCATGGCCAAAGATATATATCATTATCATTCAAGACACCAGCCTACCTGTTATGCAGATTAATGGGTAATGATTTTTTCCAGCTTCCGCTGATTTCACCGGCAAACATAATTATAGTTGATATTTTTAATGCTGCATCCATCAACCATGATCTGGGCTTCGAAAGGTTTTAATCGGAAAGTGCACCTTAATCAGCAGGAGGCTGGCTATGCCGCAAGTGAACTTAATAACCGAAATCTCCCCCGAAAAACTACAAAGTTGGATAGAGGAAGATATCAATTTTCTTCTGATAGACACTCTGGCTCCTGAATACCACGAACGGGTTCACATTCCACAGGCACAAAATTGTTGTGTTTTTCAGGTAACTTTCCCGAATCGAATCGAAGAAATCACCACAGACAAACATACCCCCATGGTTCTCTATGGTGCAAACGCCGGCACCATGGACGCGCAGAGTGCCGCGGAAAAACTGCACAGGTCAGGATATGAAAATATATATATTCTAGCCGGCGGCATAGAGGGGTGGCGGGATGCCGGATTACCACTGCAGGGGGATGCCGCGGCACTTGATGAGGAAACACAGCACCTGCAGCCACTGCAGGAAGGCAGATATTTGGTCGATCCGACAAAAAGCAGCGTTGTCTGGGCAGGCAGGAATCCTGCCTCACGCCATTACGGCAACATTGTAATTTCCGCCGGGGAGTTGCGGGTGAAGAAGAACGAGGTCTCGGGGGATCTGCACATAGATATGAACTCCATAACCAACATAAACCTGGAGGGCGATGAACTGCAGCCCGTTCTTGTTTCCCATCTAAAATCCGATGACTTTTTCGATACCGATCTCTATCCCTCGGCCCAGTTTGAAATCAGCGGCTCGACTCCTCTCGAGGAAAACTATCGCACTTCTCCCAACTTCGGAATCCAAGGCCGCCTGAACCTCAAGAGAAAATGGGCAGATTTGATCTTCCCTGCCACCATCAACAGATTAGATGATGGAAGTCTGACCCTGGAGGCTCATTTTGATATTGATCGGACACGATGGGGGGTAATTTACGGGTCGACGAGATTTTTCAAGCACCTGGGAATGCACCTGGTATTTGATCATCTCAGCATCGAGTTGCGATTGGTTGCCGAAAAGAACAACTGAAACCAGTTGGCAGACACTACTTTATTCCGGGCTTTCATCAGCATCTCCTCCATCAAGGACGGCACGCAGAGCCGCTGCTATTTCCCGGAGGATAAAGGGCTTCATTACATACTTGCAGGCACCTATAGTTCTGGCTTTCTCCTCGTTAATCAGTTCACTGAATCCTGTACAGATTACCACCGGTATATTGGGCCGGTATTTTAAAATTTCTTTTGTGAACTCAGCGCCGTTCATCTTTGGCATGGTCATATCGGTCATCACCAGATCAAAGGAACTGCCGTGTCTCTTAAAAAATTCCAATGCCTCTATGGGACTCTGAAAGGCCGTGATGCTGTAGCCAAGCTTTTCCAGAAGTGATTTCTCGAGGTTGAGAACAATCTCTTCATCATCGACAAGCAAAATCCTTTCCCTGCCGCCAGGCAGAGGTTTGTTCTGGGTGATAACATGTCTGCTGACACTCCCGATTATCTGCGGGAAATACACCCTGAAAGTGGTTCCCTCCCCCGGTTCGCTGTAGGCACTGATATGCCCGCTATGCTCCCTGACAATACCATGGACGACGGCCAGCCCCATACCTGTGCCGCCGCTCTCTCCCCTGGTGGTGAAATAGGGATCAAAAATTCGTTCAAGAACATTCCGGTCCATGCCTACGCCGGTATCGCTTATCTCGAGGACGACATAGGGGCCGGGCTGCAGATGAAGGCGCCCCACCCGTAGATCATCTTTGTCGATCTCCGTTTGGATAAGATTGACACTGAGTGTTCCGCCCTTCTCCCGCATGGCATGATAGCCATTTGTGCAGAGATTCATGATGATCTGGTGCATCTGGGTAGGATCGGCCATAATATAGTCGTCATCGTTGAGAATATTCTCCCGGATCTCGATGGATGCAGGGATGGTCGAACTCAACATATTCATGGCTTCCCTGACGATCACGCTGAGCTGTACTGGCACGTTTTCATGTTTCTGCTGACGGCTGAATGTCAGTATCTGCCTGATCAGATCCCGTGCCCTGTGCCCGGCCTCCAGGAGTCTTGCCAGATCATCATGAACAGGACAATGTTCCTGCTTGCAGCCCTCGGCGATGTGCAGTTGAGCAAGATCAGTGTAGCCGATTATTGCAGTCAGGATATTGTTGAAGTCGTGGGCAATTCCTCCGGCAAGTGTACCAATTGCCTCCATCTTCATGGCCTGGCGAAGCTGTTCCTCAAGCTTGTCGTTTATCTTTTCGGCTTTTCTCCGCTCCGCCACTTCTTCAAAAAGTTCCCTATTGGTCTTTTCCAGCTCCGCTATTCTCTGCTGCAGTTCGGGGTAATAGCTTTTGCGAATCGATTTTTCCCCTAATCCGATTATCTTGCTTCTCAGCAGGTCTCTGGTTTCCTGCTCAGAGGGCTTCTTCATAGATGACCTCGATATCCCTCACAGCCGCAACTCTGGGATTGGTAACCATGCATGGATCTTTCATGGCATTGCGGGCCAGCGCCGGAATATCGGCAGAAACCGTTCCTCTTTCCTTTAATCCGCCGATTATGCCGACTTCCTGCTTGAGCTGTCGGATCCGCTGCAGTATTTCATTTTTTATCGCCGGGGAGTCCATGGAATCGACAGGAACACCTATGGCCCGGGCAATGTTGCGATAACGCTCGGGAGCTTTGGGATAGTTATAGGCAACCACATGATCCAGAAGGAGAGCATTACATTCACCATGGGGCATATCAAGAAGACCTCCGCAACTGTGCGCCATAGCATGCACCGCGCCCAGGCTTGCATTGGAAAAGGCCAGGCCTGCCTCCAGGCTGGCAAGAGCAATTCTGCCGCGAAGCTCCATATTGCCGGGTTCCTGTAATACCGGCACCAGGTTTTCAAAAATAAGTGTTATGGCGTTGAGGGCGTGCAGATCGAGAATTGGAGCATGGGCCGTGGAGACATAAGCCTCGAAAGCATGCACCAGTGCATCTATACCAGTGCAGGCCGTCAGATATCCATCCATGGAAACTGTTGCCGCGGGATCGATCAGGGCGACATCGGGCACCATGGTTTTGCTGACGATGGCAATTTTGATCAACTCTTCGCGGTTGCTGATTATGGCAAATTGAGAAACATCCGCTGCGGTTCCAGCCGTGGTCGGCAGGCAGATCAATGGTGGCCCGGGGATCTCCACATTGTCAATGCCTTCAAATTCCAGGATATGTCTGCGATTTGTGGTGACAATACCGATTCCCTTGGCGCAGTCCATGGGACTGCCTCCACCCACCGAAATTATCACATCACATGAATCGCTGAGATATTGCTCGGCGCCGGCCATAACCTCCTGCGCCCGGGGATTTGGCGATATGGCGGTGAACAGGGAAAATTCGAGACCAATAGCCTTAAGATTATCAATAACTTGTTGGGTTATCCCGCTATTGACAACACCTTCATCGGTGACGATAAAAGCCTTTCTGGCGCCGAAATTTCCGGCATACCGTCCCACCAAATCAAGTGCACCCAATCCGAATATAAACTCAGGGGCTACAAACTTTCGTAATTCCAGCATGAAAATCTCCTCAAACTCTCAGCCCCCCCCCGTGGAGGATTTAGTCCAGCACCTACAACGCATCATCTCGGATTATAGATATCATCAAGAAAATAAATTACTGGATTATAAAGCCTAAACCCTGGCGAATTATCTCCGATGTCATGTGGGTTGTCAACAGCCCATTGCCAGGCCTGATGGAGTCGTAAAAGCTCGATTGATATCGTTACAGATGAAGCAATGGCGATTCGCCTACCTCATGTATCAACAAATCACGCTTGAGGTGCTACGACTAGTATATCCAGCTTTCTCAAAGTATTCGCTTATACAGAGTACATCTCGGGCAACCTCGAAGATTTTTTCCGTGCTCATCACCCCCCGAGAGCCGCTAAAACGGGTATATGATTGTATTAACCAGTTAATTGTGCTATTCTTCTGCACCACTTAGTTAGTTTCTCTTGACAAATCATTTTCTAAAAATATATTGATGTAGAATTTAATTAAAATCTTTAATAACCTCTTTCATTCTTTTACCTCATGACACTATTTTATCGGGTATCTATCATCCTTCTGGTCTGTATTGCCGCAGCCCCCCCCCTTTTTGTGTTCGCAGGCCAGGGAGAGGAGGAACGGGTCTGGGATGCGGAGAGCGCCGTCGACTATGCTCTGCAGAACAATGCCGACAGTCGTATCGCCCTGATACGAATCGCCAGAGCCCAAGCGGGAATCGATCAGGCCGACAGTGCACTTTATCCCCGGCTGCTCCTCAACTCGGAATACGCTCAGACTGATAATGCTCTTTATTCTTTTGGCAATATTCTCAATCAGGGCTCTTTCGACAACTCCATCGATTTTAACGATCCAGGCAGAACTGATAATCTCCGCATCCAGGCTGAACTGCAGTATCGCCTCTATAGTGGAGGAAAAGACCGTGCCGCCATCGCCCTTTCTGAACATGATCGCCAGAAGTTCATCGCCGATCGGGAAAGTCTTTTAAATCAGCTTGCCTTCGAAGTTGTCCGGGCCTTCGAACAGATCGTTCTTGCCGAGGAAATGGTGGAAGCCCGCAAATCGGCACAAGATGCCATCAAAGCCTCACTACATGTTGCCAGGGCACGTTATGATGCAGGTGATCTGCTGCGCCGGCAACTTCTTGATCTCGAGGTCCAGGAAGCTCGAGCAGGAGAAGACCTGATTCTGGCCCGGCACACTCTGAATCTCACTCATCATGCCTTCAACAATCTGCTGGGAATTGCCGATGGACCGGTACAGATAGACAGAGAAAGCTCCTTTCAGCAGAGTATCCCCGAAATTGCCGACTATTCCGCCCGGCCTGAACTCAAGTCCATAGAAAGTGGTATCGCAGCAGCCGGGGCTGCCATGCAGATGAGCCGGGCCCAATACCTCCCCGAAATCGATGGATTTGCCGGCTACCAGCACGACACGGGGTTTGTCAGCGGCGATCACGGCAACTCATGGATTGCCGGGGTCAGACTGAAATATTCACTTTTTGACGGAGGACGAAGGGATGGCGAGCTGGCCGAGAAAAAAATGCTGCTGGCCGAACGGGAGGAACTGCGAAGAAAGACGGAGCTCCAACTCAACTATGAATTGCAGCAGGCAAAACAGGAATTGCAGCAGGCCAGAGAAAGAGTTGACGTTACTAAAAAGATGATCAACTTTGCCAGGGAAAGCGCACGGCTAAGCCGGGCTCGTTTCAAAGAAGGCGTGATACTCTCTTCCGATCTCATAGACTCCGAAACGCGACTTACAGACGCTCTGGTGCGGGCTTCTCGGGCTAATGCCCTGCATAAGATAGCCATTGCCAACCTGCGCAAGGTAGTTGGCCTGCCTCAATTTTGAAAGCTTATTCTACCATTGATTTTCATACTTAGATAACATGGAGCAGAAAATGGTCCGATACCCCAATAGTCATGGCACAGTCTTCTTCCTGCTGCTTTTTTTATTCCTTGCCGGCTGCAGCAGTGAGCAGGATAAGGACAGTCAATCCTTTCCCGGCGGTGCGGTCACGGTGGAAACCGTTACCGTCGTCAGTACGGAAGTGGCCGATCAAGTCGAAGTAATGGCCACCGTTCAGGCCGCCAGACAGGCAGTCATTTCCTCAAGAATCAGCGGTAATATTATCGCTCTGGAGGTTACCTCCGGCTCCCACGTAACCAAGGGTCAGACATTGCTGCAGATCAGCGCCGAGGAAATATCGGCACAGCTACAGCAGGCCCGGGCTCAGCTTGATCAAGCCTCCCGCAATCTTAGCCGGGAACGGAAACTGCTCGCACAGAACGCCGCCACGCCGGAAGCGGTGAAGCTCCTGGAAGATTCCCAGAAGATCGCCGAAGCCACCTACCGGGAGGCTCGGACCATGCTGGATTACACCACCGTGACGGCACCTTTCGATGGTCTCATTACCCAAAAATCGGTAGATATCGGCGATCTGGCAACTCCGGGAAAACCCCTGCTGCATATTGCCGATGAAAGCAACCTGCAGATAGTGGCCGATATCCCCGAAAGTCTTGTCGCAAATATCACTCTCGGCATGGAAATGGAGACGAGCGTCCCCGCAGCGCAGCTCAAGCTGAAGGGTACTGTTGTCGAAATCACTCCAATTGCAGATCCGCGCAGCAGAACGGTACCGATCAAGCTTGACATCAACGAACAACCCGCTCTTCGTTCGGGCCAGTTTGCCCGGGTGATTCTTCCGGGAAACACCGTGGAAACAATTCTGGTACCACCGCAGAGTATCGAATCGTTCGGGCAGATGGAAAAGGTTTTTCTTCTGGTGGATGGCAGAGCCAGACTGCGGCTGGTCAGAACCGGAAAACATTACGGACAGGAAGTTGAAATACTCTCGGGGCTCAGCGCCGGAGATAAACTGATAATCAGTGATGACAAGCGCTTGAGAGATTCTCAGCCCGTCAATACATTAGACCCGCAAGGTCAATGATGAAGAACGCTAATTCCCCGAAAACGGGCTTTGCCGGCATTTTTGCCGGAGCCTTCCTGCACTCCAAGCTGACCCCACTGGCCATAGTCGCCTCGCTTCTGCTTGGGGTGCTGGCTGTGATACTGCTGCCGCGTGAAGAGGAGCCGCAGATCAAGGTGCCCATGATCGATGTCCTGGTTCAAATGCCCGGCGCAACTCCAAAGGAGGTTGAAGAGCGGCTCTCCATCCCCATGGAAAAGCTGCTGTATGAACTTCCCGGAGTTGAATACATCTATTCCACCTCAATGCACGGCAAGAGCCTCATAGTGGTGAGATTTTACGTGGGTGCCGATCTCGAGGAATCCATAGTACGGCTCAATCAGAAACTGGAGACCAACTTTGACCGCATTCCGCATACGGTATCACAACCGTTGATCAAACCACATACCATAGACGATGTCCCCATCCTTGCCGTCACCCTGCACAGTAATGAATATGACTCCTTTATGCTGCGCCGGGTGGCGGCACAGCTCGATGATTCTATAAAGAGCATCCGGGATGTTGCCGAAACCACGATAATCGGAGGGACCCAACGTCAACTGCGGGTGCTTTTCGATCCATTACTCCTTAATTCCCGGAACCTGACTGCTACCGAAATCATTACCAAAATTCAGCAGGCCAACCAGCAGTCCTTTTCCGGAAGTCTCAAGACCCTGAATACTGAAATATTGCTGCAGACCGGCCGCTTTTTCGCCGATGTGGAGGATGTGGAAAGGGTGGTAGTCGGAGTATTTGGCGGAAAACCCGTATATCTCAAAGATGTTGCCGCCGTCATGGACGGTCCCGCCGATCCCGAGAATTATGTTATCCATGGCGACCGGAACACCCCAGCGAGAGAGGCAGCGGTAACCCTGTCCATTGCCAAGAGACCCGGGGCCAATGCCGTTAGTGTCGTCGACGATGTACTCAAAAAAATTGAAGGCCTCAAGGGCAGTCTGATACCTTCGGAAATAGATATCACGGTAACCAGGGATTATGGTCAGACTGCGGCTGAAAAATCGAACGAGCTGCTTCTCCATATGGGAATCGCGGTCTTCGGCGTCGCCCTTTTAATACTGTTCTTTCTCGGCTGGCGCGAATCGATCGTGGTCATGCTGGCCATCCCCTCGACCCTGGCCCTGACCCTGCTCATCTTTTACCTCTACGGCTATACTCTCAATCGAATAACGCTTTTTGCCCTCATCTTCTCCATAGGCATTCTGGTCGACGATGCCATTGTCGTAGTGGAAAATATCGTGCGCCACCGGCGTCTGCCTGCCAATAGCGATAAATCCTTTTCCACAATCGCCATCGAAGCCGTCGACGAAGTGGGCAATCCCACAATTCTCGCAACTTGGGCGGTAATAGCGGCAATTCTCCCCATGGCCTTTGTCGGCGGCTTGATGGGGCCTTATATGCGACCGATTCCCATCGGTGCCACGGCGGCGATGATCTTTTCTCTGCTCATCGCCTTTTCCATCACGCCCTGGGCGGCCGTCCATATTCTCAAAGGCAAAGCGTCCGGCAATCATGAGGGCGGTGACCACGACGTTCCCGACGATTTCTTCACCAGACTCTATCATGCGGTGATGGATCCGCTGCTTTCACATGGGTGGTGGCGTATTCTTTTCTTCGCCGTAATCATCATTCTGCTGCTGTTGAGCATGTCGATGGTCTACTTCGGTCTGGTAAAAGTCAAGATGCTGCCCTTTGACAACAAGAGTGAATTTCAAGTCATTCTCAATATGCCCGAAGGGACTACGCTCGAACAGACTTCACGGGTTGCTTTGCAGATGTCCGAGGCCGTTGCCAAGGACCCTGCGGTGGACAACTATCAGATTTACACCGGAATCGCTTCGCCCTATAACTTCAACGGCCTGGTTCGTCATTATTTCATGCGCAAGGGACCGGAGGTTGCCGATATTCAGGTCAATCTTCTGCCAAAAGATGAACGCAGCGACCAGAGCCATGATATCGCTCAGCGAATTCGTCCTGCACTGGCTCTAATAGCAGAGCAGTACGGAGCGGCCGTGGCCGTGGCCGAGGTGCCTCCCGGCCCCCCGGTACTGCAGACTCTTGTTGCCGAAATCTACGGCCCGACGGAGGAAGCCCGCATAGAACTGGCAGAAGAAGTAAAGCGGATATTTGCCGAAACCGAGGGAGTGGTCGATATAGACTGGTTCAGGGAAGAGGAAAGACACAGAAAGATCATCACCGTCGACAAGGAAAAGGCGGCTCTGAATGGGGTATCGGAAGAACTCGTTGCTAAAACCATTGACATTGCCGTCCGGGGCGCTTCCATTGCCCTGTACCACAAGGCCAGCGACAAAGAAGAGATCAACATCATTTTCGAGCTGCCAGAGTATCTTCGGGCCCGAATCGACTCTCTGCTCAATATCTCAGTACGCCCGGACATGTCGCCCGAATCTGCCCTGGTACCGCTGCGGGAACTTGTCCGGGTTAAAGAAAAAAAAGTGGCTCAGACCATCTACCGGAAAAATCTCAAACCGGTGATCTATGTTACCGGAGATGTGGCCGGCAGCGTTGAAAGCCCGGTGTATGCCATCTTCGCAATGAATAAGCGGATAAAGCAATTGGAGGCGGAGCAGTTTGGCGGCAGGGCGGGAAATGTTGCCATATATAATCTCAACCAGCCCTTTATGGAGCATGAAGTAGCACTGAAGTGGGACGGGGAGTGGCACATCACCCTGGAGGTTTTTCGCGACCTCGGCCTTGCCTTCTGCGTCGTCATGATCCTTATTTATATGCTGATGGTGGGCTGGTTCAAGGATTACATCACACCCCTTGTGGTCATGGCGGCCATTCCCTTTTCACTCATCGGGATTCTGCCTGCGCATTGGGGACTGGGCGCTTTCTTCACGGCGACTTCAATGATCGGTTTCATGGCCGGTGCCGGCATAGTGGTGCGCAACTCCATAATCCTGGTCGATTTTATCGAACTGCGCAGAGCACAGGGACAGGAGCTGGCCCATGCGGTCACCGAGGCCGGTGCAGTGCGTTTTCGTCCGATGCTGTTGACCGCTCTCGCCGTTGTTGTAGGGGCCTCGGTCATTCTTGCAGACCCGATTTTTCAGGGGCTCGCCATCTCCCTCATGTTCGGCGAAATCGCCTCACTTCTGGTAAGCAGGATGGCGGTTCCTGTTCTTTATTATATGGTAAAAAAACCCCGGGTAAACAAATAAAAAAACAGCTCCCGTAAAGGAGCTGTTTTTTTATTTTTCCCCGGGGCAACCCGGTAACTTCTGCCAAGACAATGTCCGCTGTAAATTTAGGACTTAAGCCCTTTCTATTGCTTCAGGTCTCCTTCCTGCAGACCTGTCTTTTTTCTGGGCTCGATATCAGCCGGTAGGGTAAAAGCAAAATCATCCACGTCCTTCTCCTCCTGAAATTCCATACTGCCACCATTTTCAGCCGCTTTGATGGCAGGCAGAAGGTTGGGATCCAGGGTATTCATTTCCTGTTCAACCCTGCTGATATTATCCTGGACCTTATCCAGTATGTCCACATCGGAATATTTTGTGAGTATTTCGGTAAGAAGCCGTCTCGACTCGGTGAGAAGCTTCTTTTTCATCTCGACATCCGATGTCTTGGTATAGCGAATATAGAGATCTGCGGCAGCCCTCCTGTCCGATTTGGCGGCAAGAAGGGTAATATCTTTTATTTTATCCTCGGCCTTGGCGTGATACTCCGTCTGCAGCAATGCCTGAAAAGCGGTTATGGCTTGATCATAGTCTCCCTCTTCGACCTTTACCATTCCTTCATTCCAGCGGGTCTGTAACTCCTGCATTTTCTCGATCTTGCGGGTTTCCCGCTCGACGGCTTCAGCAAGAACAAGTTCATCGGTTCGCGCCTTTATCTTCTCCTTCTGTTCAAGACTGATAATGTCTCCCGGGATCGCTTCCAGTTTTTCTATGGCATCAAGATATTTTTGTTCCGCTGCCAAATCGTCCACTTCAACAAAGAACTGCTCGAACCATTGCTGGGCTCTTTGCCGGGCCGTATCCTTGATGATATCAACATTGGAGGCCACAGCGGAATAGGGAAAGTCGGCCAGAAAATTTTCGGCATCCCAGACAATTTTAAAACCGTCCCGTTCCGGAATAAAGCCGAGAAAGTTGCGCAGCAGATTGGAGTATTTCGTGAGCTCCGGACCACCTTCTTCGCTCCTTTCCAGAATATTAAGCTGCAGTTTTGACCACTCTTCTATGCTGCCAAGATCCCGGTAGTCTCGTGAGATATTGAGGTACTGACTCTCCGCGGCAGTGTAATTGCCCGATGCGGTATAGAGATCCGCCAGTATCCGGCGTAATGAAAGCAGATCGGTCTTCTGCTCGTCCGAGACCGACATCTCATCGACTATCTGCTGATATATTTCCGCAGCCTTCTCTTCCTGATGCAAAAACATCAGGGCATTGCCATAGAAGATCTTGGTGCGCAAATGAACTCTTTCCTTCTGCTGCTCGGGGATTCGCTGCCAGGCCTGCACAACCTCTTCATATTCACGGCTGTCCGTGTATCTCTCGATTATGGTTTCCAGCTGCGGCAAATCTGCATCGGCCTCCCTGTTCTCCCAGTCGACCAGTTCATCCCCTTCGGGAGCAAGTAATTTCCCGCATATGGATTCCAGAAAAGAAATATCGCGCTTCTGCAAATCCATGACATCTTCACCGCTTATTATCAGATGAGCGCTGCTGGTATTGAGCTGCAGCATATCGGCGCGAAGCCGGTTATAGCCATTCAGAACCTTTTGCAGATCCACAAAACAGCCGACCATGGTTTCGCTATCCTCGCGGCTCATCTCCAGTGCTGCCGAGCGGGCATCTATCTCTCTCCAATGATCAAGCTTTCGACCATATTCAAATATACGGTCATTGACATACGTCATTGTCGGCAGAGGGCCCTGGATCTGGACAAAATCCTTTTCTCTCGCTGTCTCCGAAGGAAGGCGTATTTCCTGGGGTTGGGTGATTTCTTTTTGCGAGTCAAAATCTACCGGAGAGCTGCTTACTCCGGGATAGGAGCCATCTCCATCTCTGCTCTCTCTGCTCTCTCTGCCATAACTCTCCTCCTGCAGCGGTGGTGCGTATTTCGGGGGGGAGCCGCAGCCAGTAAACAGCAGAGCACAAATGACACATACTACCGGTATTTTTAAGGAAGACATTTTCATACGTTATTTAATTTTCTTCATTTTTCCGGGAGGAGATATTCGCCCCGCGTTGGTTTTACCTGTTACTGTCATATCGGTAACAAATTAAAATAGTTTAACTAATCAAACTGGTTGCACCTGCCGCACTTTTTTGCAGGGAGGTCTACAGCTCCTGGATTTTGCGGTCGGATACAGCCTGTTATCTCCGCTCTTTACCCGCATTATAATAGACATATTCCATATCATAGCAAGGAGCAGGAATAAAATCCAGGAAGTCATGCCGATCCCGAAAACAATGAAGCATATCCTGGGATTTTTTACCTGGTCAGGGTCTTTTCCACAAGAGAAGACACCCGCCAGTATGGGAGAAAATGACGTGTCGGAAGAAACCCTCCCTGGTCATCCAAAGTGCCGAATGTCAATATCGAAGGAGTATACCTGTCCTGAGAATCTATGATTCCCGCAGCACCCGGCGGAATGATCCCTCCCTTATCCGTGGAAATCGCAATATTTTTTTGTCCTATTTCAGGGCGCTTCAGCGACAATCCATAAAAAGAGAGATCGACGACATCGAGTTGGTTAGCATATCCATCGTTCTGCACAATCGCATTGACAATCTCACTCCAGATAGGCAGTGCTCCGGCAGAACCGGATATTCTGGTAGCCCCTTTCCTCATGGCCTCATTATCATCAAATCCGACATACACTCCGACGGCATAACCATCGCTCAGCGAAAGAGTGTTGTCAGCCTTGGAAAATCCGGGAAGATAACCGAAAAACGAGGCATTGGTATATCTGTTGGCCGTCCCGGTTTTTCCCAGAACCGGAATAGACAGGCCCAGGCCGTCGATTATTTCGTCCTTCTCCTGAGTCGCCGAGCCGGTGAGTTTGACATGCTTATCTGCATATCTCCCTGTGCCGAATTTTACTACATTTTCAAGCACATGTCCTATCGCTGCGGATGTTTCCGGAGCTACGAGGTCCCGGCTAATCCGCTGTGGCTGATACAGGATCTCTCCACCCGATGATTCAATTCTATCGATGATGCTGAGCAAATCTCGGCTGTCATCCTCATTGACGCCGGACAGAGTCACTTTGCCGGTCGTCAGTCCTTCATAAAGGCGCAGGGTTTCTAAGAGCGTGACTACATTCGATCCAAGCGGAAAGGACAGCACCGGGGCCAGGCCGCTGTTGACTCCGAATTCCTGAGCAAGTGCTATTAAATATCTAAGGCCGACCAGTATTCTGAAATCACTGATATGCTCGAGTGTATCCATACTGTAGGGTTGCTGTTGTCGCAAAGTTTCCATCTCACGGGAAACCTGTTGCTGTATCAATTCGAAACCCTCCACCGAAATTTCGGAATTCAGATAAACATCATTCCAGAAATTTTTTCTCTGCGTCTCACTCATAGCTGTCAGCATCCGCTCCAGACGAGCCCCGGACAAAGGAATCATTCCTCCGCTCCGGGATATATCTTCCAGGAAGATATAGCGTCCGGCAAATTCGTCATAGAATAATCGACCCTCGGCACCTTCCTCGCTCTCGTCAATGGTATCCTCCACCAACTCCGGATAGTATACGGAGGCGAATGTTCTATCGCTGCGGTGCCGTTGTCTGAAATTGTCAAACTTGCGGTGAAGATTTTCATAATCAAGATAACTTTCAGCCACTATTTCCCGGCGCAGCTCCAGCTCTTCCCTGGCACTCTGGCTCAACGATCGATTTTTGAGTTCTTTTTCAATAGACTTTTTAATATCCGCAAACCCCAGACCATAATGCATCTTCTGTAAACGTTTATGCTCAAGGTCTCTGCCTGCAAAGATAAAATCCGTTTCTATATTTTCCAGGGCACGCTGAAATGCGGCTTTACGCAGGGTGTCGAGATTTATGACAATTCCATACCTGTCGCGGATGCGGCTCCTGTAACGGGAGTAGGGTTCCTGCTCACCATCGACGACAGTCGGCGCCATATCGACATGCTCCGCCACCTCACGGAGCTGTTCACTGGTCAGCTTATCGCAAAGATGTGAGAGCAGCCAGACAGAGGCAACATTCTCCGATTTGACACCCGCCCAGCTCAGTGAAACCTCATCAAAAGGCGAATGATGATCGGGACGGGGAAAATATGGCTGGTTCTGGTACATGAAAACATCCCGGGAGTTCCGCAGATGATCTGTGCTATTCCACCCCAACTGCAGTGCCGCCGCAAAGACAAAAGGCTTGAAGGATGACCCCATCGTCCTTCTGGCATAAATGGCCCGATTATAAAAGCGATTCTCCACTCCTCCGGCCACCGCTTTGATAATGCCGTCTTTAAGAACCAGTGCCCCGCCGTTTAATTGTGGATATTTTTCCAGATCGAGCTGTATCCTGCCATCGTCACCTTCTCCGCGAACGCTGACCCAAACCGTGTCTCCCGGCTGCAGCTGCTGGAGAAAGGCGCTGTAGTCCTTTGCGCCGGCAACACTCCAGGGATTTTTCTGCCAGCGCACTCTGGCGGCCACCAGCCGTGAAAGCCCGCTCTTGTCTATCACGCCGGTTCTGGCACGATGGCCCAGATCGACAGTGACCAGCGGAGAGCCGTCATCATTTGAAACCTCCACAATTTCACCAAAGAGAAAGGCATGCTGTTTGAAAAGCTTGTCGCCCTTATAGGTAAGCTCCTGCAACTCTTTCTGCACCTGCTCGCGTTCATATCCGCGAAGACGCACATCCAGACGGGAAATATCATGGCGCAGAGAGTACAGCGTCTGTTCCTGCATTTTTTTATCGATGGTGGTGATGATACGCACGCCTGATGTGGAAATATTGGTAATTTCATGTTTTTCCAAAGCCTCGGTAATTTCAACCGAGGTCACTGCGTCCTTGACCATATCCATGGCATAATCAAGAGGAAAGCCGACCTCGCCTTTGGAAAATCCTATATCACCGAATGTGGCAACGCCCTGCTCGTATTCGCTGATCATTCCAAGCTCGAGCATTTTTGCCAGAACGTAGTTGACTCTGGTCCTTCCTCTTTCAAGCGCCTTCTTTCTATTTTCCTCCGACTTTTTGATGAAAGGATTATAGTAATTCGGCCTCTTGACGCTTCCGGCTATATAGGCACACTGCAGGAGAGTCAGCTCCTCGGGTTTTTTATCAAAGTAGTAACGCGCGGCAATACCTAATCCATGACCATTGCCGCTGACAAAGAACTGGTTGGCATAAAACTCGAAGATTTTCTCCTTGGGGTAGTGATATTCGAGACGTAAGGCAAAAAGCAGCTCTTTCAATTTCGCTTGTATGGTGCGGTTTTTTCTTTTGAAGAGGTTTTTCGCGGTCTGCTGTGTCAATGTAGATCCACCCTGTACTATCCTTCCGGACTGAATATTCATCCAGGCCGCCCGCATGATACTTAGAGGGTCAAAGCCAAAATGAGAGAAGAAACTATTGTCTTCGGAGGCCACCAGGGCATTGATGAAATTGACGGGGATTCGGTCATATGGCACATACTGTCGGTGCGCCTGGTCAAAAAACACGCCAAGGCGGGTGATGCCGTCGTTATAGAAAACAGGACTTTCTTTCCCTAATATGCTTTCGATATTCTCTGATTGAATCTCTTCGCCGGGATGGAGGACCACAAACCAGTAAAGTGCTGCTCCACCTCCAAGTACAGAAAGAAAGAGGGCTATTGCAAGAAACCGCAGTATTTTTTTTATCATTTTTGAAGGCAACTAAGTAATATCAATGAGGCACAGCAATAATAGTCTTTTTCTCTTTTTTCCATCGCGAAATCCTGCCATAAGAAACTCAAGGGAGTATTCTCAATAGCAGCCGGATTCACGGAAAATATCATCCTGAAAAATATCCGAAAGATTTTTTCTAAGGTACTAAAATGCTATTTTGCTTGCAATTCAAGGAATCATAAGGTTTAAATACACCAATTTTACTATCAAGCTGATAGAAAAGTGAGTGTACATTGTTACTCCACTTATCTCAACCTGCATGTAGTTGTTTTCTATTTTTGGTAGCTTCCGGCAACAGAATATTACTATGATTTGCAAATAATGATTATATCAAAAACCCGCTTTATTCTCCTTTCATGTCTTCTCCTCGGTCTTTCGGGCTGTGCAGCCAAAGAAACATTTCTCAGTTTTATAGATGATCCTGCAGTAAATTCGGGGGAAGATGTCATCCTGATCGATTCTGAAAATTCATCCACACCTCCCGCTGAACTGCTGCCGCTGCCGGTTGAGGATGAAAAAAGCATAACTCAGGAACTTAATGCTCTCGAACAGACAGGGTCCTGGGCGGAAAAAAAGATTCCTGCCGCAGCTGACGTCAAGGACTATGATTTTCCGATAGTTATCAACAAACAGGTCGAAATGTATATCGACCTCTTTCAGAACAAGCAGAAAAAACATTTTAAACGCTGGTTGGCCCGTTCCTCAAAATATATGCCGCTTATCCATGCAGAGCTTGAGAAAGCGGGTCTGCCGAAAGACCTCATCTATCTGGCCATGATCGAAAGTGGTTTTAATCAGCGCGCCTATTCGCGAGCCCGGGCCGTTGGCATGTGGCAGTTCATGTCAGGGACCGGCAAGGATTATAATCTCAGAATCGATCAGTATGTAGATGAACGCCGCAACGCCGAAAAGGCGACAAAGGCCGCCGTCGCCTTTCTCGGCGATCTCTACGCACAGTTTAATGACTGGCACCTGGCGGTGGCTGCCTATAATGCCGGCGCCGGTAAAATCGGATATGGCTTAAAACGTTTCAAAACCAAGGATTTTTGGGAGCTTGCCGAAAAAAAATATCTCAGTCTTGAAACCAAGCGGTATGTCCCCAAACTCATCGCTGCCATGATTATAGCCAAAAACCCGGAAAAATTTGGTTTCAACAATATCAGCTACGAAGCTCCCTTCCAGCACGACACCATTGAAGTCGGCCCGGGTCTGAGCATCAACGCCCTGGCCCTTGTCAGCGGGGGATCCGAAAAGGAACTCGGACTCCTCAACCAGGAGCTGAAAACAGGAAGAACCCCGCTTAATCAATCAAAATATCTTGCCAATGTTCCCAAAGGTACTTCCAGCCTTGCGGCGGCCAATCTCAGCAGACTGCACAGTGTCGTCAAAACAGGCTATAAAACACATATAATAGCAAAAAACGAAACTCTTACGGCTATCTGCAACAAATATAACGTCAACAAGACCACGATCCTGAAGGTCAACAATTTACGTAGCGGTACCTTACAGCGTGGGCAGCGTCTCCGTATCCCTTATAGCGTTGTTGATTATCAGCTGCTGCCGAAAGACGGCTCGGCCATTGCTCACTCAAGCGACAGTTTGATCCTGCATACTATCAAGCGTGGTGAAACCATTTCAAAAATTGCCACGAAATATTCGGTTCCTCAGCAGATGATCGTTGCCTGGAATGGGCTTAAAAGCGTCCATAAGATTCGGGAGGGGCAGCAGCTTGCTCTTTATATAATAGATGACGGCGCTGTTTTAGCCTCCTCCACCTCCGCTCAAAAAAATCCGCAGAAAACAGCGGCTGCGGATACCGACAATAACCTTATAGTCTTTGCTGATAATAAAAAGAACATTCCCGTAACGGAAACGTCCGCCCATGAAGCGTTTAGCTGGTATCAGGTTAAGGGTGGCGACACTCTCTGGAAAATTTCACGCCGCTTCAATACCTCGCCCAAAGAGATCAAACTCTGGAACAATTTGAATACCAACCTCATCCATCCGGGCAGTAAGCTGAAAGTAAAGGATGTCTAGATGAAGACAGCGCTGGCGAACTCCCGGCCACAGCCCTTTTGCTGAGACAATGAGTGGTTTTCGAGAACTGCTTTGGCAAGCAGGATTTTGTGCCGGGCTTTTGCCGATGTCAAAGATCATTTTTTTGACAGCAGGATACGTTTCGAATTCTCTTTACAACTGAACCTTTCGTTGCCATTGTAGGGCTAGACCTTACGTGCGTGGTGCAGCGCAATTATCCTCCCCTTTTTTAAAATTACTCATATTCATGCTCGAAGACACACTTGTCAGGAATCAACATTCGGATGATGTCCATATACTCCATCTTGAAGGAAAAACAGTCCTGCTCATAGGGACTGCGCATATATCACAGGAATCAGTTGACCTTGTCAGACAGGTAATCACTCTTGAAAACCCTGACACCGTCTGCCTGGAGCTCGACGATAAGCGATATAAGGTCCTGATGGAGAAGAAACGCTGGCAGGCCCTGGATCTGAAAGAGGTTATCAAAAACAAACAGCTGTCGACACTGATGATCAATATGCTGATGGCCTCCTATCAGAAGAAACTCGGAAGCCAACTGGGCGTCACCCCCGGTGCTGAACTTCTCGCCGCCGCGGAAACCGCAGACAGGCACGGGATACCCATTGCCCTGTGCGATAGGGATGTGCGCATTACTCTGCGCAGAACCTGGAAATCCACCTCATTTTTCAAGAAAGGATATCTTTTTGCGGCTCTGCTGGGAAGCCTTTTTGATCGTACCGAAGTAAGTGAGGAGAAACTGGCCGAGCTGAGACAAAAGGACGTTCTGGCCGAATTGATGGATGAAATGGGAGATACTCTGCCCGATGTCAAAAGGGTACTTATCGATGAAAGGGATATCTACCTTGCTGAAAAAATACGAACCACACCGGGTGGGAAAATAGTCGCTGTCGTTGGAGCCGGCCACATAAGTGGTATCATCAAACATCTACAAACCGACAACAGTTCGCTGATGGAGGAGATAAGCACTATTCCACCGGTATCCCGTACCTTTAAATTTGTAGGATGGGCCATACCTCTTGTTATTATCGGTTCACTTGTTACCATCGGCTTCCAAAAAGGAGCATCGGTGGCCGGCGCCAACCTGCTCTACTGGATTTTAGCAAATGGTATACCATCGGCCGCAGGAGCGGTGCTCGCCATGGCCCACCCTTTCACTACTATTGGCGCCTTTGCGGCGGCGCCGATAACCAGCCTCACTCCGGTGATCGGCGCGGGATATGTCACCGCATTTATCCAGGTTATGGTATGCCCGCCGGTTGTCAGGGAATTTGAGACGGTAGCTGAAGATATGCTGCATTTCGCCTGTTGGTGGAAAAACAAACTTCTGCGGGTATTCCTGGTCTTTATTCTTACCGGTCTTGGATCCGCCATCGGTACCTGGATAGGCGGTGTTGAAATAGTTAAAAACCTTATGAGCTGAAACACTTGTCTTCGGCTCATACCTGGCCATTGCCTTCATAGGCTAAATTTATTAAAAACGGTTACAAATTATAAATATAATGGATACTCCAGCAAAACCTCAAGATACAGCACTCACCAACCGGCAAATCAAATACCTCAGAGGTCTGGGCCACAAGCTTTCCCCCCTGGTTCTCGTCGGCAAGGAGGGCATCAGCGAAAGTCTGCTGAAAGCCGTGCAAACCGAACTTCTCAATCACGAGCTTATTAAGGTAAAGGTAGGCAGCAACTCCGAAGTTGACAAAAAGGAAGCTGCCCGGATCATACCGGAAGCCTCGCAGAGCTCACTGGTCCAGTTCATCGGCAAAACCCTGCTACTATATAAAGCCAATCCCAAAAGACCGAAGGATAAGCGGATCCACCTACCCAGCATGTAATGTGATTTTTATTTGCCTGCTTGCCCCCTAGTCCTCGGCCCAAGGCCAGGAGAAGCTGGAGTTCAGGGGGAAACAGATTTATTTATGATGGTGGGCCGATAAGGAAAGATCCATGATGGTAGTGGGACACTCCTGCCGTGCCACTACGAAGGTGCTGTTCGAATCAGCCTTTACTTTCATTGCAGCTTCATGGGCGATTCCGGGAAGGTTGTTGGTTTCACTCAGGTGGGCCAGAACGATGTATTGTAACCGCGGATTGAGAAGACGGCCCAGAAAATCGGCGGCATCGTCATTAGCCAGATGACCGTGGCTGGAGCGGACGCGCTGCTGTAAAAAAAGTGGATACGGACCTTGCCTGAGCATTTCCGGATCATGATTAAATTCGAGGATCAAACCATCACAGTTGAGTAGGCGGGCTGCCATGAGATGGGTGACTTTGCCGGTATCGGTGCAGTACCCCAGAGTGTATTGACCGTCGCTGATCACATACCCCACCGGATCATTGGTATCATGAAGAGTGCGGAAGGAGCGAATTTCGAGATCCTGAAAGACAAATTTCTCTCCTGTTTCAAACTCTTCTCTCTGATGAAGCCTCCCCATCTTCTTCTCTCCGCCGCGAAAGGTGCCTTCATTGGCGAAAACCGGAATCTTACAGCGCCTGGAGAGTATTCCCGCTCCACAGATATGATCATTATGTTCATGGGTTAATAAAATTCCGCCGACGCATTCGATGGCTTTACCGGTACTGTTCAGGCGTGAACACAATTGCTTTCCGGAAAATCCCGCATCCAGCAATATCCCCGTTTTTCCGGATTCAATATAGACGGAATTTCCTTTGCTGCCGCTGCCGAGCACCGAAAAACGCATATCACCTGCCTGTGTGGCCGAAACCGCCATCACCCCGTGTGGTCCTGGAGAGTTCCAGTGCCGTCTTCACATTTGCCCGGACAACAGGTGCCACGACTAATTGTGCAATACGATCTCCTCTGGTAATACGGAAATCCTCCGTGCCGAGATTGATAAGCGCTATCTTGATCTCTCCCCGATAATCCGCATCTATCGTTCCCGGGCTGTTGAGCACGGTAACACCATGCTTAACCGCTAGTCCGCTGCGGGGCCGTACCTGAATTTCAAAACCTGGAGGAATGGCAACTGCCAGTCCTGTTCCGATAAGAGCACGTTCGCCGGCCCTCAGGATCAGAAAGGTGTCAACCGCGGCACGGATATCCATGCCCGCGGCATGTTCTGTTTCATAGGCAGGCAGACCCAAATCGGCGGTGGCCTGTCGATCCAGACGGCAAAAGGTGATTATTTCTTCGCTCATTGATTTTTTCAATTCAAAAAAAAAGCCGGATCAATAACGATCCGGCTTTGCATTAAATAATTACCACGCGTTCAGTCGATTACAGCAGGGCTTTACGGCTCAGACGGATCCGGCCTCTATTGTCGACATCGAGAACTTTCACCTCCACAGTGTCACCCTCGTTGAGCACGTCGGTAACCTTGGCAACACGTTTGGTATCCAGTTCGGAAATGTGAACAAGGCCGTCAGTTCCCGGCAATACTTCAACAAAGGCGCCAAAATCCTTTATGCTCTTTACCACTCCGGTGTAGGTCTTGCCTATTTCAACCTCGGCTGTAATCGCCTTGATCTTCTCGATCAATGCTTCAGCTTTGCTGCCATCCGAGGTGAATATCTTCACCAGACCGCTGTCATCAACTTCTATTTTGGCATCGTATTCAGCAGACATCTCTTTGATGATTTTGCCGCCCGGGCCGATAATATCCCGAATCTTATCCGGGTTTATTTTGATAACCAGATACTTAGGAGCATATTCTGACACTTCTTCACGTGCTTTGGAGATTCCTGATTTCATTTCAGCAAGAATGTGCAGCCTTCCTCTCTTGGCTTGCTCAAGGGCATCTCCCATGATTTCACGGTCAACCCCGGCAATCTTGATATCCATCTGCAGTGAAGTTATGCCGCCTTCAGTGCCGACCACCTTGAAGTCCATGTCGCCGAGATGATCTTCATCGCCGAGGATATCGGAGAGAATAACAACCTTGTCTCCTTCCTTGATAAGTCCCATGGCAATGCCTGATACCGATTCCTTGATCGGTATTCCGGCGTCCATCATGGCCATACTGCCGCCGCATACTGTTGCCATGGAAGAAGATCCGTTTGACTCCAGCACTTCTGAAACCACCCGAATCGAATAGGGAAAATCCTCTTCACTGGGCAGAACCCCGGATAAACCGCGCATCGCCAAGGTGCCATGGCCGACATCCCTTCTTGAAGGACCTCGCATCATGCGCGCCTCGCCCACACAGAATGGCGGAAAGTTATAGTGGAGCATAAACCTTCTGTTTTCATCGCCAGTGAGGGTTTCAATGCGCTGCTGGTCTCTCTCGCTGCCGAGGGTTGCCGTCACCAGGGCCTGGGTTTCTCCGCGGGTGAAGAGCGCAGAACCGTGTGTTCGCGGGAGGTAACCGACTTCACAGGTAATATTACGAATCTGATCAAAGGAGCGCCCGTCAATCCTTCGCTCATCATCAACGATCATTTTACGCATGACCGTCTTCTTGTAAGATGACAGCAGATCACTGATTTCCCCGGCCCGATCGCCGCTTTCATCAAGCTCGGCAATCACTTTTTTCTTGAGCTCATCGGAAAGACGACCCCGTTCCATTTTATCGGCCGTGGTGACTACTTTGATCACACCCTCGGAGGAAACCTCTTTTACCTTCTCCAGAAGGGCTTCATCAATCTGCGGTGGTTCGATAATTCTTTTCTCGCGTCCATTGGTGGACCTCAAATCATCCTGCAGATCTATCAATGGCTGTATCTGCTCGTGCACAAAAAATATGGCTGATAATACTTCAGCTTCGCTGAGGCTGTCGGCCTGGCCTTCGACCATGACAACAGCATCTCGGGTACAGGCTACAACGATGTTCATGCTGGATTCAAGCAGCTCGTCCGCCGTGGGGTTGATAACGTAATCACCGTCTATATATCCAACCCGGGCACCGGCCACAGGTCCGCCGAAGGGAATGTCGGAGAGGGTCAGAGCGCATGATGCACCGACCAATGCCAGAACATCCGGGTCATTCTGGGTATCAGCGGATAGAACAGTGGCGATAACTTGCGTCTCGGATGCATAGCCCGCGGGAAACAAAGGACGCAGCGGTCTGTCTATAATTCTGCAGGTCAACACCTCATGATCACTGGGGCGACCTATCTCTCTTCTGAAATAGTTGCCCGGTATTTTGCCGACAGATGCCAGTTTTTCCTGATATTCGATGGTCAGCGGCAAGAAACCCAACTCGGGTTTATTTTCCTTGCCTGCAACCGCGGTCACCAGGACAACGGTCTCTCCTGACTGGATCACAATAGAACCAGAGGCCTGTTTGGCCAGTTTACCGGTTTCAATGGAAATGTTTTTCCCACCTATTTGTGCTTCTACTTTTTTATACATTTTAACTCCATAGTTATTGCATCAGGGAAATGCCCAGCGCCACTAATATGACTGGATTATCCACCAGCCCCGTATGCTCTTTTTTTTCCGGAAATGCGTATTTACCTACCCGGTTATACCGGATAAGCAGTGCCTTTAAAAAGCATGTTCTTACAAACAATTGTAAAATTACTTAAAGACACCAAAAACAACAGACTATTGCGGAGTCTTCCGGAATAGTCTGTTAAATAATGGCACGAACGTAAACATGAAAAGGGCAGAAGCCCTGCACAATCACTATTTACGAATACCGAGCTCCTGAATCAGGGCTCTATATTTATTTATATCTTTTTTCTTCAGATAATCAAGAAGGCTCCGCCTCTGTCCGACCAATTTCAGCAACCCTTGTCGGGAATGATGGTCCTTTTTGTGAGTTTTAAAATGATCGGTGAGGTAATGAATACGGTCCGTCAGCAGAGCAATCTGCACCTCTGAAGAGCCTGTATCCGAAGGATGCACCTTAAATTTCTCAATTATTTCACTTTTCTTTACAGCTGTCTGTGCCACAACAAATCCTCCTGAAATGTCATCCGGACAAATTCGCTGGTATCTTTTGAAAACGAATTTGATCCAATAAAAACTCCATAAGCACCTTCATAAATAATTTCCTGACCCAGCTAAACAGGATAAGAAAATATTCCCAGGGTACTCAAATACACATGCCACAACAAGCGACCTCTTAAGCTGTCCCTTGAGGGGTGATAACAGTACAACTAAATATCACAAAAAAACAAGACTTACCATGTCAATGATTCAGTCGACCCGGACCATGGCCTTAAGGCGTCTGCACCTCTGCCCCTGCCGGTGGCAACACCCTATCCATTAATTAGGATTTTTGCAATAGATTACATACATCATTTACAGATAATGCTCCAGCCAAAAAACGCTCGTAGGCATTCTCCGCCGTGAAATCCTTACCAGAAAAACTGTCCGTTACCGAGAAAGAACCGCTCCGTATGCGGCGCAGGCTGCTGAGATAGGCGCCGCAACCCAGCATCCGACCGATATCTGCGGCCAAGGTGCGAATGTACGTGCCTTTACTGCAGATTACCCTGATAGTGAGCTCCGCACCGGAGCCACTGAGTATGCCATTCTCATCGACTCTCTCTATCTGCCGGATATGTACATGGCGCGCCTCTTTCTTCACCTCTATGCCTTTGCGTGCATAATAATAAAGAGGCTTTCCTTTATGCTTCAAAGCCGAGTAAACAGGAGGTATCTGCATCTGCTCTCCGACAAAGCTTGTCAGACACCTTTCAACCACCTCTTCGGCGAGAGGTTCCACCGCAGTCGTGGCGGTAACCTGCCCCTCCGGATCCTGTGTTGTCGTCTCCACCCCAAGTGTCAGAGTAGCGAGATATTCCTTTTCCCCTTCCATCAGCGAAGAGATTATTTTTGTGGCCGGCCTTCCGGCGCAGATAACCAGGAGACCACTGGCGAAAGGATCGAGAGTTCCGGCATGCCCTACTTTTTTGATCCCCAGGAGACGCCGAACATTTTTCACCATGGTAAAGGAACTAGGGCCGGCGGGTTTATCCACCAGAAATACCGCCGCTTCAATATCTGACATAAGATTTTTATTACATTCAGGAGGATCGCTCAAACATTCGTGTCAATTCGTCGGTGACAATCTGATGCACCTGTTCAGCGGTCTTGTCGGTAAAGCTAAAGCCGGCGGCGTTTCTATGACCGCCACCGCCGAATGCCTTGGCAATCTCAGCGACATCATGCTCTCCTTTTGCCCTCAGGCTCACGGAAATGGAACCGTCTTTACCTTCCTTAACAAAAGCGGCAATCTTGACCGAGGTGATGGAGCGCGGAAAGTCGACAAACCCTTCGACATCTTCAGGCAGGGCGCCGCTTTTCTCAAACATCTTCCCGGTAACGTGAATAACAGCGAGCTGATTGTAGGCGTGCAGACTTAAAGTGCCGAGAACCATCTCCAACAGACGGATCCTCTCCAAGGTGAAATTATTATGGATATAGTCAGAGATTTCGTCTGGGCATACCCCAATATCCAGGAGATCAGCGGCAATCCGAAGAGTGCGGGAGGTAGTGGAATCGTATCGAAATGATCCGGTATCGGTGGAAATCGCCACATATAAATTATAAGCACAATTGTAGCTGATCCCGGCCTGCAAATGCAGGGCAAGTTCATACACCATTTCCCCGGTCGAGGATCTATCTGGATCAACCCAGCGATGCATCCCGAAATCCTTATGGGAACGATGATGATCAATCACCAGAAATGGTTCTATCCGAAGAAAAATATCTTTATTTTTACCTAATCTGTCGCAATCGCCGCAATCGAGCGATATGCCAATAACATTTTTATTTTCATTAACAAATGATGAGAGTTCGGTGAGAGAACTGTTCACCGTCTCGCAGTCTGGCAGGAATCGGTAAAGATATGGCACGGGCTCTTCAAGATAACAGAACACCTTTTTGCCTAGTGATTTGAGTATTCCGGCACATCCCAGCATTGATCCCACCGCATCACCGTCAGGATGAACATGGGTAAGCAGAATGACGCTTTCGGCGTCTTGAATGGAAGTGCTGATTTCCTCAGGAATCATCGTCATTTTTTTTTCTCGGCAGCTATCTCACGAAAAATCCTCTCAACCTCTTCAACCTTTTCAGCAGTTTCATCATAAAAAAACTGCAGCGCGGGGGTATATCGAAGATTGAGAGTCTTAGCCAAATGGCTGCGCATAAACCCCTTTGCTCTTTCCAGTCCCTTTCCGGCAAGCTTAATTGCCTTCCCCTTTCCTTGAACTGTATAATATATTTTGGCGTATTTCAAATCATCGGATACCAGCACCCGGGTCAGAGCAACACCTGCGAGATCGGGATCGCGCACCTTCTCGATCAGTAAGATCGATAATTCATTCCTGATTACATCCGCCACACGAGCGGGTCTTTTCTTTTCCTGCTTCCCCGCTCCCAAGGAATCCAGGATATTTTTGGGATCCCAGTCACTCATTGTTGATCATGCTCACTATTTTTCCGACAAAGTCGCTGCTACCTGCTTGATGATAAAGGCCTCCAGTGTATCGCCGACCTTGATATCATTATAATTCTCTACTCCAATACCGCACTCGAAGCCCGAGACGACCTCTTTGACATCATCCTTGAAACGTCTAAGTGAATCTATCTTTCCAGTGTAGACCACGACGCCGTCGCGGACCACCCTCACCTTGGCATTTCGTTGGAATTTGCCGTTTGTGACAAAAGAGCCGGCAATGGTTCCATGCTTGGGAACACTGAATGTTTCCCTGACCTCTGCATTTCCGATAACGTCTTCCACAAAGGTGGGATCGAGCATACCGACCATGGCCTTCCTGATGTCATCAAGAGCGTGATAAATAACATCATATGCCCTGATATCGACATTCTCTTTCTGCGCGAGTTCCTTCACCTTCACCGAAGGTCGTACATTGAATCCTATAATAATTGCTTCCGAAGCAGAAGCCAGGAGAATGTCGGATTCGGTTATGGTTCCGGTTCCTTCATGAAGCACGCGAACCCTGATTTGGTCGGTGGACAATTCTTCAGCTGCCTTGGCAAAGGCTTCAAGAGTTCCCTGAACATCAGCGCGGAGAACTACGCGGAGTTCCTTAACGTCACCTTCGCTCATTTGTTCAAAAAGTTTATCCAGAGAGATCTTGGTATGTGCACCAAGTTCACTTTCCCGGACCTTGAGTGAGCGAGAATGGCTGACACTCTTTGCCATCTTCTCATCGGTGACAACAAGGAACTCGTCACCTGCAGAGGGTACGCCGGACATTCCCTGTACCTCTACCGGAATCGAAGGACCGGCAACTTCTATCGGCCTGCCCTTATAGTCGGACATGGCACGTACTTTACCGCTGTATTGACCAACCACAAAGTAGTCTCCGGCGCGCAGGGTTCCTTCCTGTACCATTACGGTTGCAACCGCCCCGCGGCCCTTATCGAGTTTTGCCTCGACAACCCGTCCTTTTGCCTTACGGTCCGGGTCGGCTTCGAGCTCAAGGATTTCCGCCATAAGCTGGATATTGTCCAGGAGATTGTCTATGCCTATATTCTGTTTTGCCGAGGTCTCACAATATATAGTCTGCCCTCCCCATTCTTCCGGGGCCAGATTGAGATCAGCAAGTTCCCTTTTTACCCGGTCGGGATCGGCATTATCTTTATCTATCTTGTTGACCGCCACGAGAATGGGCACCTCAGCCGCCTGAGCATGGTGGATTGCCTCTCTGGTCTGGTCCATGACTCCGTCGTCTGCGGCCACCACCAGAATCACCAGGTCAGTGACCTGAGCCCCACGGGCACGCATCTCGGTAAAAGCGGCATGACCTGGCGTATCTACAAAGGTGACGTCTCCGGAGGGTGATTTGACATGATATGCACCGATATGCTGAGTGATGCCGCCAGCTTCTCCTTCTGCAACATCGGTTTTTCTGATGGCGTCGAGAATGGAGGTTTTACCATGATCAACATGTCCCATGACCGTCACAACCGGCGGACGGGGTTTCCTGACACCACCTTCCTGTTCCTGGTCTAGTATCTGGATGCCGATCTCCTCGGTAACGCCCTGTTCTACTTCATAGCCGAAATCGCTGGCAATCAGCATGGCGGTTTCAACATCCACCGGCTGGTTCATTGTTGCCATGACCCCAAGCCCCATCAATTTGCCGATAACTTCGCTCGCCTTGACCCTCATCTTGGCCGCGAGATCGCCAACGGTGATGGAGTCATATACTATTATGCGCTTCTTACTCGCTTTCATTTCCAGAAGCGGGGAAGACTGCCTGTCTTTCTTGCCTTTGCCGCCTCGCTTTCCTCTCTTGCCGGGAGAGCGCTGATATTCTCCAAAGTGGGTATATTTTACAGCCTTCTTCCCTTTCTTTAAAGCTTTGCCCTTACGGCCTGCTTCATCATCTTTCTCTACCGGGACAGCTTTCCGCCCCTTTTTCTTAACGCGGGCTTCTTCGTCTTTTCCTTCAGGACCTACAGGAATATCCGTTCTGCCGGGTGCGCCTGAAACTGGTGGTCTGGCAGGTCTTCTCTTCGGTCGGGACGGTACCGGTTTTTCTTCTTCAACAGGGATATCTATTGTGCCGACAACACGAGCAAAGTTTTTACGGGGGGCTTCTTTTTTACCCCTGGGGGCTGGTTTCTTTTTCGCAATAGCCTCCCCGGCCTTCTCTTCCATGATTTCCGAAGGTTCCTCTTGTTCCGGCTCACTACCGGTATCGGCAGTCTGTTCTATGTCTGCATCCCTGGTTTCTTCCGGCGTTGCAGAAACTTCCTGAGCGGTTTCATCCGTGGCCTGCTCCCCTGCGTGTCCGGAAACACCTTCGGCATCGAAGGCGGTTTGGCCCTCCCGCTCTTTCTCGGCGGGATGCTTTTCTTCGGCATGAGTACCTTCACCTTCAGCTATCGTGCTCTCAAGCTCTTCTCCAAGGCCTTCCGGTGTCTCGGCGGTGACGGTCGTTCCGGTTTCCCCCTCATCTCCGCTTTCTTCTTCAACGGCGGGAAAGGCTTCCTGTTCCTGCTCTTCTTCAGGGACACTTTTCGGCCTGCGGCGAATAATAGTGGACCTTCTGCGGATAACAGTCGGTCCGGCCTCACCCTTTATCCTTTTTTCGACAAGTTCAGTATCAGCGCTTTGCAAAACGGTTTTACGGATCTTGTCGGCCGTTTCTTCATCAACAGTTGAACTGTGGCCCTTGACGTCATATCCCTGATCCATGAGTTTTGAAGCCAATGCCTTGCTGCTCATTCCGGCCTCTTTCGCCAGCTCGTAAATCCTAACCCTACTCATTTTTTGCTCCCGTAATACCTCTCTACAGCAAAAACACCCGGTTAACTTAATCTTTTCTATTTGTGAAAAAAGTTATGCCTGAGCATCATTAAAAAGTCAAACTACTTTCTAAATGTTTTTCGCCACTTTTGCTTTTGTGAAAGAAATCTATGCAGGCACTTTTCGCCTCTGCAGCAATAAGCTCCTCTGCCTTCCATCCTCTGTAATTCATCGAGGACAGGTCCTTCTTCCATCCAGACAAAACGATGTAATATCCTTTTGTCCGTCTTCATTCTGCAGGCCACGCATGTTCTAACGGACACAGTCACAGATATTTATTTATTTCCTTCGGCTTCCGTATCTTCTGAATCATCCTGATCGATCTTCGCCGCTTCTTCCCTGGAGGAGATCAAACCTTCCTCTTCCTCGCCAGCATTTTCTTCCGCGGGGGATTGGTCATCCTCTGCCGCTTCGCCTTTTTCATGGGAAGAGGCTGGGTCGTTTGTTGCCGTTTCGGTTTTTTCTCCCACGGAGATCACATTTTCCGCCTCCGCTTCAATCCGTTCTTCGGAGGAAGTTTCGTTTTGCTGCTCCGCTTCGTCCTTTTCTTCCGCCTCGGCCTTTCCTTCAGGTATAAACCCCAGCCCGTTTTTTACTGCCTCAGCGGCGGCCCCGATCAATCTTTCCGCAATTTCTTCATCTATGGAGCGCAGAACAATCAGTGTCTCGACACTTGCCCTGGCCAGGTCGTTAACGGAAGTAATACCCTTTGCGAATAGCTGGTCGGCAAGCGGTTCTTCGACACCACGAAGAGCGAGCAGGGTCTGATATCCAGGATCTTCCAGGTTGGCATACCTCTGTTCACTCTTGACATCAATTTTCCAGCCGAGCAGCTTGGAGGCCAGACGAACATTTTGCCCCTGTCTGCCTATTGCCAGTGAAAGCTGGTCATTCGGCACCACAACGAGAAGAGATTTTGTATCCTCGTCGACCCGTACCATGCTTACATGAGCAGGAGCGAGTGCGTTATATACATATTTTGCAGGATCCGGGCTCCAGGTCACGATATCTATACGCTCACCCTGAAGTTCCTGAACGACATTCTGCACCCTGGACCCCTTCATGCCGACACAGGCGCCTACAGGGTCTACGTCGGTTTCCATGGAACTCACGGCGATTTTAGCGCGAAATCCTGGTTCCCTGCTGACTCCCATTATCTTGACGATGCCCTCGGCTATTTCGGGAACTTCCAGTTGAAAAAGCTTCTCCAAAAACTCATCGCAGGTTCGCGACAACAGCAACTGGGAATCTCTGCTGGTCTGGCGTACTTCTTTAAGATAGGCCCGTATCCTGTCACCCTGCTTGAAGGATCGTTTGGGTATCTGCTGATCCTTGGGCAAAACAGCATCGGTTCTGCCAAGATTGACAATCATGTTGCCCCGTTCAAAGCGCTGGACAATACCGCTGACGACTTCGCCGATTCGCCCTTTGAACATTTCATAGATGACTTCCTTCTCGGCATCCTTCATCTTATGAATGATGACCTGCTTGGCCGACTGCGCGGCAATCCGGCCAAGATCCTCGATTTTGTCCATTTTTTCGCCAAGCTCATCACCCAGCTGTACCTCAGGGTCAAGACGAATGGCCTCATCGAAAGAGATCTCCGTCTGCTCGTCTTCTGCAGATTCAACAACGCTTCGGAACTGGAATATTTCCACCTCACCATATTCTTCGCTATAGCGGACTTCAATATCCCTTCGACTGCCGAGCTTCTTTCGTGCGGCTGAAGCAACGGCTTCCTCGATTGCCTCAATCAGAAGTCTTTTGTCAAATCCTCTATCCCTGCTGATCTGATCGATAATGCGTTTTAAATCTGACAGCATCCTGTTACTCCACCGTTTTTGCCCTGACTTCTTAGAACGGACACTCTTTTATTATATGACAATGCGATATTCATAATTAAATAGCAAGCCTCGCCACGCTGACCATGTCAAAAGTGAACTCCAGCTCTTTTCCACCTTCCATCTCAAGAAATATCGACTCCCCGTCGACTCTGGAAATAACGCCGATAAACGTCTTCTCCCCATCAATGGGCAGATGCATTTTGATTTTTGCCTTGCGACCGTGAAATCTCTCAAAGTCCTTCAGCCTGGAGAGTTTTCTTTCCAAACCGGGAGATGATACCTCCAGATGATACTGGTGTTCGATGAGATCCTCAACATCAAGGTAATCACCCAACTCCCTGCTGACCATACTGCAATGATCAAGGTTGACTCCATCCGGACCGTCAATAAAAATCCGGAGAACCAGACCGTGCTGTTCTCTTCTGAACTGTACTTCTACAAGTTCAAGTCCCATGGAAGGCAGCAGTTCATCTGCGAACTCACCTATTTTTTTAATTACAAAATCACTCATTTTTTGTGCAATTTAAACACTACTTTAAAATCGTACTCTCATCCACCGATTCGTACGGAAAGGGTGGACGATACTTTTCATTACCTTTGAAAAATTTTTTCTTAATGAAGTTGTATGAGAAAATATTTTTCCACGCCAGGTATACGCTCCGGGCCAGATGAACAGACATAAAAAAAAGCGGGCAAAGCCCACTTTCAAATGCCTGCCGATAATCTGGCAGGTATACCCCTCCGGCCCCTTTCGATCTCAGCTCCACCAACGACTCAAACCGAATTGGAGCGGGCAACGAGGTTCGAACTCGCGACCTCAAGCTTGGGAAGCTTGCGCTCTGCCAACTGAGCTACACCCGCATGTACCCGTCTCAAGCAGTCAATTTAAACATTTCCACGCGGCATTGTCAAGTGATAAGGACTGGAATCATCGGCAGATAATTAAGAACGGCGGTAGTCATGGAATTGCGGCAGCAAGTGTATTGCTTTTTGAATCTATGTAGTTCCCTGATAAACCGAAAACAATTTCACTGGTTGTTCTTTTCCTGACTGCCGGCCCGGATTAAATAACCGCACGTTTGACATTCAACCGATAGGCCATACAATAGACCTGCGGCAGAAAACTCCCGGCATTTTGCCGTTAAGCGGAGGCGCCATCCGGGTTAGGAAAAAAATTCCGATTGACAAACCACCGACCGCCCTATACAACATCTGACTATTTTCATAGAATCGATAGAAAAACCTTGCGCTGCTTTGCTTTATCGCTGAATTTCCTGTCCGAAAAGGACACTCATCCAGCTGGACTGAGCAGCAATAGGTTATCGTATTATATACAAAAAGAACAAATATGATTCTCAAAATACTAACTCAGCTGAGCCGAATAAGTGCTCTGGCTGTAGAGGCCGGTTCACATCTAATATATTTTTTGATTTTCTTGTTTGTTGTAAAGGCCTTTCGAAGTTGCGGAACCAATCCAGCTGAGCTGCATAAGTGCTTTGGCTGTAGGGGGCGATTCACGGATTTTAATATATTTTTTGATTTTCTTGTTTGTTGTAAAGGCCTTTCGAAGTTGCGGAACCAATCCAGCTGAGCTGCATAAGTGCTTTGGCTGTAGGGGGCGATTCACCGATTTTAATATATTTTTTGATTTTCTTGTTTGTTGTAAAGGCCTTTCGAAGTTGCGGAACCAATCCAGCTGAGCTGCATAAGTGCTTTGGCTGTAGGGGGCGATTCACGGATTTTAATATATTTTTTGATTTTCTTGTTTGTTGTAAAGGCCTTTCGAAGTTGCGGAACCAATCCAGCTGAGCTGCATAAGTGCTTTGGCTGTAGGGGGCGATTCACCGATTTTAATATATTTTTTGATTTTCTTGTTTGTTGTAAAGGCCTTTCGAAGTTGCGGAACCAATCCAGCTGAGCTGCATAAGTGCTTTGGCTGTAGGGGGCGATTCACGGATTTTAATATATTTTTTGATTTTCTGCTCTTAGCGGCTGTTTTTTAGGAGTAAAGCACTAAACAATTTTGAGAAATCTGACTCTGTGCATATAGGTGTCTGGAAGAATTCCAGGGGTGATTTTCGCTCCCTCGATCAATGGCCTATGCCCAGGAGGATCTTAATTCATTGCATATCTAATATTCATCTATGGCTGATAAAACTTTAATAATAGCTGAGAAACCAAGCGTAGCCGGTGACCTGGTGAAAACTCTGCCGGGTAAATTTCAAAAGACCAAGACCCATTACGAGAGTGACAAACATGTTGTGTCTTTTGCCATTGGTCATCTTGTGTCGATCTGCTACCCTGAAGAAATTGACAGTAAATACCAGAAGTGGAGTCTCAAAAATCTCCCTATCTTACCGGAAAGTTTCCCTCTAAAGGGACTGCCGGATACTAAAGGCCAACTCAACGCTCTGCAGAAGCTGATTCGCCGCAAAGACATCTCCAGGATAATCAATGCCTGTGACGCCGGTCGTGAAGGCGAGCTGATCTTTAAAAACATTGTTCGCTTCGTCTGGAATGCCTCCGTTGCCAAAAAGACCTTCAGAAGACTCTGGTTGCAGTCCATGACCAGTGATGCCATAAGAGAGGCATTCAACAACCTCCGCTCAGACGAAGAGATGACGCCCCTGGAGGATACCGCCCTGTGCCGATCCGAGTCGGACTGGCTCATAGGGATTAATGCCACCCGGGCACTAACCGGCTTCAAATCCCGCCATGGCGGTTTTTTCCTGACTCCCTGCGGGCGGGTACAGACGCCGACTCTTTCTCTGCTTGTTATGCGCGAGAGAACGCGAAAAGAGTTTAAACCCCGTTCTTACTGTAATCTGATTTCCACCTTTACTTATAACGGCAGTCAGTATATCGGCAAATGGGTTGATCCTGGCTTCTCCCCGGACCCCAGGGATTCACACCTCAAGGCAGACAGAATCTGGGAAAGTGAAAAAGCTGCCGCCATCATAGCAAAATGCGTCTCAAAAAACGCCGAGGTTTCGGAAAAAAGCAAGCAGTCATCGCAAAAATCACCTCAGCTCTACGACCTTACCTCTCTTCAGCGCGAGGCCAATGGACGATTTGGGTTCTCAGCAAAAAATACTCTCAGTATAGCCCAGGCACTTTACGAGCGCCACAAAGTGCTGACCTATCCGCGGACGGACTCGCGATACCTCCCTGAAGACTATATCGAGACGGCTCAAAAGACCACCCAGGCCCAGACCAAATGGCAATTCGGCACTTTTGCCGAAACGGCTCTGAAAAATGGCTATATCCGCAAGGACAAGAAGATTTTCAACAACAGCAAAGTGAGTGATCACCATGCCATTATCCCGACGGCCATCCTCCCCAAAAACCTCTCTGAAGCTGAACTGAAGATCTACACTATGGTGGTGCAGCGTTTTCTCGCTGTCTTTTTCCCGCCTGCAAAATTTCTGCTGACCAAAAGAATATCAGTGGTTGAGGAAGAAACCTTTGTCACTGAAGGAAAAATAATGACCGAGCCGGGCTGGAAGGCCATTTACGGTAAGGTTGAAGATGACAAAAAAGATGTGATGCTGCAACCGGTTCCCAAGGATGCCGATGTCGTCTGTGCCGAGATTGAAAAGGAAGAAAAAGAGACTAAGCCTCCTCCACGATTTAATGAAGGTACGCTTCTTTCCGCCATGGAAAACTCCGGCAAGATGGTAGAAGATGAAGAGTTGGCCGAGGCCATGAAGGAAAGAGGGCTCGGCACCCCGGCTACCAGAGCATCTATTATAGAAAAGCTTATCAAGGAAAAATATGTCATCCGGGAAGGCAAGGAGCTGGTGCCAACCGGTAAAGCCTTCGAGCTCCTCGCTCTGCTGGAGGCCATGAAAATAGATGTTCTCGCCTCACCCGAGATGACGGGTGAATGGGAGTATAAGTTAAACCGCATCTTGCGGGGTGAACTGACCAGGGAAAGCTTTATGCAGGAGATTCGCGAACTGACGCTCCATATCACTTCTCAGATAGTAAACTTCAAGGAGTCGCAGACGCAGACCGAGGCGCCGTTCAGCCCGGTAAACGGAATTCGCTTCTTTGCCTCGCCCACCGCTTACCATGCTGAAGACGATTCCCTGCATATCCGCCGGGTTCTCGGGGGCAGAGTCATGGAGGATGATGAAATCGTCGCCCTTATCAAGGGAGAAACCATCGGTCCTTTTGCAGACTTCATCTCCAAAAAAGGCAAACCCTTCAGCGCCTCCGTACGACTGAAAGACAACAAGGTTGACTTTATCTTTGCCAATTCCACCGACGATCTGGATGTCGACAGCATCACCCAGCAGGAATCTCTGGGGAAATCCCCTATTGACAATACCGATGTTTACGAAACCCCAGCCGGCTACATGTCCGAGTCGGCACTGCAGGGAGATGAAAAAAACGGGTTGAAAATCAGTAAAATAATACTCTCCCGCCAAATTACCCCGGAGATTATCTCCCAACTGCTCAATCAGGAAAAAACAGAACTTATTAAGGGATTCATCTCGAAAAAGAAACGTCCTTTTGATGCCTATCTTCTTTTGGCAAAAAATGGTAAAATCAGCTTTGAATTTCCTCCACGCAAACCACGGAAGAAAGATTAAGGATTTCAGCAACAAACTTATCAGCACACTAACAACATGAAAAAATTAAAAAAAGAGCACGACTCGAAAACCGGACTGGAACTTGCCCTCACCTGCGCAAAAATCGCCGCAGACGCCAAGGCTGAAGAACTCATTGTTCTCGATGTTCAGGGAAAATCTTCATTCACCGACTATTTTGTCATTATGAACGGTAGATCGACCCGACACGTTCAGGGAATAGCAGAGACGATCGAGGGTGAGCTTCGCTCTAAAAGAATCAAGGCATCACACGCCGAGGGATTGCAGGAAGGAAAGTGGGTACTTCTCGATTTTGATGATGTCGTCATTCATATCTTTTACTATGATCAACGGAAATTTTACGATCTTGAAGGGCTCTGGCATGACGCCGGAAGAGTGGAAATCGAGGCGCAATAACAGACTCCGAAGTCTTTCATAAGTTTACAATTATACGGTAAGAGATCTCAGCCATGCAATACTTAAGTACACGGGGCGGAATATCCCCGATCCCGTTCAGCCAGGCTGTCATGATGGGTCTGGCGTCCGACGGCGGTCTGCTGCTGCCTCGAAATATCCCCAGAATAGGTGCGGAAACGTTCAGCTCCTGGAGCGAACTTTCCTATGCCGAACTGGCATTTGAAATCATGTCCCGCTTTATTGACGACATCCCCTCAAGCAATCTGCGCGACCTGATCAACAGATCGTATGCCTCCTTTTCCTCAGAAGAGGTAACTCCACTGGTTCATCATGGAGAACTGCATATTCTTGAGCTTTTTCACGGACCGACCCTGGCGTTCAAAGACGTTGCCCTGCAGTTTCTCGGCAATCTCTTTGAGTATCTGCTGGAGAGGGACGATGGTTATCTTAATATTGTCGGTGCAACTTCCGGAGATACCGGCAGCGCAGCAATCTATGGTGTTCGCGGCAAGAAGAGGATCAAGATTTTCATCCTGCACCCCCGCAATCGCATCAGCCCGGTGCAGGAGAGGCAGATGACCACTGTCACCGACGACAATGTCTACAATATCGCCATAGAAGGCACCTTTGATGATGGCCAGGCCGTCGTCAAGGCCTTATTCAACGATCTTGAGTTTAAAAAAACACATCATCTCGGTGCCATAAACTCAATAAACTGGGCTCGAATTCTCGCCCAGGTTGTCTATTATGTCTACAGTTGTCTCCATGTAATCAGGCATGAAAACGACAAGGCCATGGATTTCTCCATTCCTACAGGGAATTTTGGTGATATTTTCGCAGGATATATTGCCAAAAACCTGCTGCCCGAGGGTACTGTGCGCAAGCTTGTTCTTGCCTCCAATGCCAATGACATATTGAGCAGGTTCGTGAACATGGGCGATTACTCCGCAGCACAAGTGCAGCAGACATCGAGTCCTTCAATGGATATTCAGGCAGCATCGAATTTTGAACGTTATCTCTATTATCTTCTCGACAAGGACCCTGAGAGAACCACGGAGGCTATGCTGGAATTCGCCGAAAAGGGCCGGCTAGACCTCAGCGGCTACTGCGATCAGATAAAAAGAGATTTCAGCGCAACTTCTGTCAGTGAAGAGGATGTCGAAGAGACGATTCGAAAATTCCATACCGATTATGGCTATCTTCTCGATCCCCACACCGCAGTCGGTGTCTATGCCGGTCTGCGGCATAAGCAGAACAATATTCCCATGATTTGTCTTGCCACCGCACACCCGGCAAAATTTGCCGAGACCGTGCGCAAGGCCGCCGGCATTGACCCGGAGCAGCCGGAAGCCATCCAGGGCCTGTTCGGCAAACAGACACGCTGTGAAATAATGGACGCCGACCGTGACAGTGTGCAGGAATATATTAGAACCAATGCTCTTCTCCAGACCGATGCAGAGTGACGATACTTACATCTCCAAAGTAGAGGATTGTGTCGCCTTTTTAAAATCAGTCCTGCCGTATGCTCCGCGCACCATCATTCAACTAGGAACCGGCCTGGGCGCTCTGGCCGATCGAGTTTCCACCGATGCGGTTATTCCCTACCATGAGATACCGCATTTTCCCACGGCAACCGTGGCGGGCCACAAAGGCAACCTCCTGCTTGGCACTCTGGGCACCCACAGGGTTGCCGTTCTCCAGGGACGTTTGCACTACTACGAAGGTTATTCCACTAAGGAAGTAGCCTTTCCGATTCGCGTTCTCTCGCTCCTGGGCGCGGAAAATCTCGTGTTTACCAACGCCGCAGGAGGCCTAAATCCGCTCTTCCGCCCGGGCTCAATAATGGTGATCCGGGATCATCTCAACTTTCTTGGAGAAAATCCCCTCAGAGGCGCCAATATCGAGGCCTGGGGCCCACGCTTTCCCGATCTTTCCGAACCATACAATCCCGGTCTTATCAGAACTGCATTGGATTGCGCCGATTCCTGCAGGCTCAGCAACGTCATCACCGGGGTATATGCCTGCATTCCCGGCCCCAGCCTGGAGACTCCCGCGGAAACGCGCTGGTTGAGGCAAAGCGGAGGAGATGCAGTCGGCATGTCCTCAATTCCTGAAGTGCTGGTTGCCAGGCACGGTGGCTTGAATGTTCTCGGGTTTTCCGCCATCTCCAACATCAACGACCCGGATAATCTTCAACCTATTCTTCTTGAAGATATTATTGCAGCGGCTGCCGAAATCGAACCGCGGCTTGAGCGCCTTATAATTGAAGTCCTCTCCAGGGTGTAGTGTTTACTCCTTACAAACAGCCCTTATGAGCAGAAAAACGAAAGATAAGTAAAAATCCGTGAACCGACCCCTACAGCCAAAGCAATTACCATAAACAGTCCAGCTCAGCTAGGTCAGGCATTTTCTTTCAGGTACTACATGATGCTAAAAAATCCCGACTACATTTTCACAGGAAAGTATCTTCTTCCCACGAATACGCAGCACAGTGTCATAAAAGATGGGGGAATCGCCGTTCAGGGTGATACCATTGCCGCGGTCGATACAGCGGCTTCACTGATGGATGCTTTTCCCCGTGTTGAAATCATTCATGAAGAACATGGACTTATCATGCCTGGATTAATCAACGGGCATACCCATGGGGCAATGTCCTGCTTTCGCGGTCTGGCCGATGACCTTCCGCTGATGACCTGGCTTGAGAAACACATCTTTCCCATCGAGGCCCAACTGACCCCGGAGATGGTCTATCAATCAACTCTGCTTTCCATTGCCGAGATGATCAGATCCGGCACCACCAGCTTTTGCGACATGTATCTTTTTTCAAAAGAGGTGGCGCGTGCCGCTGAAAATTGCGGAATCCGAGGCTGGATTGGAGAAGTCCTCTACGATTTTCCATCCCCCTGCTACGGTGAACCTGATAACGGTATCGCTTACCTTGCCGATCTTTTCGGGGAATACCGAAATAACCCGCTAATTACCGTCACCACGGATCCGCACAGTGTGTATACCTGCTCGCCCGACCTGCTCACCAGACTGGGTTCTGTAGCCACCGATTACCACAGTCTCTATGTCATCCATCTCTCTGAAAACCAGGCCGAGGTGACGACCTGTATGGAACGCTATGGTGTTACTCCTGTTGAACATCTCGAAACTCTCGGCCTGCTGGGCTCTGCGACACTGGCCTGTCATTGCGTCAAGGTCTCCGCAAGAGACATCGATATCCTCAAAAAACATGAGGTGAAGGTTGTTCATTGCGTCGAATCAAATATGAAGCTCGCTTCCGGCATCGCCCCTGTCGTCGATATGCTTGAGTGTGGCATCACTGTCTGTCTCGGCACCGATGGCGGTGCCAGCAATAATGACGTCGATATGTTCAGCGAAATGAACAGCGCCGCCAAGTTACATAAAATCGCCCGCATGGATCCAACAGTGATGAATGCCGAAGATACCTTGAAAGCGGCTACCATAAACGGAGCTCGCGCCCTCGGAGTTGAAAAGCGCATCGGTTCTCTGGAAGTGGGGAAAAAAGCAGATTTCATCGTCCTTGACCTTGACCAGCCCCACTTGACACCGCTCTACAACATCCCCTCGCATCTCACCTACGTGGCTCGCGGTGCCGATGTCATTCACTCATTCGTCAATGGCAGGCAACTGATGAAAAACAGGGATCTCCTCACCATCGATCTGGAAAAAGTCATCGCTGAAATGAACGGTATGGCAGAGAAGATTCTTGGTTTGCCAAAGTAGAAGGAACGACGCGACGATATTATCGACTTTAACAATGCGACTTATCCTTCTCTGTCAATTCAGTCAGCCTTGACTTTCTGCGCGGACTGCTCTAAAATCAAGCTCTCTGAAGACTGAACGGCTGCCGCACGGGCTGACAACCTTCTCCTGCGGCTAAATCTATTTTGAGGTACTATTATGTTTGGACTTGGAATGCCGGAACTCATAGTGATTCTGGTTATTATTGTAATAATTTTCGGTGCCGGCAAACTCCCGGAAATTGGTTCCGGTATCGGTAAAGGTATCAAGAATTTTAAGGAAGCCACAAAACAGCAGGAAGAGAAATCAGCAAAAAAAATCGATGAGGAAGATGATAAAAAAGATTCATCTGCCTGATTTTCGATTATGAAAAATTTATGCGCAGGAGGTTGAAATGTTCGGATTGGGAACCCCCGAGTTGGTGGTGATTTTGGGAATAGCCTTCCTTATTTTCGGCGGAAAAAAATTACCGGAAATCGGATCAGGCCTGGGAAAGGCAATCTCTTCCTTCAAAAAAGGTATAAGTGAGGTTGAAGATGGCGGAAAAGAAATAGTCGACGGCATCCCGGGCGTCAAGGAAGTAGCTGAAGTAAAAGAAACGATTGACCAGGTTAAAAATATCGGCAAGGTTAGTTAGATTACACAGGGGCTTGGAAGAGGTACCTCCTTTCATCCCCTAGTTACCTTTACACTATTCCCCATATCCCCCTGCTGATATCGGTGGGCCATAAAACCAGCAGACAAATTCTTCTTGTGCAGGTCCACGGCCAGCCGCACGGTAGGCTTTTTGGCCGCTGTCCTTCAAGCCTTCTCCCCTCGCTTCATTTTCAATCATTTCCGCATTCCTTAATTTCCGCAGCCTTACATTCTCAACGACACGCAACGGCGAGCTAACTATTTGTTTAATCAGCATAAATATAAGAATATTGACTTCCTGTTTTTTTCATGCTAGTAATGCAAGTTCGTCTTAAAGTAGACTTAGCACCGTAGCTTTTATTCTGTAGCTTTTATATCTGTAGTTTTTTATCATTAGGCCAGAAGTACCCCTCCGGTTTTTATTCTGCCGCAACTATGCTCTGCCCTCGGCAGTTCTTTCACTATTATCAGGAGAAAAAATGTGTCGTTTAGCCTTAAAATCCGCCAATGAACCATTTTCGCCGTATTCGGTTCTGACAGCCATGGAGGCCATGCAGGAAGGCTACGACGGCTCGGGACTTGGCCTTTTGCTGCGCGGACTGGAGTTTGAAGATTTCAAATATAACCCTAGATTTCCGATATTATCAGGCATTGCCCACTCCAAAAAGGCGGAATACCGGCTTGATGAATATATGGACGCCAACGGTTATGAACTGAAATACGATCATCGCTTTGCCATGCAGACCGGCATAATCGATTCCAATGACCGCTATCGCTATTTTCTCAGAGCCTACAGAATGCCTGAAGGTTTTAAAGAAGAATCACAGGAGGTCCGGGAAGCGGAACTGCTTCGTGCCCGCATCGCCCTTCGCCGGATCGGTGAGGAACATGGAGGGGACCTCTCGGTATTTTCCTTCTATCCCGACGTCGCCACGATCAAGGAAGTGGGCTGGCCAATGCAGATCGGCGATGCACTCCGCCTCCATGACGGCCAGATCAAATCACGTGTCTGTATGGCCCAGGGGCGGCAGAACACCAATTATGGCATTAACCTCTATGCCTGTCATCCCTTCTTTATCCAGGGCATAGCCACCATGACCAATGGTGAAAACACCGCCTTCGTCCCCATTCGTGATTGGCTGCTGGGACGAAATCTTCCCGGTTATATGGGATACCAGAGCGATTCAGAGGTTTTCGCCCATATTCTGCATTACACGCTGAAAGAGCTGAAATTGCCCCTGCAGGCCTATAAACATATAATTACCCCGCTGAGCAACAGAGAGTTGGAAAATCATCCACAGGGAGATTTCCTGCGCGGTCTCCGCAATGTCTGTAAACGATTGATCATAGATGGACCAAATGCCGTCATCGGCACCCTCGCCGATGAAACCTGCCTCCTGGTCATGGATCAGAAAAAGCTGAGGCCGGCCACGGTGGGGGGACGCCCCGGAGAATGGGCGATTGCCTCGGAGATGTGCGGCGTCGACGCTCTGGTACCGGATCGTGATCCCTTCCTCGATTTTCAGCCGATGCGCGAACATACAGTATTAATTCCACCTGATAGAAAGGAACTGACAATATGGTCTCAGCTCGATCCGTATCCGTTGCCCCAGGCAGCTTAACCTATAGCGACCTCACCTGGATTATCAGCCATCGCGAGGACAGGTGTACCCTTTGCGGGCGCTGTACCGCGGTTTGCCCGAAAGGCTCAATTTATCTGGCCCATCGCAGGCAGCGAATGCCTAAGCTCGATGTATTCGCAACTAAGCGAGAAACCGGCTACCGCACCTTTACCGGCATTCGTCAGAAAACCGATCTGGAACATGCCTGTATCGGCTGTGCCATGTGTGAAATGGTCTGCCCCAACGAGGCCATCTCGCCGATGCCGAACAGCAATGAAAACCGCACGGTCTTTTTCCGCAACCAGAAGGGCGAGCCCCATAAACGAGGGGGAAGGAGAAATGTCAGCGGCCCCACCCTGCTGGACCGCATCATGTTCGACCGCATCTCGATGCTCACCGATCCGGCACTGGATGCCGGCCGCCATGAGTTTAACATAACCACCTCCCTGGGAAGAGTACTGGCGCCGGAAGATTTTCTGGAGAGAAGCCTGAACGGGGGCTGGATTCCGCCGACCCGGGAGATCTTTCCCTTTGTTATCGGCTCGATGTCGTTCGGCGCACTCTCGCCCAATATGTGGCTTGGTCTCCTGCAGGGTGTGGCCTACTGCAATGAGGTGCTCGGCATTCCGGTGGTTATGTGCACCGGTGAGGGCGGCTGTCCTCCGTGGGTTTTGAGGAGCCCCTATCTTAAATACATCATTCTGCAGATAGCTTCCGGCTATTTCGGCTGGGATGAAATTATTCGGGCTATTCCTGAAATGCAGTGTGATCCGGCCGCTATTGAAATCAAATACGGTCAGGGTGCCAAACCCGGCGACGGCGGTCTGCTCATGTGGTTCAAGGTTTCCAAGTTGATCGCCAAACTGCGCGGAGTACCGGAGGGAGTCGACTTGCCTTCTCCTCCGGTCCACCAGACGTTGTATTCCATTGAGGAAAGTGTCATGAAAATGATGCAGAGTCTCTCCACCGCCTTTGGCCATAAAGTACCCGTCTATCCCAAAATATCCGCCTCCACCTCAGCCAAATCAGTGCTCAACAATCTGGTGCGTAATCCCTACGCCGCCGGACTGATGATCGACGGCATCGACGGTGGAACCGGCGCAGCATATGATGTTTCCATGAATGCCACCGGACACCCGATCGCCTCCAATGTCCGGGAGTGCTATCTCGATCTTGTCAAACAGGGTAAACAGAACGAAATACCTATTTTCGCAGCAGGAGGAATCGGCAAGAACGGCAATGTCACCCAGAACGGCATGGCGCTGATCATGCTGGGCGCCTCGGGAGTTCATATCGGTAAATACGTGATGCAGGCCGCCGCTGGCTGTCTTGGCAATGAGAAAGACCGCTGTAATGTCTGCAACCTCGGCATCTGCCCTAAGGGTATCACCAGCCAGAATCCCAAATTATACCGCAGGCTCGATCCCGATCTTGTTGCTCAGAGGGTTGTCGATATGTTCATGTCAATTCAGACAGAGAGCAAAAAGATCATGGCCCCACTGGGCAGATCGCAGAGCCTGCCGGTGGGGATGTCCGATGCCATCGGCATCAATGACAAGGCGGCTGCCGATCTTCTGCAAATCAAATATGTCTGTTAAACGAATGTGTTTATGAAAACCACCTCGCGGACCTCGTTTCGCCGGATGATATAAGGAGTTATCAGTGACTGCGACCGTCATTAAAGGCCTCGACACCCAGGGGCAGCGTATTAGTTCAATGGAATTTGAGAAACTTGTGCGCCAGGCTGCACAGGAGACCTCCGATCTTGTCCTGGAGTCCTATGGTCAGCATAATATCGGCATCCGTCTGGAAAAGGAGGAAGGACTCAACATACGCCTCAACGGTCCGGCCGGTCAGCGGCTCGGCTGCATGGGCATGCCTGGAACGACGATAACTTGCGAGGGTGCGGCATCCGATGATGTGGGCTTCCTCAATATCGGTGCGGAAATTATTGTCAAGGGCAATGCAACCAACGGCGTCTGCAACGCCATGGCCAACGGTAAGGTCAGTATTGGGGGGTCCATTGGAGCCCGCGGACTCACCATGACCAAGTGGAATCCTGATCATGACCGTCCGGAACTCTGGGTTCTGGGTTCAACCGGTGACTCCTTCGCGGAATTCAACTGCGGCGGCATCGCTGTTGTCTGCGGGATTGAAGCGAAAAATCCGGATAACATCCTTGGCTATCGACCATGTGTGGGGATGGTCGGCGGCATGATCTATTTTCGCGGCAAAATTGATGATTCCTTTTCCAAAACCAATGCCAGACGGCAACCGCTCGACGATGACCAGTGGCAATGGTTGAACGACAGGATCCCTTCCTTTCTCGATAAAATAGACAGGGCAGAATTGCTGACGGAACTCGGCAACCGTGAAGAATGGCAGGTTCTCGTTGCCATTTCACCTCAGGAAAGGGCCCTGATGTTTTCCGGGCCGATGCCGATGGCGCAGTTTCGCAATGAATTCTGGAACAACGCCTTCGGCGGCGGCGATCCCCTGCGCGATCTCTCTCCCGGTCTTGACAGAAGCCCCGTGGATGCCATCGTCTCCGGCGAATTGCGCAGATTCAAACCCTACTGGGCCAACTGTGAACATGCCGCCCCGTGTACATACTATTGCCCTATTCACATCCCCACGGTCGACCGCCTGCGTCTGATCCGCGAGGGCCGCATCGACGAGGCCTACGACATGGTTCTGCGTTATACGCCGCTGCCCGGTTCGGTCTGCGGAGCCATCTGTCCCAACCTCTGTATGGAAAACTGTTCCCGTCGTGGTGTCGACCAGTCCATAGAGATGCAGGTCCTGGGCCGTGCTGTCAGCAACCATAAAGCTCCGGCAGCTGCCGAACCGATCGGCAGGAAAGTGGCCGTTATCGGCGGCGGTCCCGGTGGGATGAATGCTGCATGGCAGCTTGCCCTTGGCGGGGTTGAGGTCCATATCTTTGAAAAAGACGATAAACTCGGCGGCAAACTTGCCCAGGTCGTCCCCTGGGAACGCTTATCCCAGGCAATCTGGGACGAGGAGATACACCGTTTCCTGGAGACTCCGAACCTTCATGCACATTTCGGCGTGGACATGGACAAGGAAGGTTTTACAAGATTGCGAGATGAGTTTGACTATGTCATTATCGCGGTGGGCACTCACAACCCCAGGCGGCTGCAGTTTCCCGGAAGCGACAGGGTCATTCCCGCCCTGGATTTTCTTAAATCAGCAAAAGGCGACGCGGCAACAAAGATAGGCCGGGAGGTTGTCGTTATCGGCGCGGGAAATGTCGGCTGCGATGTCGCCTGCGAAGCATATCGCCTCGGGGCTGAAAAGGTTACTCTGGTCGACATCCAGAAACCGCTGGCATTCGGCGCCGAGAAGGAGGCAGCCGAACGTCACGGAGCTCAGTTTCTCTGGCCGGTCAAAACCGCAGAGGTAACCGACCAGGGTCTTGTCACCAATGATGGTACATGCATACCGGCGCAAACGGTCATTATCTCTATTGGAGATGTCCCCGCACTTCCCTTCCTTCCCGAATCGGTGGAAACCGTAAGTGTCGGCGGGGCCACCTGGATCAAGACCGACAAAGCTCATCTTACCGCTGATCCCAAGGTTCTGGCCATCGGCGATGTAGAGCGCCCCGGGCTCGCCACCAATGCTCTTGGAGCCGGTAAGACCGCGGCGGAATTCATCATGGCACAACTCAAGGGACTGCCCTGGCAGCCTTTTACCAGGGAGGTCATTCCCCAGCAGGCCCTTACCATCACCCATTATGTTCCGGAAACAGCGGACGGCAGCGAAGAAAATCAGGCTAAACGTTGTCTTTCCTGTGCTTCCTGCCGGGATTGTCATCTCTGTGAAACTATCTGCCCGACCGGAGCTATCAGCAGAAGGGAGATCGAACCGGCGATGGCGGCGGGGGCCCTCATCAAGGCAAACTACGAATATGTCTCCGATGATGACAAATGCATCGCCTGCGGTTTTTGCGCCGATACCTGTCCCTGCGGTATCTGGACAATGAATTCCTACTGATCGGATCAGGAGGAAGGACTGCTTTTTACGACGCCATCAACATTGAGCCGGTGATGATGCCCACATCACCGGTACTCCATCGGCGGGTGTCCCCGGTGTGACATCGACATATTAGAGGCGATGGAAACGCAGAGACACTCCATAATCAGCCTGGTCTATATCTTTGGGCAGCAAATCCGCATCCATTACCATCAACGTCAATACTCTTCCTTTGACAGGATCACGTGTAGCTTTCCCGCGCCTCTCAGCCCCTGAAGGGCCCGCGATACCTCTCCTTGGCGGCCTCACGTGTAACACTCGAGCTTCCACCACTCCCTTTCTGGTGACCGGTGTTTTTTCACCTTGAGGTCCAAGAGGGGGCATTGAGCCAATGATTATTTCCATTTCAAGTTGCTCCTGCAAAGTTCGATAACCTTCACTGAACATACAATATCAACATTGATATTTCAATAATTGATGGGTTCCGCATCCAGCCAAGGATGAGCAATATACTGAAATTAAAAAATCTTATGAAAAATCAACGTGATCGAAGTTGCCGGAATAACTCTGTGATGAGCGCAGTGCCCCGGGAAGGCTCGATACACCGGGCGTAATATCTGAAACGGCGATTTGACGGTACCTGTGGTATGGCAAATCGAGTTTCACGTGTACAGCATCATAGATTGAAGTTTTTAATCGGAATTTCTATTGCATATCATGATGTTTACGGGCAAGGTAAAGAAAGTGATCGATATGCTTTAACTCAGCTGAACTGCATCCTCAACTACAACCGAGCAGGATATTCACATTCTTGAGACGCCGATGAGCAATATTCTTAAAAAACTACTTCAACCCATAGACCAGACTCAAAAAATCCGCGGGGTTCTCGTCCCTGTCGGCCTGGAGTTTCTGCAGTTAATTGTCACCGGCCCACCGGGTGCGGGCAAAACCTATTATATAAATCAAATCGGAGGATGGCCCAATGAAGGCTATCTCGATTTAACCGTAAAAAAATGGTGGAAAAACCAGAGTCTTATCTACCGTCCTCGAGAGGTTCATCTGGGGCTTCCCTTTAAGGGAGTGGCTGAGGCGCTTACTGTTTTCGACAAGGAATGGCTTGAAGCCTCACCACCCTTTATTCTGGAATGTGACCGCATTCGAATTCCGCCTGCCGGAGATTCATTTCTCACTACGGACTGGAAGCACAGATATGTGTTTGAATTTATCATCCCCGATCCCAGGACCGTCTATGAGCGCAGAAAGGAACGGCACAAGGAAGGCTATTTTCCAGTTGATGACGACCTTTCTCTACAAATGGTAATCAATCAGGCGGAAGTCTATCGTGAAGTGGCTCTGTACCTGCACCGCGCTAAAATGCAGGTGTATGTTCGAGAGGACATCAACTCCCCGCCAATGAGAATTGTTGAAAAAGGTGAAGCCGGCATCCCTTCATGGCTGCTCCCTAAGAACGAGAGAGCAGGAGTGATCGCAATTCAGGGCAGCTGGAAAAACCTCTTTCTCAAAAGAAAAGCGATCAACTGGCTAAACGTTTCCAGGGCACCGCAGGAAATCACTTCGCCAAGCAGGATCGCCCATGACGGCAAGACCTTCGAATTGCGACTTGGCAAACAACTCCTCCACTTCCATCCGGAAGTTCCTCTTGGCGTGAAAAAGAAGCATATCAAGAAAAACTGGCTGATTTTTTCACCCTTATCCTGCTGTATCAAGAACATCCTCGGATTTGCCAGGCTCTGTGTGGGAGATTCGGTGATAATAGGCAGGGAGAATACTCTCTATACCGATCTGTTCGATCTGGATAACACCGTCGCTCAACGACACATTCAGGTTACCAACAGAAATGGCGATCTTATCCTGACCCCTCTTGATCCCGACGCTAAAGTGAGCATCATGCGTTCGGATGAACAGGATAACCGTGAAAAAGTGGAGACTTACCGACATGAGGCGCTTTTATCCATCAAGCAAGTCTATGGAGGTCCCGTCAAGATTCTCGGCAAATACAAGGCGATCAGACTGTTAAATGACGTAACCAGGATAATTGCTAATGATACCTATGCGCTCAAAAACAGAAACAATAAGGCGGGAGGCATCATAGTCCTGCCGGACTTCCTGACTCCCATCATCGTTGGCGACCTGCACGCTCAGGTAGATAATCTGCTCAAAATTCTCTCGGAAAACTACCTGATCGAATGTCTCTCCGCCAACACAGCATGTCTCATAATTCTAGGAGATGCTGTGCATTCGGAAATCGTCAATGAAATGGACGACTTTGACAGTTCGATTCTGATGATGGATCTTATCCTGACTCTCAAGAAATCGTTTCCGGACAATTTTTTCTATCTGCGCGGTAATCATGACAGCTTCGCTCCTGAACTGAGTAAGAATGGTATTCCCCAAGGCGCTCTGATGCAAAAGAGACTCACCGAACTCCGCGGACCGGATTATGCTCAGGCAATGGATAATCTCTACCATACCCTGCCGTATATCGTCAAAAACAGCACCTTCGTCTCCTGCCATGCGGCACCGCCGATAAGCAAGGCCTCCCTCGAGCAGCTTATCAATATTGACGAATATCCCCAGATTATCAAAGAAATTACAACCAGCAGGGTGCAGCGTCAACACTATCTCAACGGGTATAAGAAGAAGCATGTTAAACGTTTCAGAAAAAACCTGGGATTACCAAAAGGCAGCCCGGTCATCGTCGGCCACACACCACTGGATCCCTTTGGCAGCTTCTGGAGGGACGTAAGTAATATTAAGGGACATCATATCATCTACAGCGGGCATCAGGAGGGAGCCATGGCATTGCTCATTGAAAAAAACCGGATTATCCCCTTGGCCTTTCCGGCGGAACCTCTCTGCAAACTTATCGATAAAATCCAGTAACTTGAATTTCAGACTTTGATAACCTCGCAGGAGGTCTCCATGAGTCGCTGAGAAGGCTGGATAAAAAAGTTCGATATACAACACAGGAAATCGGGCTTTTTACGAGGCTATCAACGTGCTTTATACTCTATCAGCGTTTTTCAGCTGACAGAATAGTCAATGCAACTTATATGTACCTTACAGAATTTTTATACATCTGTGAAATAGCCTCCAATGCCAAAGCACTTATCAGGCTCAGCTGGAGTTTTTTTCCAATAACAATATTGCTGCTTTTTTTGCTCAACCACACATCCGTCGGCCATTTTTTGTTTGATTTCCTCTCAGGATGTTCTACAGTCCGGCAAAACTTTGGCCGTCAAAACCGGTCGATTGACATTAGGCGGCCACAACATTTCGAGAGGTTAACGACAATGCCGTTCCGATCAACAAGTCCTCTTTCACGTTTATTACGTAAGTCTCCGTTTAAGCCGATTCAGGAACATATGCGCGCCGTGTTTGTCTGCATATGTTCATTACCACCCCTGTTTGAAGCCCTTTTTGATCAGGACCGTGAGAAGGTGCTGGAACACGCGGAACAGATCCGCAACCTGGAGACCGAAGCTGACAAGATCAAAAGCAGATTCAGACTCAATATGCCCAAGACCCTGCTTCTTCCCGTCGACAGGGAAGATCTCCTTAATTTGATTGCAGATCAGGACAGTCTGGCAGACATATGCGAAAACATCGGAAAAATACTTACCTATCGCGACATGGAGGTCCCCCACACACTCAAACCATATATTGACGAATTGTTGGAAGGCACAATAGAAGTCAGCGGTGAGGCCAGAAAGATGATCGAAGAACTCGACGAACTGGTCGAGGTTGGTTTCGGTGGCGGCCGGGAGATAGAGAAGGTAAGCAAAATTATTGCCGGGGTTCGCAAAAGCGAACACAATATCGACGGTGTGCTCAACCGGACACGTCAGGAACTGTTTGCAATAGAAAGCGAATTGAATCCCGTTGATGTCATGTTCTGGTATAAAATTATTGAACTGTTGAGCAACATATCCGATCAGGCGGAAAACATGGCGGATAGACTGTTACTCTTTCTGTCCAGATAGTACGAGGAGATCGACGTGGATATTTTGACGACTTATGGAACCATCTTAATGGCCCTTGCCATTATTTTCGGACTGTATATGACATGGGGGATCGGGGCCAATGATCTCGCCAACGCCATGGGAACCTCGGTAGGTGCCGGGGCAGTCACGGTCAAGCAGGCTATTTTCATCGCTATTGTCTTTGAATTTCTTGGGGCCGTCATCGCCGGAGGCCATGTTACCTCGACAATACGCAAAGGCATAATTGATCCCGCCGGTATCATCGATAATCCGGAAATTCTGGTTTACGGCATGCTGGCCTCTCTTCTTGCCGCCGCCTTCTGGCTGATGATCGCCTCGACAAAAGGATGGCCGGTTTCAACGACTCATTCAATCATCGGCGCATTGATAGGTTTTGCCATCGTCGGTATCGGGCCTGAGTCGGTAAAGTGGGATAAAGTCATGAAGATAGTCGCCAGCTGGATCATATCACCGGCCATAGGCGGCACCATCTCTTTCCTTCTGGTCATGAGCACCAGAAAACTCATCCTCGATACGGATAATCCGCTGAAAAATGCCAAAAGATACGCACCGTTTTATATTTTTATAGTGGGCTTTATCATATCGCTTGTCACTCTCTTCAAGGGGCTGAAGCATCTCAACATTGAACTCAGCGGTCCGGAAAGCTTTGCCTTTGCCGCTCTCATAGGGCTGCTGACCGCCGCTATCGGCTGGTATTTTGTCAGAAATATCCAAGATATTCCCAATGAAAACAGAGAATTTCATTACACCAGCGTGGAAAAGGTCTTTACCCCGATGATGCTCTTTACCGCCTGCGCCATGGCCTTTGCCCATGGTTCCAATGACGTTGCCAACGGCATCGGTCCTCTTGCCGCGGTGGTAAGCATTATCAGCTCTGGTGGAGAAGTGATGCAGAGTTCGGAATTGCCCCTGTGGATTCTTATTCTGGGCGGCAGCGGAATCGTGCTGGGCCTTGTCACCCTGGGATATCGTGTCATGCTGACAGTAGGTAAAAGAATTACCGAACTGACGCCCTCCCGCGGTTTTTGTGCTGAACTGGCGGCAGCGACAACCGTAGTGCTGGCATCCAGAACAGGTCTCCCGGTTTCGACGACGCATATCCTGGTTGGAGCGGTCCTCGGCGTCGGACTTGCCCGAGGCATAGGCGCCCTGGATTTACGCGTCATCGGCAACATCATCCTCTCCTGGCTGGTCACCCTGCCGGCCGGAGCCGTCATGGCCATGATATTCTTTTTTACTTTGAAGGGAATTTTCGGGTAATTACTGCAATGGGCAACCTAAGCTTACTCCATCTTCTTTAGGCTAATCGGGTTTGGCGCCATACGAGCATATCCCTTGCCCTGAGCGACGATATCGAGCGGGAGGCTAACCATATCCGCAAGGTCTATTGACATTTCCTTGATTATAGGGTGCTCCATGACCTTTACATAACTTTTGCACTCATCACAGGTGGAAATCCGAAAACCGGGTTCATCCTCGGAAAGAATGGTGCTGAGTTTGTCCGTATCAACACATCCGCAGTTCGGGCAGCCAATAAATTTGAATGTCCCAGTGGTCCCACAGAAGGAGCAGTGCAGGCGCCGTTGCGGCCCTTCAACAATGGATGCCAGCGCAGCCTGTGCCGAACAGAGAGGGCATCTTCCAGCTTCCCACTCCCTGCCATCAAGTTGGAAAGTCTCGCGCAGGGCCAAAAAATAGGGTCTGCTCAGCAGGAACAGGATACCGGCCAGTTCTTCTTTGTTATAAGGAAGAGAGGAAACAGTCGGAATTTTGTCGATCGGAAACTGCATAAAATCTATATCGCCCTTTTCCAATACTTTGTGAAGAGGCTCTAATTGTTCGCCTGGCAGATTGAAAATGGATACAAACAATTTAAAAACACGGCCGACGCTTTCACGGGAATATGCCTTGGCTTCTTCGGATGACACCGCTGAATCAGGTTTGGACAGAAGCTTGTCAACTTCATCCTGAAAACGCTGCCATTTGGCAAAGAGCTCAAGCGGATCCTTGAGATGAGGCCGTTGTTCAATCAATGCCTGAATATCTATAGTCATAATTCTCTTATTCCTTATGGTATTTGGGGGTAGATAAAGGTGGTAGATGCTCCGCTCAATCCTTCTTCGAGGAAAATCCGGAGCTGTTTCTTTTCAGCGGCAGTGAGTTGCAGAGGATTCAGCAGGGTATTTCCCTTGCCTCCTCCCCTGTTGAAGAATTCAATTACCTCATCCAGTGTTGCGTAGCTACCGTTGTGCATGTAGGGAGCGGTTCCGGCGATTTCTCTAAGTGTTGGCGTCCTGAATGCTTTCCAGTCTTTCTGATCTTTGGTGATGAGGTATCTGCCGGGATCTTCAGCAAGAGTCCTGTACTCCTCGAAATGATAGATTTTGGCAACAAATCGGCGTGTTGCCGCAATGCGTGGATCTTTCGAGTGTTCTGGATTTTCCTCAACATTAAGGACATGAAAACGATCATCAACGAAATTGACGCCGCTATGACACTGGGTGCACTTGCCTTTTCCTGTAAATATTTCGTACCCCTTCAGGGCTTCCGCCGACAGAGCATTTTTATCTCCGTCAAGGAATCTGTCAAGAGGAGAATCGCGCGAAATCAGGGAACGTTCAAATGACGCGATCGCCATAGCGATACGTTTCCTGGTTATATCGGCATCGCCGAAGACTGTGGAGAATTCGCCTACATATTCCGGCACCGAGCGAATTTCTTCTTCCAAGAAGTCCAGGTTTTGATTCATCTCGAAAGCCGACATCATTGGAAACAGAGCTTGCTCTTCAAGAGATGATGCCCGGCCGTCATGAAAAAGATGCTTTTGAAATCCCACACCAATGAGCGTAGGAGAGTTCCGCCAGTTCCTGGTTGTGGGATAGTTGAGCGATAGCTCAAGTTCGTCGCTGAAGCTTCTTTCCGGATCATGACATGTTGCACAGCTCATGGTCCCGTCACCGGACAAACGGCGGTCGAAGAAGAGCTTCTTGCCTAGCTCAATCTTTGCAGGGGTCTGAGGATTGTTTTTCGGAATGGGTATCTCCTTCGGTGACCCAGGATTTCCGGCAACCCCACAAAAAGGAAAGAAGATTGTAGCTAGGATAATCCAACATATGCTCTTCATAAACTTATTTTCCCGCCTGATCCAATTCCTCATCGATGATCTTGCTGAAGTATTCGAAAGGACGTTCTCCAATCACTTGCCGACCATTGATATAGAAGGTTGGAGTGTTATAAAGATCCATTGATTTGGCCAGCTTCAAGTCACGGTCAATTTCAGCTGCATGTTTTCCATTGTCAATCGAATCGGTAAATTTTTCAACATCGAGCCCAAGCTCATCTGCATAACTGATCAGGCTGGCTCGGTCGAGGTTGGGTGAGCGGGTAATTAAGATATCATGCATTTCCCAGTATTTGCCCTGGTCTCTGGCAGCAAGTGTGGCTTCAGCTGCCATTCTGGCAAAATCACGATATTTGTAGGGATAGTTTTTAATAACCAGTCGAATCTGATCTGGGTATGTCTGTATCAGTTGTTTGACGGTCGGACCGGCCGCTACACAATGTGGTCATTGAAAATCAATGAATTCAATTATTGTGAGCGGAGCATCAGCCGGTCCAAGGGATGGAGAATCGTCTATCGGAACCTCAGTCCTTTTCTCCGCAGCATGTGCTACACCAAATAGCAGCAGGATGGATATACAGATCAGTAGTTTATTCATCGTATTCTATTAAAAAAGGGGATACCGAAGTATCCCCTTAAAGTTGATTGTTTGGTCTGGATTACATCTTCCCAACCGCCTTCATCCATTTGGGATATCTCTTCTTTGCTTCACTGACCGGCAGCGTGCCGCTCACCATCAGCTTGAAGGTACCCGGATTGGCAACTGTTCCGAGATAAATATGCACCGGAACAGCTATAGCGAAGATGACGAATGCCACATTATGCACCAGATGGGAAAAGAGCATTATAGTCGTATCCTCTTTCATAAACCAGATGCCGAACCCCGAGAGAGCGATGGCAATTCCAGCTCCCACGATAGCCAGATAATAAAGCTTCTGGCCGGGATTGTATTTGCCCATTGGTGGAACAGTCACCTTGTGGGAGAGATAACCACCCGCCACCTTGAACCATCGTGCATCGTCGGCGTCGTATTCAAAAGATTCCTTCAAATAATGGCGCATGGAATACAAAAGGGAGATGCCAAAAACAACTCCTCCCCAGTTATGCACCAGCTTCATTGTAATAAATCCGCCGAAAACCGCACCGACCGATTCTAAATGGAACAGAAAAGCAAATCCCGTGAGTATCAGCAGGATGCAGCTTCCGGCGAGTATCCAGTGGTTCAGTATCTCGTCGACACTCGATTTTCTTACCATCTCTGCCATGTTACACCTCCTCGTCCTTTTCCTTGTGGGGGCCAATGGCCAGAAAGTGGATCGCCGCAGCGGCGACGACGCCAAATAGACCAATCCCTGAGAGTGGCTTCAAATAGGTATGCCAGAAGACTACGCTGCTCGGGATTGTTGGATTCTCCTTCATGCCGTAGAGTTTAGGCTCTTCCTTGAAGGCATACATCGATCCCAGGCCTTCAAGATCCTGCTCACCATAAATAGTGCCATAACCCTCATTTCTGGCTGTGGTAATCAATTCGTGCCGATCACCATATTTCAGTGCGCCGGTAGGACAGGTTTTTACACAGGAAGGCAGCATACCTGCACTGGTCCGGTCTGAGCATTGATGACATTTTGATACCTTGTTTTCTAAATCGTATCGGGGCACATCGAATGGACAGGCAGTTACGCAGAGCTTGCAGCCAATGCACTTGTCGCGGTCAAAAGCAACGGCACCGTCCTCCGTTCTGTACAATGCCCCCGGAGCAGGACAAATCTTCATGCATCCTGCGTCCTCGCAGTGCATGCATCGTCTGCTGACAAAGAGCCAACGTACGGGATTCTTATCCGAAGGCACCTCACTATACTGGATGAGGTTTAAGGCAGAACTCGCCAAATCCGGCGGGTTCTGGTACGTGCCCAGGTTTTGTGTTTGGATGCCCGGCAGTTGGTTCCAGGATTTACAGGCAACCTGACAGGCCCTGCAGCCGATGCAGGCCTCCGGAGTAACCAGAATCGCTTTGCGGTTTTTCGTAATATTTGCCATATTTCCCCCTATGCCTTGCGGACGTTGACCATGAAGGCCTTTGTCTCGGGTATCATTGTATTCGCGTCGCCCACGGTTGGTGTGAGCAAGTTAGCGTTGTCATACCCGCTGCCATCCTCGGGAAATTGCCATCCGAAATGCCAGGGAAGACCGATCTGGTGAACGGTTGTATTGGATAATTTGAATGGTTTGAATCGTTCGGAAATCATTGCCACCGCTTTTACCTCGCCACGGGCGGAGGAAACGATAACGGTCTCACCGTTGGTCAGGCCCAATTCTTTCCCCAGTTCAAAACTCATTTCAACGAAGTTCTGGGGCTGCATCTCCATTAACCAAGAACAGTGCCGGGTCATACATCCGGTCTGCCAGTGTTCCGACACCCGGTAGGTCGTTCCAACAAAAGGGAAGCGCAAGTCACAGGAGGCAAAAGCATCCATCTTGTCGCCGAAAATCTTAATGGTCGGATTGATTCGCTGCCCCGACATTGCGTTTTGCTCGACCGGACACTCCAGAGCTTCATAATGTTCTGGGAATGGACCTTCCGCAAGACCTGGACCAAATATAGAAGCAACGCCGTCGGGTTTCATGATGAAAGGCAATTTCCCGCTGGTTCCTTGTGGTGGTGCGCCTCCGTCAGGGACATCACCTTCCCAGCCCGGTTTCGCCCCATCCCATTTGAGCAGCGGTCGCTTGGGATCCCACGGTTTTCCCTGCATATCGACTGAGGCCCGATTATAAATAATCCTGCGGTTTACCGGCCACACCCATGCCCAGTCGGAATATAGACCGAGGCCGGTTGGGTCGTCTTTGCCGCGACGTGCCATCATGTTGATTTGCTTGCCATCTTTTTCAATATAAGAGTTACAGTAAAGCCAGTTGCCGCTCGAGGTCGATCCATCGGCCTGAAGGAAGGCGAAGCTTTTAACCAGCTCTCCTTTCTTGCCTACAAGCTTGGCTGGAACCGCCTTGGTATCATAAACGTCTTCGAGATAGTAGCCGTTGATCTCTTTGGCAATAGTGTGAGCATCTATGTGCTTGATCTTTCCGGATGCATCTTTTTTCCCGTATTCCCAGCTCAGGTTGACGACGGGATCGGCATAGGCACCACCTTCTTTTTCGTAAAGTCCTTTTACTCTATAAAAGAGTTCGTTGATGATCTCCGCATCAGGCATTGACTCACCAAGCGGTTCTACAGCCTTGTAACGCCACTGTCCCCATCGACCGGAATTGGTGATACTCCCCTCTTTCTCCATCGAAGAGCAGCAGGGCAGCATGAACACCTCGGTGTCTATTTCCTCGGATTTCATGCCGGGACCACGCCAGAAGGAGGCGGTCTCATTGTCGAAAAGATTGACGTTGACCAGCCACTTGAGTTTGGTCATGGCCTGCCGGGTCTTATTGCCGTTGGCTCCGGAACAGGCTGGATTCTGGCCCCAGGCAAAGAATCCCTCGAAATCACCCTTATACATCTTATCGAAAATGTTCAGCCATGAGGCATTCATTCCGACATCCAGCTTTGGCATCCAGGAATAGCCGAAATCATTCTCCTTGGTTGCCGCCTCGCCATAGACCGCTTTGAGGTAACTGGTAATGTATTTATTGCGATTTGACCACCAGTTGACACTGCCGGGTTCGGTTGCTGTGGGAGTGGTTTTTGCGTTGTAGGTCGCGAGATCGACCAGAGAGGCGTTCGGCACCGGGTTGTACCCGGGCAGGATATGGAAGAGGATGCCGTAATCCGTTGACCCCTGAACGTTGGATTCACCACGCAGGGCGTTGACACCGCCACCGGGCATACCCATGTTGCCGAGCAGGACCTGGATGATAGTCATAGTCCTGATGTTCTGCGTACCGATGGTGTGTTGGGTCCAGCCCATGGCGTAGCATTCGGTACCGACACGATCAGGTTTTCCTGTGGAAGAGTAGAGTTTGTACACCTCCAGCAGTTTGTCGATAGGTGTCCCGGTAATATTCGTTACTTTCTCCGGAGTGTAGCGATCATATTGCTTCTTTAACAGCTGGAAAACGCAGTTTGGGTCCTGAAGGGTGCGATCCTTCAAGGCGATGCCGTTCTCGTCCTTCTGGAAGGCCCAGGACGATTTGTCATACTTTTTGGTCTCCAGGTTGTAGCCGGAAAACAGACCGTCCAACTCCGCCGGACCCTTATAGTCTGGATTTACCAGAAACGAGGCGTTGGTGTAGTTGACAACATATTCTTTAAAGTAGAGGTCGTTGTCGAGGATGTACTTGATCATGCCGCCGAGAAAAGCTATATCCGTGCCGGATCGCAAGGGGGCATAAAGATCGGCTTTCGCAGCAGTCTGCGAAAAGCGTGGGTCGACACAGATCAATTTAGCACCCTTCTCCCGGGCACGCATGATCCACTTCATTGAAATGGGATGATTTGAGGCTGGGTTACCGCCCATCGCCAGGATAACATCTGAATTCTTCAGGTCAATCCAGTGGTTGGTCATTGCACCACGTCCGAACGACTCTGCCAGAGCCGCAACAGTTGCGCTGTGTCAGATACGCGCCTGGTGTTCGACGTACACCAGGCCCCATGACCGGACAAGTTTTTGTAGGATGTAACACTCCTCGTTGTCGAGAGCGGCGCTGCCGACGTGGGCGATGCCATCAGTCCGGTTAACCGTGAATTCTTTTTCGACTTCGATTACCGTGCCGTCCGGCTGGGTTTCCTTGACTTTTGCTTTGGTGACCGTTTTGAAGCTCTTATCCCGGGAATCTTTGACGAGGCGGGCGATTCTGTCCAACGCCCAGTCCCACTCCACTTCTTTCCATGCCGTTCCGCCAGGTTCACGATACATCGGTTTTTTGACACGTGTATCGTTGTTGACCAGCTGGCTCACGGAAGCGCCCTTGGAACAAAGCGTTCCCTCACTGATCGGATGATCGGGATCACCTTCTGTGTTGATGATTTTACCATTTTCAGCATAAACGATTATGCCGCACCCTACGGAACAGTACGGACAAATCGTCGTCGACTGCTTAGCATTTTTGATCCTCAATTCCTGCGCATAAGCCTTGGCAGGGTCGAGGTTCACGCCAAGCGTTGCTACCAGGACGGTGCCGCCTGACAACTTCATAAAATCTCGCCTTGATATTCCCATTTAAAACTCCTTTTTAGTTAATCACAAAGAGTGAAGCCCGGAATTGATAAACCGGACCGTATCCAATATGCAGCTGAGTCCATGTACATAACGAGGAAATCAGGGCAGCCGTCTTTGGGGCAGCCGATGAGGTTCGGTATTCCAACGGTTAAACTATAGAAGAATGCTGATGAGAAGAAAATCAGCCAATTGCTTTATTTTATGTGAGAGAATTGCTGAGGAGGGCGTAGGGAATCCGCTTACAAGAACAGTCCGGTACGAATACGGTCTGTTGAAGCTTTGAAGTTTTGAAAAGAAGGTTGGTGAGAAAAGACATTAGACTATATTTTCATGCTGTCAATATCAGATGATAAAAAATTTACTTTTTTAGCCTACCTGACATGTCCACACCTGTTGTTTCATGAAGTTACCAGGTTGCAGCATCTATATTGCTGTAGATGATCGTCGAGAAATTGGCAACGGCGTTACCGAGGCAGGGACATAAGGCCAACTGCTGGGAGTTTACTAGAATGATACAGAGAATTTAAAAATCAGAGTGACCGCTTATATCTCACCCACGACAACTTTTGTTGGACCTCACCCCAAAAAACAGTTATCATTTTCAAACATAAATTCTATGATTCCGAGTATATAAGAAACGACAGGCATAATCCGGGGAATAGATGGACTCATCACGGAAACAATATCGGTTCTGTCAGAATACTTTCTTGATGGTGCATAGAATTACGCGAAGTTGAATCATCTCGGGAATACTAAAGACAGGGAGCTGGAGAATGTTTAGTACAGAGTTTTTACTTACTTCACTGGTTGTGGTTTTAATACCGGGCCCTGGTGTCCTATATACGATTTCAACAGGTCTTTTTAGCGGTTGGCGTGCAAGCGTTGCAGCTGCATTTGGCTGCACGGCTGGTATCATCCCCCACTTAACTGCAAGTATATTGGGACTGTCTGCTATTCTTCATATGAGCTCCATCGCCTTTCAAGCTGTTAAATATGCGGGTGTTATTTATCTTATGTATCTGGCTTGGTCAATGTGGCGTGAAACAGGTTCTTTAAATATCAACTCTCCGGGCCCAATAAAAAGTCCATGGCAGATCGCTGCAAGAGGATTCCTGATTAATATTCTTAATCCAAAACTATCTATATTTTTCCTGGCCTTTTTACCGCTTTTTGTTTCACCAAACGTATCATCACCAGTGTTCCAGATGTTAATCCTCAGCGCGGCATTCATGGCAATGACGCTGGTTATTTTCATTGTATACGGACTTTCTGCCAATTATGTGCGCAAATATATTGTCAACTCCTCCAGGATTACCACTTGGTTGCAAAAATCGTTTGCAGCTATTTTTGCTGCCCTCGGGGCAAAACTGGCCGTAACGGAGCAATAGTAAGATAATGGAAAAAGCAGAAGAGAGATTGCTCAAGATCATGCAGAGAAAATTCGGTTACAGCGACGAAGAGCTGGATGTTTTTAAAAGTAATCCACGCAACTTGGATCTCATCAAGCGAAGCAAAGAATTTAATAAGACACAATTTATTCTAGAGGTCGTTGAATCGAAAGGCTGCAATAGCAATCATAAAGTCGGCGAAAAATTTTATTTTGATTTTGCAGGAAATATTCTAACGGGTTTATGCCCTCCAAAGATTTGTGGTTACTCATTAAATTCAGCAATGATGATGATTTTCACTGCAAATGAAATGCTTTACGCAGGGGTAGACCCAAACGAAATCAGGTTTAAAAGGGCAAGCTGTTTCGATGTTGGAATTGAATGTGGAGGATGGGGCCGGATTGTATTGGAATTAAGAATAGAAAAACAGTGAAAAATTCCATATTTCTCCAGGGCTCTAAAAAGCCAATCCATTTTCGCTGAAAGTTGAGTTCAGCGAACACCTCCTGTCTTCCGCATATAATCGAACCAGATCGGAGCGGCAGTTCTGCCGCCGTTCTCCCCTTTGCCAAGTCCTTCATTCTGGTCATGCCCCACCCAGATTCCAGTGATATTGTTCTCATGAAAACCGATAAACCAGGCGTCTCTGCTGTCATCCGAGGTGCCTGTTTTACCGCCGCATTCCCCGTTAAGGCCGGCTGCGCGTTTACCGGTGCCATCGGCGATAACCCGTGACAGCATACTCTTCATCTCTGCGGCGCCTCTTTTGGAGAGTATCTTCCGGGGGCTGAAATCACGTTGAAACAGCACGGTTCCGTCACCTTTTTCAATTCTGTCGATAAAGACGGGAGGTGTATACATTCCGCCGCAGATAAAAGGGGAATAAGCCGCACTCAACTCCAGCAGTGTGACATCGACCGACCCCAGGGCAATGGAGAGGTCGCCAGGCATTTCCGAGGTAATGCCCAACCTGGTGCTAAGATCATGGACAGGATTAAGGCCGACCTTCTGCAGCAAACGAACCGCCGCGGTATTATAGGAATGAGCCAGGGCATCTGCCAGGCTCACTTCACCATGATATCTGCCCGAATAATTTTTAGGAGTCCACCTTCCCCGTGCACCACCCGCAATAGATAGCGGTGCGTCAAGAATCATCGAGCCGCTGCTCCAGCCGTTTTCCAGTGCGGCGCTGAAAACGACGGGCTTAAAGGCTGAACCTGCAGGTCTTCTGGCAATGGCGGCACGATCATATGACGTGGCTGAAAAATCCGTGCCACCAAGTAGCGCCCGAACCTTGGAACTGCAGGTCTCGATGCTGACCAATGCTCCCTGCGGAACTTTTTTCTTGCCGCTATCCAGACGGGCCTGCCGGCCAAAGGAGGCCTTGACTCCGGCACGGACGGCATCGACGGCGGCTTTCTGCATTGTCGGATCGAGATATGTATGGATTATGATGCCGGTGGCCGGTAGCGAACTTTGGAGGATACGACCAACCCGTTTCTTGACTATTTCCGTATAGTATCCTGATTCCAGTGATTTATCCGCGGTGCGATTCAGCCGTAGATCCTTCTCGAAGGCTCCGCGTGCTGTCTGCGCATCTATATATCCATCGGCGGTCATTCTGTTGAGGACATAGCGCTGCCGAGCCACGGCCCGCTCAAGGTGATTGAGAGGTGAATATTTACTTGGTGCCTGGGGCAGTCCTGCAAGAACGGCAATTTCCCCAAGCGTCAGCTGATGGACGGGCTTGTCGAAATAAACCTGGGAGGCTGCCTCGACTCCATAGGCTCCGCTCCCCAGATAGATCTGGTTGAGATAAATATAGAGAATATCCTCCTTGCTCAACAACGAATCGATTCGCCAGGCCAGAATTGCCTCTTTGAATTTGCGCAGATAGGTCTTTTCCCGGGTCAGCAGGAGCGAGCGCGCCACCTGCTGAGTAATGGTTGAACCTCCCTGGGCCCGTCCTCCCCTTTTGATATTGACAAAGACCGCACGTAAGACCGAAACGAAATCGAGTCCCTTGTGTTCAAAAAACCTGCCATCCTCGGCCGCCACAAATGCCTTGGGCAGAAGCTCCGGCATACGGGACAGGGGAACAACTGTCCTGTTTTCTTTGTAAATTCTTTCAAGAACATCGCCGTGGCGATCAAGTATGAAGGTGGTCTGCAGCGGCTGGTAATGGGCGACCGAACGGATATCGGGAATCCGCAGAGCAACCATGGCGCTGAGCAAGGCCGCCAGAAAGACAGTGAGCAGGCAGCAGATGCCAAAGAGAAAGCCAATGATATGCTTTTCACCATAGGGTTTTCGGCGCACCGTTTTTCGGGTATTCTTTGCGGCTGCCGATCTATTCCTGGTTTTTGTATTTTTTTCTAATGACACTCTTCAACATTCAATGGTAGATTCTATATTGTAGACACGCTCGTACTTTCACCAGGAAAATCCACAGCTGCATGTCCATAAAATATGCGATCACAGTAAGTTACATCTTTTTATGCTCAGCATACATTACCATTAAAGACGAAACATTCAAACACTCATTTTTCTATGGCAAAAATCCGCATCCTTCCAGAACTGCTCGCCAACCGCATTGCTGCCGGAGAGGTGGTAGAGCGGCCGGCGTCGGTAGTCAAGGAACTTTTGGAAAACAGCCTTGATGCCGGAGCAGACCGTATCGAAGTTGAAATCGAAGGAGGAGGAACCCGACTGATCCGTGTGCTCGACAACGGCTCTGGCATGGATGAAGACGACGTGCTTCTCTCTTTTGAACGTCACGGGACCTCCAAGATACACGAATCCCATGACTTGGTGGCTATAAACACCCTGGGCTTTCGCGGGGAGGCTATCCCTTCGATTGCCTCGGTTTCCAAAATGACGATTACCTCCAGGACTGAGCAGAGCCCTCTCGGCACCATGGTAGTTTTTGATTACGGCCAACTGCAGAAGGTACATGAGACCGGCTGCAGCCGGGGTACCGTCATCGAGGTTCGCAATCTCTTCGCCAGGACACCGGCGCGCAAAAAGTTCCTCCGTACAGCGCGAACCGAAATCGGCCACATCGATGAAAACCTGAAGAACTATGCACTGGCCAGTCCGGCTACATCCTTCACCTTGAAAATCGACGGCCGGGAAACACTTCGGCTCGACCACGGCCATGACCTTGAGGATCGGCTCAGATCAATCTTAAACTACCGCGATCAGTTTATTCCGGTTGGCAATCCCGGGAAGAAATCGAAGGGACGTTGTCTTCATGGTTTTTTGATCCCGCCCGAACACACTTCGGCAGGATTATGCAGAATGCGTCTTTTTATCAACGGCAGGGCAATACGGGACCGGTTGATGAGTCATGCCGTTTTCGAAGGGCTGAGAGGATTTCTGCTCAAGGGCCGCTCTCCCGGGGGCTATCTTCACCTGCGGATTCCCGCCGAGGAAGTCGATGTCAATGTTCATCCGGCCAAGCATGAAGTCCGCTTTCGCAACAGCGGAGATATCCACCAGTTTATCAAACAGAGCGTTGAAGCAGCGATGAGGCTCCATCAACAGACACTCCAGGCCGCTATTTTTCCAGCCAGAAGGGCGAATCCACTCGCCCCGCTCCACCTCGACTCTAGTGATACAGCCACCAGGCAGCAACTAACTTTTTATACAGAACCGGATCCAGTAGAGCAGTCGACAGTTGAGGAGCCCTCAAGGGAAACATATCCGCACCGGCAACCGGAGCCGCGGCGGCAAAGACACTGCACCGATCTTTCAGCAACGCAGCCAATAGCGCCAGGTGCGCAAAGTCAGGTTTCTTCGCCCGGTCCGGTTGCTGATTTCTCCGAAAACAGCCGGCACATTCAAAAAACCGACATACAGGTCATCGGCCAGTACAAAAATCTCTATATCTTTTGCCAGGCCGGCGACCAGCTGCTTGTCATAGACCAGCATGCGGCTCATGAACGGCTGCTATACGAACAATTTCGCAAGCAATATATCGGCGGCAGGGTCTCCAGCCAGACCCTGATGTTTCCGGAATCGTTAGAACTCAGTCCTTCACAGTGCCTTCTTGTTGAGAACAACAAAGAAGAACTCAGCCGCATGGGTTTTGCTATTACTGAATTCGGCGGCGCCACCTATGTTATCTCTGCCGTTCCGGCGCTTGCGGGACAGTGCCGGGCCAGTGAGATATTCCTTGATGTGCTCGATAGTTGCGGAAGCAGTGGTAGCACGGATCTACGTGGCGGAAAGCTGGAGAATATCCTGGCAACCATGGCCTGTAAGGCCGCAGTCAAATCAGGAGATGGACTTTCTCCCGAGGAAATCAAGGCTCTTTTAGACAAAATGGCCGAAGCGGAACTGTTCAGTCACTGCCCCCACGGCAGACCGGTTTTAAAAAGCTTCAGCGACGCTGAAATACAAAAATGGTTTCACCGAACTTAGGCGATATTATGACAGCTGAATCTCCTCTGCGCAGATACTTCCTTCTCCTCCTCTTCCTGGGACTGGTCCTGGTGAGCAGCGGCTGTGGCAAGAAACCTGTTGCCAAGGTGCTGACCGCCACGGCCTATTGCGGCTGTTCTTCCTGCTGCAGCTGGGAACGCGGTCGCGCCAGGTACCTGCATCTGGATTTCTGGAACCGTTACGTCAGCGACGGCCCGGGAAAAGGAAGGGATTACACCGGTCACACCGCCAGCGGGACCTCCCCCAGAGAACCACAGGAAGGTCTCTTCTCCGTGGACAGCATCAAACGTCCTTATATGATCCCCGTCAGGACCGTGCTGTTTCCCTGGTACTTTTTTTCCGAGGATGGCACTATAGCAGCAGATACCAGATACTACCCCTTCGGCACCAGGATGTTTGTGCCCGGTTACGGCTGGGGCATGGTTGAGGACAGAGGCGGCGCCATAAAAGGACCTGATCGCATTGATCTCTATTTTGATTCTCATCGGGATGCACTGCGGTGGGGGAGAAAAAAAGTAAAGGTTGAAATCTATACCCCATAGTACATACTCTTTATAGTAAAAAGCCCGATCTACTCGTGGTATATCAAGCTTTCCCGAAGACGGAGTTTATGCCCTTACGGGTGCTTGTCGCAGAGTCCGTCTCGGCAACATCAATGACTTTTGACCATAGCATCCTGAAATGACATATAATAACGAAGTAATGATAATCGGAGGAGGCCTGGCAGGTTGTGAAGCTGCATGGCAGGCCGCAGGACGAGGCTGCTCGGTCACTCTCCATGAGATGAGACCGCTAAAATACAGCGCCGCCCATGAGTCTGATCTGCTGGGTGAGTTGGTCTGCAGCAATTCCCTGCGCTCCGATGATGTCACCTCCGCCGTGGGCCTCCTCAAAGAAGAGATGCGAATGCTGGGCTCCCTTATCATCGCAGCAGCGCGCAAGACCGCCGTTCCCGCCGGCAAAGCCCTGGCCGTCGACCGCCGGCTTTTTGCGGAATCGATCACGCAAGCCCTGGAGAAATCACCCCATATCAACATAATAAGAGAAGAGGTCTCTGAGCTTCCGGAGTCTCCTGTCCCCTGCATTCTGGCAACCGGTCCCCTTACCTCCGAGGCCATGGCCGAAAGCCTGAGCAAACTGACCGGCGAAAAGCGTCTGGCTTTCTACGATGCCATTGCTCCCATTGTCGAGAGCGACTCCCTCGACATGGATATCGTCTACCGCAAATCACGCTACGATGACGGCCCTGGTGATTACCTGAACTGTCCCATGGACAAAGAGCAGTATCTTCATTTCATCAATGAACTGCGCCGTGGAAAGAGCGTGCCCATGCGCGATTTCGAAGAAGTTAAATATTTCGAAGGCTGTCTTCCTGTAGAAGTGATGTGCGAGCGAGGCGAAGAAACCCTGCGTTTCGGTCCCATGAAACCTGTGGGTCTGGAAGATCCACGCACCGGCAGGGTGCCCTATGCGGTGGTTCAGCTGCGCACCGAAAACAAAGGCGGAACGCATTATAATATGGTGGGTTTTCAGACAAGACTGAACTATGGCGAACAGATGAGGATATTTCGCCTGATTCCAGGCATGGAAAAGGCCGCCTTTTCACGCCTCGGCTCTATCCACAGAAATACCTTCATCCAGGCCCCTGAACTGCTCTTACCCACACTGCAACTGCAGAAACGGCCGAATCTGCTTATCGCCGGTCAACTCTCGGGGGTTGAGGGATACATTGAATCAGCTGCTATGGGACTCATCGCCGGAATCAACAGCGCCGCAATTGCCCACGGCGAACCTCCGGCAATACCTCCGCCTGCCACAGCGCTCGGCGCCCTGCTCACCCACCTGACCAGCGCTGCACCAAAGGGAGGCTTTCAACCTTCCAATGTCAACTTTGGTCTTTTTCCACCGTTAGGGAAAAAAATGCCTAAGAAGCTTCGCGGCCAGGCACGGGCGGACCTTGCTCTTGCCGAACTGCGTAACTGGATGAGGGCTCAGGGAATCAATCAAATCTAGTAACTATTCAGAGGTAAGCGCACATCTGAAGCTCTGCTGAACAGTTACAGTACAGAGTAAACTGCCGATTTTTAATTCTTTGCCGGATAGTTACCAAATTTAAAGAAGACATTTGTGTGGCCGAAGCCTTAGCGGGGAGACAGCGGAGCTTCCTCGCGAAAGCCCCAATAGGGATAATCCAGAACATAGTTGCCGATAAGTCCAGGGCTGTGTTCACGGCTGCCGACCAGCCATAACATGTTGACCCTTTCCATCATCTCATCCTTCATATGATTCCATTTGGGCAGCAGAACCATGGCATTGTCGGCGCTGTATTCGATATCACCGGAGCCTTTGAACACGCCCATATGCGGCTCTTCGTCATAAGATCCTCCGGTCCCGCGGGATAATTCAGAAGCTACGAGAAAAGACACGTTCAACTCATCACGTATGGATTCCATCTGACGCAGCCAGGAATCTATTCCGGAGCGCATCTCGGAAAGATCCTTGAACGGAAGTTTATGCAGGCTGTCAATAACCACTACCGTGTAGTCATTGCGAGTTTCATGCCGCAAAAAATCAATATGACGGCGCATCAATTCCGGCGATACTTTACGGTCATTTATCACCCTGAAATAACCCAGGAGTTTCTCGAATTTCCGGCTTGCCTCGGAGTAGCGCTCCTTTTCCCCGGCTGCCAGGTGCCCGGGCTGCAGTCGTGATGTCTCAATTCTTGACATTCTCGAGAAGGTCCGCTGATAAATGCGTTGCCTGCCATTTTCAAAGTCGTAATAAAGTACCGGGACCCGGCGCGCTGCCATCTCAGTAGCCATCTGGATCATGAAGCAGGATTTACCAACCTTGGGACCGCCACCCAGAATATTTATGCCATGAATGCCATTGATCCTGTCATCAAGCAGATCAAAACCCGAGATCAGCGCGCTGTATTCTTCACCGGATGACTCCGCCAGAGTGGTGAAGAACCGCCTGAATTCCTTTTTCGGAGCGGCAAAAGGGGAAAACGGTTTGGAGGCGACAATCATTTCACCGAAATTTTTGGCGAAATCGGTGGAACTGTCGATCGCGAATTGAAATATGGTGTAATCCCGCGGGCAATGCAGATCCCACTTGAGAATACGTACTTTAAAGCCTATTTTCGACGCTGCCAGACGGGCTGCCGTCATCGATTCCACCGTATTCCGGGGAACAATAAAAAGAGTCTTCAGCGCCGCAAATATCTGCGGATCTATGTTCTCCAGGATCGTATTTTCAAAATAGGCCGATCCGGGAAAACCAAGCTGCTTGACAGTCAGCAGATTCTCTTCTCCCTCACAGAGAAACAAGGCGCCTCCGGCACACCGGCGTATCTCTTCGACATTGAAAAGCCCAGTGGGGCCGGCAGCAAAGGAAGTATCGCCATACCAGAAATAATCTTCATGTTTCCGGGGATTAACGCACCTGGCGGAATATACATTGCCATCCATTTGAAAATAAGGGTAAACCAGATATCTGCCGTTATAACCGATTTTCAGCTGCTGCAGAGTTGACGCTCCCAGGTTGGCATCGTCAAAATATCCGAGTTGTTCCTGCTCGAGCTTGTTGCTGAAATCATCGATCTCAGCATTAATGTTTCCGGGAGGATTCACCAGATCCTGCAGGACAGGCTCCTCCTCGATGTGGCCGGGAACCAGGGAGCTGTCTATACCTGCCAGTTCCGCGAACCATTGCGGAAAGCCGCCCTCTACACAGGCGACGGAACATCTGAAATAGCCGAAAAACAGGCTGGTTGGATTGAGGAAGACTATTATTTTCCCCTTTTTGCCTGTTGGCTCCCTTTTGCAGAAAGGGCATTCTGCTGTCAATATTGAGTTTCGGATGACGCCATCAGGCAGGTGCTCCTGATAAAATTGCGCTATAGGCGATTTCATGATGGCGTTTTGCATTTCCAGACTTCTACTCAATTTTCCGGCTCGCCTGCTTCAAGTATTCCCCTGAGTTCTTCTTCCCCGAGAGGCTTATGGAATCTGACATGAGCAGAATAGTCGTTATTCATGGAGTAGAGAGAACGCACGGTCATCAGGACTCCGTCAATATTGAGCAATTTCCCCGGGACGCTGAGGCAGGACAGTTGCAGACGTACATCCCTGCCCAACAGGATCCTGGCATTCTTTTTATTGGAAACCCTGATCAGAAAAGAGATTCCACCTCGGGAGATATCGGCACAATCGCCTCTCAGCTGCATGCCCGACCCCTTGAGATCTTTCTCGAGAATGGAGGCAAGTACACTCCCGCCGATCACGTATCGTTTATGCTCTCTGCGGCTGCTCTTCACCTTTTTCAATGGCTGCTGAACACCGCCCTCTTTTTTGGCCAGATCGTGGAGCTTTGACTCCAGTGCAGGTTGTTCATCCACCCAGTCAGAAGTATTTTTCAGAGGGAGAACAGATACTTCGGTTCTGGAAAGCGATACGGCAGTCATGGTCCAGACGGAGGCATCGAAGAAGGTATCCTGTCCGAAAATCTCCCCGCTTTCGATTACTTTGGAAAGGATCTCAGTACCCTTATCATCGTAAAACAGCTTCACTTTTCCTGAACTGATGAAATATAATGCAGGACTCATATCGCCCTGTTTTACCAGAACCTCTTCTCCAGAAAGAATCAGATGCTCCATTGAATAGTAAAGAGCATTGAACTCTTCCGTTGTCAGATTATCGTGCAGATTTGACCATACATTAAGAAAATTATTACTGATTCCCTCGCGCTTCGCTGTTTCTATGACTTCAGCCGTGCGAATGATATCGTTTAAGGCGAAAGGAGCAGTTTCTATCAACCAGTCTCTCAATGCTTCTGCCTCTGAAAAGCGTTGCAAACTCGAGGCCTTATCTATCAGGTCGACCAGAAGCTTCGCGGCTCTGTCTTCATCGCCCTCTTTAAAAAGCTTTGCTATGAGGGCCTCTTCGCTGAAATCCGTGCGAAATGTCGCTTTGTTTTTCTGCTGTTGCGGAGTTGGAGAAGGGATGCCTGCATCTTTTTCCAATGTTTCCTGGATCTGCCTTTTACTTAGCTCTCTTCTCATTGTTTTAATATGGCGCACCGACTGCCTTGTTGCCTGCCAGACCAACTCGCCTATTGTTCGCGCTTTTCCCTTGCCTTCATTTTTAAGAAATTCCTCTAATGCAACTTCAGCACTTCGGCTGGACCCTCTTCCCAGCAGGGTGACTATCTGGAGAAGCAGCGGATCCCTGTCATCATCGGAAAAATATGGCCAGTCTCCGAGAAGATCCGCAATCGTGCTGACCACCTCTTCATCGGCCATAGGAGAGAGGGCGCGGACAACCTGCTCTTTCATCGGACCCGTGGCCAGAGACAATGCCTCCAGAAGATTATCTTTTTTATCATCCCCACTCAACTGGAATATGCAGGACAGGGCCTCCTGCTGTACTCGTATATCTTCATGGTTGAGATAATCAAAAATTTTGGAAGCATCTTGTTTACTGCCGGTTTCAGAGAACAGTTTTATCAGATTGCGTTTGCCGTACCAGGGCATTGGTTCAGACAGTTTTTCAAGGAGCAGCGGCGGAAGCAGAGAACCCATGCGCCTGAGTAGATCCAATATCTTTAAGCGCTCCCCGGCATCATCGGAATCCAGAAGCGTATTGAGCAGAAACCGGGCAACAAGCGGTCCCTGCATGATCAGCCGCCTGTCGATCAGCTCATTTTTTTCCGTTACACTCCTGGCGAGCAAGGTGGGCAATGGTGCTTTCTCAACGGACAGATCCTGCAGACGGTTTACCATTGCGACCATTTCCGAACTCTTGGTCAGCTTGCCGGCACGAATGGCGAAGATGAGCTGCAGGATTTTATCGGCTTTTTTATCCTCGCCCATCTTCCAATAGTGCTTTAAAAGATTGAGCAGGATTTCAACAATATTTTCGCATACCTCATCAGCCCTGTCGGCCTCCTTCAGCCAAGCCATCAAGGGTTTGGAGAGTCTTTCCAGCCAATCCCATTTCGAGGCACTGATGAGGCTTTCACCTATGCGGCTCAGACATTCACTGAGCAGATCATGGCTACTCTGTTCACCCCGAATCAGTTCGGTGGTAATATTGGTTATGATAGTGGCAGCCGCCTTATCTTTACCCCTGGCAATAAGCGTTTCAACCGTTGCCGGCAGGTGCTCGACGACCTCCTTATTCCTCAGGCTGTTGACGTCGCCATGCAATATGCCGCTGATACCGGCCTGAATCCTTTTTTTATGCCTCTCCTTTTCTCCGGTTTCCAGAAGCTCCCTGGCTTTTTCCCGAACCAGATACTGCTGGCCCCGTCTGGAGTCAAAGAGACGTTCAACTGCCGAAGCAATGTGTTTATATTGTTCGGAGGATTTTCCGGAATTCCTGGCAACAACCTCTTCCTCTTCCCGAATCAGTCTGACAACATCATCAAAGCTGCCGGCTATCGCGGCAAGAAGCTTATCGTAGAGCCTCAGGCCAAATCCCCCTGGATAATTTTGCAGGAGGAGAAGATGAAGGGCAAAATCGTCAAAATGCCGGGCACAGACTGCCGCAAGTGATTGCGCCAAAGACTCTCTTTCCTCCTGGTCCGTAAACCTGTTGACGTTGCGAAGAATAATGGTAAAAGATGAGGGAAATGAAATCTCCCCGATTCTGTTTATCCCCTGGAGCGCATCAGCTATGCCGGCGAGAAGTATATCGGTGAGGCGCCCCGGCTCCTTGTTCAGGGTGCCAAGAGCGGAAATACGTTTCTGGCCGGCGACGGTTTCACCATCTATTTCCGTGGAAACGGACTGCATGTCCTCAGTCGTAACCCGGTCCTCTTCTACCAGACGGGTGAGAACGGCCGCAAAGACGTCCTCTCTTTCCTCCGGTAATTCAACCAAATACTCTTCCGGGAAAAGATCGTTTAAACCGAGATTTACAACAAAAGCACGTCCACCACCTTCTCTGCCCACCAGTTGCGGCGAGGTTGTAAAAAAAGTAAGGAGCTTATCGAAAGGCTCGCGGCTGATTCCTCTTTCAAGAACAAGATGATTCAGCTTGAGAAGCCTGAGCTGTTGAAAAACATCTTCACCATGCATCTTCCCCAATGTTTTCTTGCTGACCGGCAAACCACATAGTTTGGGAGCATCATCAACAAGACTGAAGCTGAGAGACCCGAATTTTCGCTGGTATTCAGTAATCAAGCTGAAGGCGTTATCAGCAGCATTGGCGACCTGAGGATACCTTGGTGGATACAGCTTGGTTGTAATGACAGCAGCGTTGAGGGTTTTCAGAACATCAAGAGCTACCTGCTGCTTATCTGCTTCTGCCATATTTCAGCTCCTGTGAGTACACTATCAGGGAGAAGACCCAGGATTACGAATCGTCTTTGTGTATCTTGAAAAACCATCGGAAAGACCTTTCTGCAAAATTTAGGTTAACGCTCAGTCCTGGCCTACCTACAATCTTGATAATCTCGTAAAAAGTCATTGCAGTTGCCGGGATGGATTCTGCTAGCACAATCTTCGAGAAAGCTCGATATACCAGACGTAGTACCTGAAACCGCGATTGACAGTGCATGCGGTACGGCAAACAGCCGTTTCAGATCCAGACAACGCAGATCGAACTTTTTACGAGTCCAGCAAACGTAATAAATAGTTACAACAATGTGTTACAAGATTTCTTCGGTCTCATTTAAACACTTTTTTCACCGAATAGAAAGTATCTTTCCACAAAAACAGGTTCATTGTGTTTCAACAATGCCATATTTATACAAAGCCTCGATTAGTTGACACAGAGGGAGGCCTACAACATTCGAGCAGGATCCCTGGAGTTCTTCGACAAAGATCGCGCCCATACCCTGAATTCCGTAGGCGCCCGCCTTATCGGTCGGCTCCCCCGTTGCGGCATAAGCGCGGGCGGTTTCTTCAGAAAAAAAAGAAAATTTTACCCGAGTCACCACCGTCTCTTCATGGAAAATATTTTTGCTGACGCAGCCAACCCCAAAAGCTGTGGCCACCTGATGCTCCCTGCCGCGCAGCAGCATAAGCGTTCTGACGGCGTTCTCGCGGCTTTGCGGTTTACCGAGAATATTCTTCTGGAGAAAAACGACAGTATCGGCAGCTATTACCCAACTCTCCGGGTACTTCTCCATTACAGCTTCGCCTTTTTCCCTGACCATTCTGGCCGCATAATCAAGAGGAACCTCTCGGTATTTCGGTGTTTCATCTATGTCAGTTGCATAAACCTTGAAATCCAGACCCAATTCCTTGAGATAGGCATGCCGCCTGGGGGAGGCCGAAGCCAGTATGATATTTTCTCTTGCTGTAAGCATCCTTTGCCCTATCCCCTTATGGCATAACCGCCGTCAACGGTTATAACCTGTCCCTGGATCATGGTAGAAAACTGACTGCAGAGAAAGAGCGCCACATCGGCGACATCGTCGGCTGTCGTCAATCTGCCCATCGGGGTGCGTCGGAGAGCTGTGGAGAGAATTTCGTCTCTATTGGGAAATTTTTTCAGTGCATCGGTATCTACAGCTCCGGCACTGACGGTATTGACGTTGATTTTTCTCGAACCAAGCTCAACGGCCAGATGCCTCACCAAAGACTCCAGTGCTGCCTTTGATGCTCCGACGGTTGTATAGTTTTCGATTGCCCGGATGGCACCCAGGCTGGAGACGGCGATAACACGGCCTCCACCCGTCATGAGCGGGGCTCCATGCTGCACAAGGGTCAACAATGCCCGGGCATTTATATCCATTGCCCAGTTCCAGTGCCTCTCAGTGAGTTCCATGGCAGGTTTCAAAACTCCGGAAGCTGCATTGCTCACCAATATATCCAGCTTGCCGAACCTATCCTCTATCATCGCGAACATGGCGGCAACATCGCTTTCTTTGGCAACATTTGCCTTGACCAGGAGGCATTCCCTGCCAAGTTTTTCAACTTCGGCTGCAGTTTCCTGGGCGTCTTTTTTATGGCGGACATAATTTACTACGATATCGACACCATGCTGAGCCAGTCGCACTGCAATAGCACGGCCGATACCCCTCGATCCTCCTGTTACCAGGGCTATTTTACCCTTTAATTGAAACATATCCACTCCTGAATTGTTTGTTGTATTCACAGGCGGAATCATCGCCGTGATATAAAGATAATTGGTTTAATTTACCGGCCCGTCACCCTGAGACAGGACCTCTTCAAGGTATTCCGGAGAAAACGAAATGGGCTGAACCGCAACGGTGAAAGCTCCTCAGGGGCACTGAAGTGCGTGTCGTAAAACGCATCGGGCGTCAACAACGGAAAGAGTATATTCTCTATATCGGCCCCTGAATCTCCTCTTTTTTTTGCCTCACACCACAGGGGACTTCTGCAGTGGTCCAATCGAAGCGCCTGCAGAAGCGCAGTATCGACAGCCACCGGGTCCGCCGAAAAGGCAACACAGCCCAATTCAAGATGATCACCATGGATAGGTCCCTGCCGGTGCATGGCGGAAATACCGTCGACAACCGTATATTGCCGGGGCAGCAAATCCTGCAAATCCAGAATGATCCTGCTGAAAAGAGTGCCGGCTCCGCCGTGACGCATATGAAGCATCGATTTGCGCACGCCCTGTACAATACCGAAAATATTTTTTAACGCCAGCGTAACATAGAGTTGGCTATGCGCTTTTAGCTTTGGCGCATTGACAAAATAATCACAGGCCAGAGGCTCTGGCGCAACCCCTATTTCCACCCCACATGCCAGCCTTCTTGTGGAAACAGAGGTAAAATCGGTAATCATAATCCCCCGCTGCCTCAATTCACCCTCGATCCCCAGTGCCCGCAGTACACTGGAGGCTTTGCCAAATGCAGGTGAATCTCCGATACCGACTTTGGCTCCTTTTTCGATGAGCCACTCACCAAGGGCCAGCAAGAATCGGGGATCCGTACAGGCAAGACCTGTACCACCGGCTGAAATGAGATTAGGTTTGATGAATACTTTTGCCGAACGTGGAGAAAAATCAGCCACTCCAAAACTGTCATCGAAAAAACATTTCAGTTTTTCGAAGTCGTAGGTCATGCACCTGCGGAGATAGACGGAGGAATGTAGCTGCTGCATGTGAGGAGTGGTCTCTATGATAAAAAGCGGAAAAGCCGGCTCTGCGGATGCGGAGTCGGCTTTTCCTGGAGAAAGGAGAGAAGAGATAAAGCAAAGTTAATAATGCACATCTCATGCCACTTTAACCCAAAACAACCAAGGAGCCCGATAACATTCACCTTCCTGGGATTAAATCTCATTTTTACCCGCACCTGATTACTGACTAAAGTACAAATTTTTGTACAATATTTTCCGGAATAATAATTACTGAAGTTATGTTATGAAGTTATATACATGCTGTTGTGAAATTTTTTTTACCGGGTGTACAAATTATACCGACTGCCACCCTGCTGAAATTATTTGAACAATATCAATCTGGTTCTGATGACATCCTGGTTTTTTTCTATTTCCTTGACCAGTTCGGCAGTCACCGGCGATTCAAGATCGATTATATTATAACCGATAGTACCGTTCGATTCATTTATATAACTGGCGATATTTATATTGAACCTACTGATAACATTTGACGCAAAGGCGATCATTCCCGGGACATCCCTGTTAATCATGATCAGCCGCGTGTGCACTTTAGCGGAAGGAGTTGATTCGAGATTAGGGAAATTAACACTGTAGCCGATATTGCCGTACTCCAGGAAATTTGAAAGTTCATTGACGGCCATGGTAGCACATTTTTCTTCGGATTCACTGGTGGAGGCTCCGAGATGAGGGGTCGTCAACACCTTAGGGTGACCAATTGATCCGGATGTGGGAAAATCGGTTATGTACCCCTGCAGACGTCCCGCATCAAGGGCATCAAGGACCGCCTTCTCGTTAACGATCGGACCTCTGGCGTAGTTAACCAGGATAGCGTCATTTTTCATCATAGCAAGGAATTCCTCGTCAACCATTCCTTCGGTGTTCGGCCCTAAAGGGAGGTGAAGGCTGACTACATCCGCATCAGCCAGCGTCTGCGCCAGCGTTCTGGTAATTTTCACCTCCGGCAGCAGAAGATGAATGTTCTCCAGCGTTGGTCTCGGATCAAATCCCTTGACGTTCATGTGTCTGTGAATGCCGCCGTTGGCAAGCCTCACTCCGATTTTTCCAAGACCCACTACTGCCAGATTCCTGCCGGCAATCTCCACCCCTTTAAACACCGCTTTCTTACTTTCAACCTGCCGGTTCACCCGGGATGGATCCCCTCCCGCCAGAGACTGACAGAAACTGATCCCTTCATAGATGTTCCTCATCCAGACTCCGATCATTGGAAATACAAGATCGACGACGGCGTTGGCATTTGCACCGGGTGTATTAAAGACACAGATCCCTTTCTCAGTCGCCTTCTCAACAGAGATATTATTTACCCCAGAACCAGCCCTGGCCACGGCCAGAAGTCCCGGATAGTCGTCGGTATCGACAGTGGAACTCCGCACCAGAATACCGTCCGGTGCTGTTTCATCAGCCGAAACCTCATATTCTTCGCCCAGGAGATCAAGCCCTTCCCGGGCAATCGCATTCATCACTTTTATCTTGTACTTTTTCACCTTTATCTCCTTTGCTGGAATGTTAGCGCCTGGGGTTGTTCATGGCTTAACCGGAAAGATGGTTAAACCTCCTGCGCAGCTTTACCACTGACAAAAGTCTACCTTGAGCAAGAAGACATGCTCAATCAGGCTTTTCGGGCAAATAAAACTGTTCTACACGGTGAAAGCGGCGCAGACCGGTCGTTCTTTCCGGAACGAAACAAAGAAAATGGCGTCCTTTGCCGGTCTCAAAGCCTTGTTCTTCAAAAAATTTTTCCGAACATTCGAGGAAGAAACCCTTTTTGAGAAGATACATCCTCTCGGCGCCGCTGCTGCCCGACAGAGAGTGATCATCAATAAAGCCAAACAGCATCTTTTTTATGGTTCTCGAGCTTTTCTGTTCAGCTACGCTAAGAGCTTCCGGCAGAAACCTGTGCCCGCAGCGTAACCAATCATAGCGTAATAATTCAAGGATATAGTCGAAGTCGTGCCGGTTTTTCAGGCAGTCAAGAAGAAGAGAGTTTAAAAATTCCTGAGTCGGGGCTCTTTGAAAAAAGCCCTGTTGCCGACACACCTCAAGCAGTCTCTGGAAAAAGGCCACGATATCGAGCTTACTGCTGCGGAAATACTCCCACAGGGAGACAAAATAGCGGTTATTGACAAATCTCTCAACGCATTCGCAAAACCAGTACAGTTTCTGCATATCCTGATGGTTGAGCCATGTGTTGGCAAACACCGAATACGGCGGCGTGGAGCTATATGTATACCCATATTCGGGTGCGGTATGACACATAGGTGTATCCGGCAGCACCTTGAGCAACCCCATCTGGATATAATGGGGTTTCATGGCAAAAACCTCTCGGAAGGAGGCTAGAAAACTTGATGGTGTATCATACGGCAGTCCCAGAATCAGATCAGCGTGCAGATGAATGGTATTCATCCGGCTTAATCGCAGAAGGTTTATGCGGGCGACTTCGATATTCATTGATCTTCGAATAGCCTTAAGTGTTGCTCCATTGGTCGACTGGATACCGATTTCGAACTGAAACTTACCGGCAGGAAGGTTCTCCAGAAAGACAAACATTTCTTCCGTGAAACGGTCCGGGCTCATTTCAAAATGAAAGACCGTATCACATTGCTGTCCAGCAAGAAATTTCCAGATGGCAAGTGTTCTGGCAGTATCATCGTTGAAGGTTCTGTCGACAAAGCGAACAACACGGGGGTTCCATCTCAGGATCTGATCCAATTCAGCCCGGACCCGCGTTAGTTCTTTATGATAAATACCTCTATGGGCGGCAGAGAGACAATACGTGCAGGAAAAGGGGCAGCCTCTGGAGGCTTCATAATAAATATGCCTGTTCTGCAGATGGTCGGTGAAATCCGAATCCACATACGGGGCGGAAAAATCCCTGCCGCGGCCTCCTGCGCCATACGACTGCTGTAATTTCCTTTCCTGCAGATCCTTATAGAAATCCGGACCGACTCTTTCGATTTCCCCGGTGACTACGAAGAGGCGCGGATGAACAATGGTCTTACCAATTACCTCCGCCTGTGGTCCGCCGACAACACAGAGATGTTGTGGATCTATCCGGAGCAGATCATCGATAAGCCGCACTACAAGATCACTGTTCCAGATTGAGGCGGAAAAAAAATAATAATCAAAGGAACCTGCACTGAGTTGCAGGAGCATCTCATAATAGGGATCATTAATGGTAAATTGCTGTATTTGTACCTCAAAATCATCACTATTGCGCAGCAGCTCGTTGCGAATATAGAAGAGTGCAAGGCACGAGTGAGTATATCGGGCGTTGAGGCCGACAAGGGAAATCCGCATAAGCGTAAGAAATGCCAATAATTGACGGCAGAAAGAACTGAATTAACCGCAACCATTTATGGACGACTGCTAATTCTCTGCTGTGCCGCTTTTTTTCAGTGCCCCTGCACAAGGGTACCAGTGGAGTTTGCTAATCAAGTTAGCAAGTTTAACACAAAGTATTATAATTATCTATCAGACAAGTAAGTCTCGTAAAAAGCCCCCATTCCCGTGATGCCTGCCCAGGAGGCCGACCGAGAATGCCCTTTTCGCCCATATCTTTATTAAACTCGAAAAAATTATCCTCAAAATATTAATTATATGTCTCCGGTAATTTTTTCGAATTCGCCTCGATCTGAATGAAAATGCCTATTCTCGGAAAACCTCTGGGGCGCTCCGAATTATCGGCTAAAAAATATCCAGCAGGATTTTTCTGATGAATTTTATACGAATAGTCGTACATGCGCTGCTCATCTTGTTGGTTTCCTTCCTTCATGGAGCTGTTATGGCCAACGAGACCTCACCCATACCGCGCTACGAGCTTGCCGTCTCCTTCAACATTGCCAGGAATCTGCTCTACGGAACAGCCCATATCACCATCCCTCCCGAGGAGGGACTAACCGTCTTTCTTGACGGGATCGACACAACGGCGATACAGGTAGAAATACAGGTTGAAAAACGTGCGGCAACACCCGGAAGCATTTCAGTAAAAGAGCTTTCTCAGATAACCATTCCACCGGACAAAGATCAACAGGAACTCTATATTTCCTATGAAAAGGAGGTCGTGCAGGAGGGCGAGAACAGTATAGTTGCCGAAGGCATATCACTGCTGCACGATTGGTATCCTTTTCCTTCCAGAGACGTTCTGTTCTCGCTGAGCGCTGAAGTTCCACAAGGATTTACCGCCTTCGCGGAAAGCGATCGTCTCCCGAATGCCGCAGATCAGACTGCCCGCTTCGCTTTTTCAAATCCTCTGCGCTCTCTGCATTTCATTGCCGCTCCCTTCATCATCGACAGCCTGGCGGTTCGTGAAGGACTACAGGTCTACACCTACTTCCTGCCGCAAGACCGGGAGCTTGCCCCGGAATATCTCGAGGCTGCACGGCAATATATCAACCGCTACGAAGAACTTGTCGGCCCCTACCCTTACAACCATTTCGCCATTGTCGAGAACATGCATCCGACAGGCTATGGAATGCCCACCTTCACCCTGCTCGGTAAAAGCGTGATTCGGCTGCCATTCATCAAATATACTTCACTGGGTCATGAAATTCTGCATTCCTGGTTTGGTAATTCCATTGAAATTGACACCGGGACTGGAAATTGGGGTGAGGGTTTGACAACTTACCTCGCCGATTGGCTCTACAGGGAAAAAAAAACTGAAGGAGCAATTAGCCGGAAAGAGAATTTTTTAAAATATAACAGCTATGTGAAAGAGGAATCAGCAATCCCCCTCAGGGCATTTACCTCGGCAAGCCATAACCAGCCGATGGCCGAATCCGTTCGCGCCTCTGGATACATTCGCGGTGCCATGGTATTCCATGAATTGCGAAAATATTTAGGCGATGAGGATTTTTTCCTGGGGATCAAACTGTTCTACTCCCGCTATAAAGGTAAACCTGCGGGCTGGTCGGATATACAAGCAGTTTTTGAGACCGTATCAGGCTTCACACTCGAGTCTTTTTTCGAGCAACGACTCAACCGCGCCTACATACCGGACCTGGAGGTTGAAAATATATCAGTGGATGCAACGGCCGAGGGAACAGCTCTCAGCTTCTCTCTCCTGCAGAAAACAGAAGCGCCCTTTGAATTCAGTATAGCCATCGATGTCATAACCTCAGCCGGCCGGCAAACCTTTACACGGCGAATCTCCCTGGCCACGGAAGAAATACGGCTCCGCCTTTCCTCTTCCCCATTTGAAGTCATTATCGACCCACGCTATGATCTGCTGCGCCGTCTCGATGAGAGCGAAAGGGTGGCAATTCTTTCCAATTTTCTTGGCCCGAGAAAAGCAATAGTTGTCGTTTCCGGGGATGAAAATATGCGATTCTCAGCGTTTATCGACTTTTTTGCAGAGCAAAACTGGGAAGTGCGACATGCGGATAAGCTCAGCAGTGCAGAACTCAGTGACAGCAACCTCATTCTTCCTGGCAAAGAGAACCCGATCGCTCTCTCGCTCTTCGGCCCCCTGAATCATGCACCAACGGGCCTGACCCTGGAGAACAGGATTCACCCGCTCAACAAGAGTAAATCCATTCTATTGCTCTCCTCGGGCAATGCGGAGCAACTGCAAAAAGCCCTGGCCAAGCTGCCCCATTACGGTAAATACTCCTATCTGCAGTTTCGTAATGGCCTTATCACCGACAAACGTTTTTCTCCTGGTACCATGGGCCTTCAAGTGCCCATTGCGGCTCAGCCTGTCGCGGTTCCTGCGGACAGGACACTGAGCCTGGAGGAAGTTATCAAGGCGATGCAGAACTCCCGGGTCATCTATATTGGTGAAACCCATACGGCAATGGCTGATCATCAGCTGCAACATCTCATTATCGAAGGCCTTTATCGCAACAATCCCGATATTGCCATTGGTCTGGAAATGTTCCCCCAAAGTAGCCAGAAGGCGCTTGATCAATATGTTTCCACCGACAGCACCATGAGCGAACAGGATTTTCTCAAACGCTCAGGGTACTTCAGGGTATGGAAATTCGACTATCGCTACTACAAGCCCATCATTGATTTTGCCAAAAAACAGGCGATACCGCTGCTTGGACTGAACATTGACACCAGTATTGTCAGCTCGATTTTCAAGGAGGGCTCGGTGCAATCTCTGAGTGAGGAAGAAAAGGCGCTCCTCCCTGAAGAACGCGACCTGAGCCTGCCGGGGTACTACCAGCGACTGCAGTCAATTCACGGTCTTCATATGACTGGAGGACACGGACAGGGCGGCCTGAGCGGTTTTATCCAGGCTCAGGCCGTTTGGGACGAAGGGATGGCCGAAAACATTGCAGTATATCTTAGGAACAATCCTGAAAAACAGCTGATTGTCCTGGCAGGAACACAGCATGCCAGAAAGGACAACGGCATACCTCCAAGAGTGAAGAGGCGGCTCGATTCTATCGAACAAAGTGTTCTGGTGACGGAGAGCAGCGCTTCTATTGATACCCCCCTAGTTGCCGATTTCTATTTTTTCATGCCGGAAATATCTTTGCCGCCAGCCGGGAAAATAGGTATTTCACTTGAAGAAAAGGAGCAAAACGGCGATACTTTCCTGGAAATAACAGCACTGGATTCCAAGAGCAAGGCCCAGGATTCAGGACTACTGAAAGGTGACAGACTGATAGCCGTCAACAGCTACCCGGTAGAAACCATGGAGGATGTCCGGATTGCCATGTTGGGATTGAAGCCTGGTGATTCCACTGCCATTTCCATCAGAAGGGTGGAGCAATCAGAGCAGGATATCCATGAATTCGAGGTTGAACTCTATCGTCCTGACATGAAATAAGGTCAGCCTTAACACAGGATCAGTTGCATAGTTCAACTATTCAGCAAGAAGCCTAAAACCGGCAGTTTGCCCTGAACTGTAACTGTTCAGCAGCGCTCCAGATGTGCATAAGCAGCCCGGAAGACTATAGTTTGCCTATGTTTTTCGGGCTGATCGTGTGCAGATGGGGTGCTGCTGAATAGTTACCATAATTTTATATCTGGAGAAAGTCAGTCATGGAATCATTGGCACGAATAGCTGAACAGAGAATTCTTGAAGCAATGAAGACACGAAAGCTGACTTCTGAAAAGTGGAAAAACAAGCCATTGCCGCTGGATGATGACCGCCACGTTCCCGATGATCTCAAGATGGCTTACAAGATATTGAAAAACAGCGGATACCTGCCGCCGGAGATCGAGGAAAAGAAGGAAGTACAGCGCCTTGAAGAACTTATAGCCGCGACGGAAGATGAACATGAGAGGCTGCGGCAGATGAAAAAACTCAATGTTCTTCTTATGAAAATAGATGCGAAAAGATCAAAACCTTCCAATATTGCCCAGCAGGATGATTATTACCGCAGGGTTGTCGAGCGGGTCACCATTAATACCAAACCTCGGAAGGAATAGCAAAAGACACATCAATTTTCGCTCACCTGCACTTTGGGCCGGTGACAAAAATTGTCAAGCAACGACAGAAGGATAAAGCTAATAATGCTGGTGTTTTTTCTCAGCTTTTCCGGCAAGAAGAAAATGCACCTGCCGCCGTGCACTTCCCTGCTGAGCTCGGGCAATTCTGCCTGCCTGCAGACAGGCGGTTTGATAGTCCTCAAGATGATTGCGGTAATACCGGATCCTGCTGTTGAGTTCGGCTATGGTAGGCACCATAAAGCCACACGAGCCGGCATCCAGTAAGTCAGCGGCATCATGAAAATCATCAATATGCGGTCCATAAAAAACCGCCTTGTTCCATACCGCCGCTTCCATGAGGTTATGCCCTCCTTTCTTGACCAGGCTGCCGCCGCAAAACACAAAATGGGCCACGCTGTAGATCGATGCCAGTTCACCAAGGGTATCGACAAGCAGTATGTGCTCCCCGCGTAGCTCTCCGCGGCTTTTTATGCTGCTGAAAAGCTGATATTTGATATTTCTTGAGTGCAGCTCTTTTTCAATCTCGGGAATACGCTCCACATGTCTGGGTGCAATGATAAAAAGGGTGGAGCGTTCTTTTGCAAATTCGCTGTACAGATCGAGCAGCAATCTCTCTTCACCGGTATGGGTAGAGCCTGCCACCAGCACCTCTTCATCCGTTATTTTAAGTAGTTCGCTGTACTTTTTTTCCACCTCGTTGAAATCAGGCGGAAGGAAAAAATCATATTTAACATTCCCCTCTACCGAGATGGATCGAGGATCTGCACCAAGAGAGATGTATCTCGATCTATCCCTTGCTGAGATAACCGCCATCCTGTCAAAACGCTGTAAAACCCGGCCGACCAGCCACCTCATTCTCTGATACTTTCTGTGTGATTTCTCAGATATCCTCCCATTAACCATGTATAATTTCACCTTGCGGCGCGCAAGAGAGTCAAGAAGCACAGGCCACAACTCGGTTTCAATGCAGATATAGATATCCGGCTGTATTCTTCGGATCGCTCTTGCGGTTATAAAAGGAACATCAAGAGGAGCCAGATAGCAGGGAATTGATGCATCGAGTTGACTTAGAGCTATTCTCCTGCCATGAACCGTCATTGTCGTCAGAATGATTCTGATATCCGGCAACTGCTTTTCCAACTCCGCTATGATCGGTTTGGCTGCCCTGACTTCTCCCACCGATGCGGCATGCATCCAGACTGTGGTGCCCGGAGAACTCTTTTCAACGGGAACAGGGTAATATCCGAAGCGCTGAGGCAATCCCCGGCGATGCTTACCAGTGATCATAACCAGCAGCAGCAGAAAGGGTAAGCTGAGGTAAAAGAGCAGAGCTACAATAAAACGATATAGAGTGAACACACTTAATCTCACGAACAATTTTAGTAACTATTCAGGATAATCTACTGGTTTTTTAGGCTTTTTGCTGAATAGTTACCAATTTCAAAACCCAGCCTGACTGGATGGTCTTGTCTAAAAGAGGCCGATTCACGCATTAAAATATCCGTTTTCTTATGCCTTGGATCCCGCTATCACTTAATTTCTTTTAACGAGAGCACCTCTGGTAATCTCCAGCCAAATGGTTACAATACCAGGGAACTATTTACCAGCTAAACCTTTGCAAAGGAAGGAATCATGTATAAAGTACATGCTTTATTGACTCTCAGCCTATCATTGCTAATTCTACTTGGAGATCCACAAATGGCAGATGCACAACTAAAAGATGGAATGTACGCTAAATTTGACACCTCAAAAGGTGAGATTATAACGATGCTCGAGTTTGAAAAAACCCCCCTTACCGTGGCAAATTTTGTCGGTCTTGCAGAAGGCACCAAGGAACTCGGAGCAGGCCCGGGCACCAGCGGGCATAAATTTTATGACGGCCTTACCTTTCATCGGGTCATTCCTGACTTTATGGTCCAGGCAGGCTGTCCTCTGGGGACGGGAACAGGCGGACCGGGCTATACATTCCCCGATGAAATCGATCCCAGCCTGAAGCATACCGGACCGGGGATCCTGTCCATGGCTAATGCCGGCCCCGGCACCAACGGCAGCCAGTTTTTCATCACCCACGTCGCTACCCCATGGCTTGATGGCAAGCATACCGTTTTTGGTCACGTGGTTGCGGGCCAGGATGTCGTCAACGCCATTGAAGGCGGCGATATAATCAACAGCATCAGCATAATCCGCAAGGGAGACAAGGCCGAACAATTTCAAAGCGACCAGGCTGCATTCGACTTCCTGCTCGATTCCATGGATAAACGTGCCAGGGACAAGGAGCTTGAAGCTCAGGAAGAGGCCCGCAATCAGATCAGCAAACGTTGGCCCGATGCCGTAGCCACACCTTCCGGGTTGCAATATGTCGTGGTTGAGCCTGGTTCAGGTGACGCAACTCCTAAAAAAGGAGATTCGATAAAAGCTCATTATACCGGTAAATTACTGGATGGCACAAAGTTCGATTCGTCTTACGACCGCGGCCAGCCCATAGAGTTTCCAGTAGGTGCCGGCAGAGTTATCAAAGGATGGGACGAGGCTTTCCTGACCATGCAGAAGGGAGAAAAACGAACCCTGATAATTCCTTCGCACCTGGGCTACGGGCCCTCCGGTCGGGGACCTATTCCACCGAATGCCACCATGGTATTTGATGTAGAGTTAGTGGATTTCTAACCTGGGAGGCCGTCCGAGAAAGGCATTCTCGGACAACTACCCAGGAGTGTGTCGGAGAATTGCAATTTTTCTCAGATCAGGTAAGTGAAGACTCCGAGAAAGTGCCTTCTCCGACAGGCTCCAAGCTGATGTTTTTGGGGGAAAGAACAGAGGGGGAGGCTTTATGGCTTCCTCCTTTTTTACAACCCAAGTTCCCCTGCGATTCCCTGCATCGCCGTAAGGCTTAATGCACAAAAATCGGCGAGAGGAATTCCCGCCTTTTCACATTCTCTGATAATATCCCGGTCGGCACCGCGGGCAAAGGCCTTTTCCTTGATTCGCTTTCTCACCGATTTCGCTTTAACCGAAGAGAGTTTTTTGTCGGGATAAACCAGAGCCGTGGCAATAATCAGACCGGTGATGGTTTCGCCTGCAGCCAGGGCGTGATGAAAGCGGCTGGTCCGCTGTTCTCCCGGATGGGCCTGAGGATTGTGCAGGCGTATTGCCTCGATAATCTCCCCATCGACACCTTTTCCCCGTAAAATTTCCGCCGTCTCCCTGGTATGAACCGCAAGATCGGGCTGGGTCTCCGCATCGAGATCATGGAGCAGCCCGGCGAGCCCCCATTTGTCCGGATCCTCACCCAATTCTGCAGCCATAGCCTGTAGAACAGCCTCGGCGGCAAGGCAATGCTTGACCAGATTTTCATTGCCGATCCGGCTTTTGACCAAGGCCAGCGCCTCTTCTCTGGACATACCAAATTGCTCATACGACATACTTTTCTTCCTCCAGAACACTTTTCGATTCACAAATCTTCCAGTGGGTTAAACGTCATCAATACTTCAGCCCGACTCTGTCCCGGACAAGATCAAGCGTGGGGGCTGCTTTTTCCCGGGCTTTGACACCGCCTCTGGCGAGAATTTCCCGCAGCATTTGCGGATCGGTCATATATTCCTTTTTCTTCTGTCTGGCTTGACCAAAAAAGTCATTCAGCAGATCAAGCAGTTCAAGCTTAATATAGCCATAAGCCGCACCGCCGTTCACGTAGAGACTATGCACTTCCCGCACTCTCTCAGGAGTGGCAAAAAGTTTGAAAATATTAAAGAGATTGCACTTCTCGGGATCCTTGGGCTCTTCCACGGGCGTTGCATCGGTTTCGATAGCCATCACCCGTTTTTTCAGAGGCTTGCCTTCCAGGAAGATGGGGATGGTATTGCCGTAGGATTTTGACATCTTCTGGCCGTCCAGACCGGGAACCACCGCGGTTTCCTGGGATATTGCCGGTTCAGGTATGACGAAGGTCTCACCGTATTCATTATTGAATTTCTGAGCCAGATCGCGCGCCACTTCGAGATGCTGTTTCTGGTCCCGGCCTACTGGAACCTGCTCCGCCTGATAGAGGAGAATATCTGCAGCCATAAGGACAGGATAAGCAAACAGGGCGTGGTTGGAAGCTATTCCTTTGGCTACCTTGTCCTTATAGGAATGACAGCGCTCCAGCAATCCCATGGGCGTCAAAGTTGACAGAACCCAGCTCAACTCACAGACCTCCGGCACATCGGATTGCACCCAGAAGGTACATTTTTCGGGATCAAGTCCCAAGGCCAGGAAATCAGCAGCAGCCTCAAGTGTACCCTTAGAGAGTCTCTCCCTGTCGTGCACGGATGTCATTGCATGGAGATCGACAATAAACACATAGAGTTCGGAGTTTTCCATATGGGAAATCATCGACTTCATCATACCGAAATAGTTGCCGATGTGGAGTTGACCGGATGGTTGAATTCCAGATAAAATTTTCATAAGCCTGACATTGGTTAAATGGATAACCTGATTACCCCTAATCCTCTGCTCCGGCCTGGACCAGAAAATGAGTTACAGGTAAGTTACAGGTAATCAGAATAGATTAATATAATATGTAATTTTTTCCAGGGGGCTACCATACCGCATAAACACAAAAAAAGGGAGTGTGAAAATTCATTTTCACACTCCCTTGGGTAACGCGGTTAAGAAAGACTTACATCTATTTCACTTCTTCAAAGTCGGCATCGACGACATCGTCATCATCCTTCTTGCCTTTTCCACCGGCTCCACCTGCAGCTCCACCTCCTGAAGGACCTTGATCCTCGGGGCTCTCTTTTGAAGCCTTGGCATACATGAGCTCGGCCAGTTTATGAGAAGCTGTGCTCAATGATTCCATTGCCGCCTTGATTTTATCAGTGTCACCGGATTCCAGAACACTTTTAACATTTTCAATCTCTTTCTCAACATTTGAACGGGTCTCATCATCCACTTTATCGCCCAGATCCTTCAAACTCTTCTGGGTGGCATGCACAAGAGCATCCGCCTGATTGCGCGTCTCGACAAGCTCTTTACGCTTCTTGTCTTCATCGGCATGCAACTCGGCATCCCTGGTCATCTTCTCGATCTCTTCCTCCGTCAGTCCTGAAGATGCTGTAATCTTGATGGATTGTTCCTTGTTGGTGCCAAGATCCTTGGCGGATACATTCAAGATGCCGTTGGCATCGAGATCAAAAGTCACCTCAATCTGTGGAACTCCACGCGGGGCAGGAGGAATGTCGGCCAGTTCAAATCGACCGATGGTCTTGTTGTTTTCGGCCATCTCCCTCTCACCCTGGAGGACATGGATGGAAACCGCCGGCTGATTATCTGCGGCAGTAGAGAACACCTGGCTCTTTTTGGTTGGTACAGTGGTATTCTTCTCAATCAGTTTAGTGGTGACGCCGCCCAAGGTCTCGATCCCCAGAGAGAGAGGAGTTACATCAAGAAGAAGCACATCCTTTACATCACCCTGGAGAACGCCGCCCTGGATAGCCGCACCGATGGCAACCACCTCATCCGGATTAACTCCACGATTGGGCTCCTTGCCAAAAATCTCAGCGACCTTTGCCTGTACCATCGGCATCCTGGTCATACCACCAACCAGAATTACCTCGTCCACCTCGGAGGCAGAAAGTCCTGCATCCTTTAAAGCGGTGCGGCAGGGCTGAACGGTACGCTCGACCAGATCCTCTACCAGGCTTTCAAGCTTGGCACGGCTCAATTTTATATTGAGGTGTTTAGGTCCGGTGGCATCGGCAGTAATAAACGGCAGATTGATATCGGTTTCCTTGGTGGTGGAGAGTTCCATCTTGGCCTTCTCTGCCTCTTCCTTCAAGCGCTGCAGTGCCATTTTGTCGGTGCGCAGATCAATACCCTGCTGGCGTTTGAATTCGTCGGCCAGCCAGTTCACGATACGCATATCGAAGTCTTCACCGCCGAGGAAGGTATCACCATGAGTTGATTTCACCTCGAACACACCATCACCGATTTCCAGGATGGATACATCGAAGGTACCACCGCCGAGATCGAAGACTGCTATCTTTTCCTCACCCTTCTTGTCCAGGCCGTAAGCCAGCGAGGCAGCTGTCGGCTCGTTGATGATTCGCTGAACATTCAGTCCGGCGATTTTTCCGGCATCTTTGGTAGCCTGACGCTGTGAATCATTAAAATAGGCAGGTACGGTCACTACCGCATCGGTTACCTCTTCGCCAAGGTATTCCTCGGCTGTCTGCTTCATCTTTCCCAGAACCATCGCGGAAATCTCAGCAGGCCGGTAAACTTTTTTATCCACCTCGACTGAAACACTTCCATTTGTCCCTTCAACAATTTTGAAAGGGCTTACCTCAATGGATTTTTTTACTTCGGCATCGACAAATTTTCGACCAATAAGGCGTTTGATAGCATACAGTGTACGCTCAGGGTTAGTTACCGCCTGCCGTTTGGCGACCTGCCCAACCATTCGCTCTCCCTTATCCGAGAAAGCTACAATAGATGGAGTTGTTCTATTGCCTTCAGTGTTGGCGATCACCTTAGGGTCGCCACCTTCCATGATAGCCACGCATGAATTTGTGGTCCCAAGATCAATTCCTATAATTTTGCCCATGTCATTCCTCTCCTTATATCTTATAATCGGATTTTCCGAACTCCATCCAACTCAGTAGCGTTTCAATTGTGCGGCAATGTGTTAAAAGTTGTCATCTTCATGAATTTGTCAAGCCCCCGCATTTCCTTACCGGGGAGCGACAAGCAATCTCAACTCTCTGCTTTCCCGGAGGAAACGGTCACCTTTGCCGCACGCAACAGACGATCCTTGTAGAAATATCCCTTTTCAAACTCAGTGACCACGTGATTGGCAGGAATAGTATCGCTCGGCTCCATGGTCAACGCTTCTTCTTTGTTGGGATCAAAGGGTTCACCGACGCTTTTGATTGGCTCTACTTCAAATTTCCTCAAGGTTGCATGAACGCTTTTTAAAGTCAGCTCGACGCCTTCCAGTAATCCGGCAAGTTTTGTTTCAGCGTCGGCATCTTCAGCAACACCCTGACTGACAGCTCGCTCGAGGTTGTCTACAACGGGAAGAAACTCACGAAAAATATGCTCTCCGGCATACTTCATCGTTGTGGCGCGCTCTCTCTCACTGCGTTTTTTGTAATTTTCAAAGTCGGCGGCCAGCCGCAGAAGTTTATCGGTAAGGTCTGCAACCTCTTCCTGGGCCGCGGCAAACTGTTCTTCAAGACGCTTCTCTGCATCCCCGGAGGCTTCAGCGCCTCCATTTGTGACCGTTTCTTCACCCTCTGCAGGAGTTTTTGGCGAATTTTCCGCTCCCATCTCCTCTTCGGGAATATTCTCATTTTGCTCTTTTTTGCTCACTTACTCCTCCCAGACACAACTCAACTTGTTGATTAAATCGTAAAAGTCCACCAGATTTATCGATTAAACGTTCCCAGGCCCTGATATGTGCTGCAGAACGGCGGACAGGCCCTTTTACGACGCCATCAATCTTGATAACCTGAAAAAACCACAAAGTCTCAACATCCTATGAATACTTCTCTTTTGCTTTTTTAAACTTGTGCGAACAATAAGTAGCCCAATTTTCATTGTCAAGAAAAGCACCCATAAAAAACCTGCCTCTTCTTCGTCGGCCGCCGCTGCTTTCGCCCCGGTCTTGGTGTGCCCAATGGCTCTGTACCCGAAATGCTTTTCCTTGTACTCACTCAATGAGGTATCCATGATGATTTTGCAAAATTACGAGAGTATCATTTTTTTCAATATTGCAAAATTTTCAGTTTGCTATAAAAACATGGGGAGCATAAATGCTTGCTACACTCCGAGTGCGAGCATTCTATACCAACTCTCTATATGGAACTGCAATGAAAACACTGGATATGAGAAGCGACACGGTAACACGCCCTACTCCCGAAATGTCTGCGGCCATGTACGATGCCGCGGTGGGTGATGATGTTTACGGTGAAGATCCCACTACCAACAGACTGGAGAAGCTTGCTGCTGAAATAGTTGGAAAAGAAGCTGCGCTTTTCTGTCCATCGGGGACCCAATCAAATCTCACAGCTCTGCTGACACACTGCCGCAGAGGAGATGAATATATCGTCGGCCAGCAGGCCCACACCTATAAGTATGAAGGTGGAGGAGCAGCGGTTCTCGGGAGCATTCAACCACAGCCTTTGCCATTTCTTGAAAACGGCTGTCTCGATCTCGAAGAGGTGGAGAAGAATATCAAGGATGATGATTTCCATTTTGCCCGCACCCGCCTCCTCTGTCTGGAAAACACCCAGGGAGGACTGGCGCTGCCGCTTGATTACCTGGATGACTGCAATGCTTTTGCGGCACAACACGGGCTCCGTCTTCATCTTGACGGAGCACGTCTTTTCAATGCCGCCCGGAAATGGGATGTTCCCGCCGAACGGATTGCTCAATGCTTTGATTCCGTCTCCATATGTCTCTCCAAGGGGCTTGGAGCTCCCGTGGGCTCGCTGCTCTGCGGCGACCGAAGTTTTATCGACGAAGCCAGGAGGTGGCGTAAGGTTTTAGGCGGCGGGATGCGGCAATCGGGCTACATGGCCGCCGCAGGTATTTATGCTCTTGAAAATAATATTTTCCGACTCAGTGAAGATCAGCACAATGCCGAAGCACTGGCAAGGGGTTTGAGCGGTATTGACGAGCTTGATGTTCGATATCATGATACCCAGACCAATATGGTTTTTATTACCCTGCCGGAGAATTCTCTTGCCGGACTCCATGTATACCTCAGGCAGCGGGGAATCATCATTGCCCGGGGCACACAGGTCAGGCTGGTCACTCATCTGGAAATCGACAGAAAGGATATCGACTTCATAGTCTCGACCTTCAGCGAATATTACTCCAAAGCGCATTGAGAAGTGACCTGTTAACCTTAAGGAATTTCAGTCTCAGGACTCATCATATTTCTGCAGTTTATTCTGCAGGGTTTTACGGCTGATACCAAGCCGCCGGGCAGCTTCGCTTTTATTCCCCTCAGTCTCCTCCAGGGTCTGCAGGATGATCATTTTTTCCGCTTCATAAAGGGAGGTGGGCAGTTCGCTCTCCAGGGGAGGCCCGTTGCCGTTGTCCCTATATTTCTGAATAGAGAGCGGCAGGCTTTTCTCGGTGAGTTGATCACCGCGCATGAGGATCACTCCGCGTTCGATGGCGTTTTCCAGCTCCCGGACATTGCCGGGCCAGGGATACTTGCGGAGAAGCTTCAGACACTCCGGGGTTATCATGTCGACAGTGCGTCTGTTTTTCTGGGCAAATTTCTCAACGAAATGTTCAACCAGAGCAGGAATATCCTCTTCTCTCTCCCGCAGAGGCGGAACAGTGAGCATTACCACATTGAGCCGGTAATACAGATCTTCACGAAAAGCGCCGGCAGCAACCTCTTCTTCAAGATTGCGGTTGGTGGCGGCGATTACCCGCACATCAACGGTAATTGTTTCTTCACCGCCAATCCGCTGCAGTTCCTGTTCCTGAAGAACTCGGAGGAGCTTCACCTGCATCGCCTGGCTGGTCTCTCCGATTTCATCGAGGAAGAGAGTGCCGCCGTCGGCCTGCACGAATTTGCCTTCCCTGCGCCTGTCCGCCCCGGAAAATGCCCCCTTCTCGTGGCCGAAGAGCTCTGATTCCAACAGGGTTTCCACCAGAGCGGCGCAATTTACTTTGACAAAAGGACCGCTGCTGCGGGTGCTGTTGACATGAAGCGACTCCGCCACCAGCTCCTTGCCTGTTCCAGACTCGCCCGCAATGAGGACGGTTGCTTCGGTAGGGGCAACATAGCCTATCATTTCGAGAAGTTCCTTCATCGGAGCGGAGGAGCCGATAATATCGGTCTCCAGCTGCTTTTCATTCGTGGTGTTTCCCTGTTTCCTGCTCTCCACCTGCTGGTGGTCCAGGGCTCGCTCCAGGGCCAGCCGCAGTCTGTCAAAATCAAGTGGTTTAGTCAGGTAGTCATGAGCACCGTGCTGAATCGCTTCAACCGCATCATTTACCGAGGAGTAGGCTGTCATGATGATCACCGGCAGTTCCGGTCGCAGCTCCTGGATTCGCGAAAAGGCCTCCCTGCCGTCCATCTTTGCCATACGTACATCCATGAGCACGGCATCATATATATTATGGCGGACAGCTTCCACGGCTGTGCTGCCGTCATCGGCTTCGACACACTTCCAGCCCCACTCCTTGAACATAGAGCAGAGCATGAAGCGATGGACCTGCTCATCATCAACAACGAGTATCGTTACCTGACTTCTCTTTTTGACCACTGCCAACACCTCAACAATCACTTAAAAGGTGGCCTCGCCACTATGATTTCTTCTCAGCCTATCCGCTTAGATCAACAAAATAACGACAACAACACAGGAAGGAAACAGAAAACTGAAGAGGACATCACTTCTTTCTAATTCCCTGTGCACTTTCAGCTTTATAACAAGATAGGCAAGAAAAAACAGAACAATAAAGACCATTGCCGGCAGAAACAGCCCGGTAATCTGAGCAGTGACGAGGCCTGTAAAAAGGGCAAAAGCCGAAACCGGTAAATAGAGAAACCGCTCCTGCGCCTGCCTCACGCCCGGCAACAGGTTGTCCGTCTTATTCAAGCGCAGCAAAGAGGCGGAAAGCAGCGCCACCAACACCCAGTCCGTGACACCAAAAAGAGGCAGTGGAACATCATAACCGGGGATACCCGCCTTGACCACGATGAAATCTACAAAGGGGGGGGGACCTATCATTCCCTGTTCATAGTAGGCTGATATATCTTCAATCATCCCCTTGGTCGGCCCCTTGATGACACTCATCAGGTCCGCAGTTGCCGCAGTAAGACAGACCGGTACCAATTCTCCTGTTCTTTTGATCGCAGACGAGAGAACAGTACCCGCAATCCCGGCTGCGAAGAGCAGATTGGCTGTCGACAGCCCGGCAATCAACACCGCGGCATAATCATATATTCGTGCATAGCCATAGATAAGCAAAAAAAGAAACAGAGCAACAGCACTATATTTAAATACTTCCGCCCGATCATTTAGCAAAACAAACTTTATGATTCGATAGGTTAGAGAAGAGGCGAGCAGGAGATACATCGCCACAAAGAGAAACAAGATGAGATTCTGCTGGAATGAACTGATGCCCTCAGGCACCGGAAAATAATAAAACACCACTGTTGGTAAAACCCAGCAGAGGTAAAAGGGGGCTATCACTTTTGGCCGGCTGTAAGATCTAACTCGGGCGGGGAAAGAGAAAAGCATTACCGTCCAGTTTTCCCTCTCTTTTTGGAGAGTATCTCCCCAAGAGTGGCTTTTTTCAGGGACTTATCGAACATTATATGAATACAGTAATCGTTATGCATGAAAAATGTGACTTTAACGACTTTCCCGACCATCTCAAATTCCACGGGACTGTCATTCACTTCAAAAGTAACCTGAAGGAGCAGGTGCCGCGCCAGCAGAGCCCTTGCCGTGGCCTTTTTGGACAGTTTGATCTCGAAGGCACAGCCTTCTACGGAAATATCCGTTAGCATACCGCGAAAATAGGTCTCTGTTTTATTCCCCTCTTTGTCAAGCAGCGATCCCTTCAGAGGACCGCTCAAGGGATAGCGTGGTTTGTTTCTTTTCTCCATTGATTTCCAGCGGGAAATATCTTCAAGGCTGCCGTGTTTTATACAAAAGTCGATTATTTTTTCATAGAGTCCGGGTAACTCTTCATGCCAACTGTCTGTTGCCGAATTCTCCAGACAGTACAGCACGACTTCGGTATGACTGACCGCAGTTGCCGAACACAGTGAAATTGAGGTAAAACTGTATTCGCCAAGAATGTTGCCTTTGCCAAGCTGGGCGAGGACGGTATTTTTCCCTTTACGGGGAAAGATGATGGTCACCTTGCCCTGATCTATGAAGAACAGGCGGGTATTATAAGCTCCATGGGAGAGGATGATTTTTTTTGGCGGAACCACCACCCTCTTCATGGAATAAAACAGGCCGTTTTTCTCCTCCTGCGTCAGGGTTGAATAAAGGCTGTCCCAGATCGCCAAATGATCCTTATCGATACCTGCAGCCTTTTCCTGTTCGATTATTTCCGCCGATTTTATAATTTCAGTCAATGCTGTAGCGTCTGTTTCCAGCAGTTTCTCCCGCAAGGCTTCGGCGCTCTTGAAATCCCTTGATTTTGCAGCAGCCTCGATTTCATCGAACAATTTTTTAATAAGGATACCCTTATCTTCGCTATCGGAAGAATTCGCTGTAGAAGGGACCATTTCCTTACTTCCTCCAATACTGGTTTAAAGAAAAAAGATAACACCCATTTTGGAAAATGGGTTACATCAAGAATAATTCCTGCCAACTGGTACTATTTTTCTGCATGACATCGTTCATAAGTCTAACATCTTTATCAACCAAAATTCTATAACTATTTATTTTTTCAACTATTCACTCCAAATACAACTTCTCTTGCCGCTAAAAACATCTCACCGGAATCACATGATTTATAGCTCAGCTGGGCTGGATAAAAGCCTTGGCTATAGCGGTAATTCACGGATTTATTACAGAACTTAAGCAGTTTTTCTAGAGTGGGACATTAAATCAATTACGACTTGTGCCGAAATGGCGTTTCTGGGGAAATTTCCGGATATATTGGCCTCCGTTCACTTTGCTTCTAAACCACCCCGGTGCGGATTATTTTTCTATAATATCCCTGCTCCAGGATATAGCCGCCATTGCACTGGGAAAACCGATAGTAGAGATAAGGGCAAGATTCGCGTGATAAATCTCTTCAACAGAGACTCCTGCCGCCAGGGCTCTACGTGTATGGGAATGCACGGCTCCCTCGGAACCTATTGCACCCGCAGCTGCCAGTTGAAGGAGCTGCAGCGTTTTTTCGTCGAGCGGACCTGCACTGCGTATCTCGGTTCCCAATTTTTCATGAGCCTCAAAAACAGCAGGGTATTGTTTCACCAATTCATTAAAGTGCTTGCTCGGTACTCTGTGTTCCGTAGTCATACTGTCCTCCTGTCTAAAGGATTACCCGCATTCATTTCTCAATCGAATAGAGAATATCGCCGCTGCTGGATTCCGCCGAACTCCGCGTTTCAATCGAAAAATTCTTACCTAAATCATATCTTACCTTAAACTCCCCCGAAGAATCAAAGAAGTTATGATCATAGCCGACAAAGAGATCGTCGGTGAGGTTTTTCCCAACCACAATTGACATATCCTGAGAGCCTGTGCTGCCATCCAGATAGACCTCATCCACGGGTACATATTTGCCCAGGGTGTTGGTGATGGTGTTGACGCCTCGTATCCCCAAGGCCGTTGCAGCCGCACCGATCAGGCTCTGATCATTGTCAGTGGAGGCATACATGGCTCTGCCCACCAGCAAATATGCCAGGATATTGCTCTCTTCCATTGCCGGATCGGAAAAAAGCTGAAACTCCGGATCGTTGGCCGTTCCACCGACCATTACCCCGACAACCATCTCTTCAACTTTTCGATGGGCACGAAAATCGAGACCCGGATTGTCCACGGATTCCCCTGAAAACAATAACCTGCCGCGGGTTATGTCAAGTTCGACACTATAGAAGGCAAATTGTCCATCTTCTACCTCCAGCTCTCCAAAAGCCGACAATATTCTTCCCGGAACATCCACCAGTTCAATGGTTCCGGCAAGACGGCTTTGTAAACCATAGGCGTCAATCCGTACATCGTCTCCGAGGGAGATTGTCAGATCAGTAGAAAAAGGTGAACGTATCTGTTGTTCCTCCTCGGTTTTATCGACAATTACGACATCTTCCGATGGAGTCACCTCTCCCTTACTTCCTTCGAGAGTAATGCGGCCGTAAGGAATATTCACATCTCCAGAGAGGGTATTTCCTCCTTCACCTAAATTAAGCTGTATATCCGGCGATGCCCGGATGACATACTCATCGGTTGCCATTACCTCAAAATCGGTTCCGCTGAAATGACTGGTCAATTTCCAGCCCTGTTCCGGTGCAAAGCTCACCCTGCCTTCACCCTGCATCACTCCCGGTCCCGATTGAGCGGTAAGAAGAAACTCTGCATTTCCCCAGGCACTGGAGCCCTCCACCGAAACCTCCTCCAGGGTGATCCCCATATCCGCAACCTGGATCACTCCCTGATCCAGGTCGATATTTCCCTGCACTTTGGGGTCTTCAAAAGTTCCGTTAAAATCAAGCTTCCCCTGCAGGCTGCCCGTCGGTATTATACGTGAGTTGCTCAACAGAGTAATGAAGGAGAGGTCGGCAAAATGAAACTCAAGCTCGCCATCCAGCGGTGTTGTGGCCAGGACGGCAAGATCGAATCCATGAATATTAAGGTATCCCTCAAGTATCCCGCTTTCTTCAAAATCAGAGCTCAGGGCAATACTCAGGGAGTCCTCTGTCATCTGCGCATCGATACGGTTATCTGAAAAAATATACGTCAAGCCGTCATCCCGGCCATCAGCCGCCAGGAGGAGTTCGGGAACCGACACAGTTCCTTCCAGGCGTGATATTCTGCCCCCATGGCCTTCTGCAAGGATATCCGCCAGCATCTCTCCCTGCACGGGGAAGCCGGTTATGCCGAAATCATTAAGCAGAGCCAAAGGCAAACCATCCGTAACCGCCTGTACAGACCATATCTCTTCCCGGACCGAGCCGTTCAAGCAGAAACCAGCCTGGTCCGCCTGGAGACAGAAGTCCTCCACCCCGCTTTTCTCCTTGCCGATTTCGACCAGGGCGTTTTTATCCAGAGACCAGTCGCCGTAATCCGCCATGGTAAACCGCGCGCTCTCCAGAATGCCTTTCCAGGAAGAATCATAGCTGCCGCTGCCCTGCAGCCGACCATTGCCCAAACCTGTCATAGCCCGTATTTCAAAGGTATGGTCCGCTGTTGTTCCCGCGGCCTGCAAGGATGCTTCAGAAATCTCCAGCTCATTATTTTTGATTGCATCTCCCTGTATATCAACTTCGATCTCACCATTTTCATGAAGATCAACGGACACATAACTCTTCAGGGCTGCGAAAGAAAAAGTATCCATTTGGCCATCCCGGGCAGTCAACTCAAACTGCAGCTGCGGCGCTTCCCGGGTTCCCGAAAGTTTTCCGGAAAATCCAAGCCGCCCCTGGAGGTCAGCCATAAATGTCTGGAAATCAGGTACTTCTGCTGAAAAATGAAGATCGTATCCCTCTCTTGAAATAGTCCCATCCGCAACCGCAAAAGCATCGCCATATCTAAGGTCAAGCCCCCTGACCACAATTGATTCGCCTTGTATTTCCATACTGCCAGTACCGTTGAGAGGAAGCCCTTTCAATACTCCTGAAAGATTTTCGATTTCAAACCGATGCGAAGACGGCTGGGAGAGATCACCATGACCTGCAATTTGTGCATTGATTTTGCCAGGCCATTGTTCAAGGAAATATCCCGGATCAATATCGCGGAGTTCGGCTTTTGCCCGCCACTGATTGTCCAGCAGCCCACCCTGAAGGCACATCAGCGCTGCGTCATGAGAAAGGCAGAGCCCGTCAAGCGTGATTTTCCCCGGTCCCATGGCCAGGTGCGCCTGATCGACCAGCCTGATCCTGCCCTCTTGCGGATGCATGACGTCGAAGGTCCTAATCACTCCTTCCCAGATATTTTCCTGCAGGGATCCTTCCGCTGCGAGAGAAAGCGAAATGGCATCCTGAAGCAGATGCAGCTCTATATGGTGAGTGTCTAGATTACCGGCGATATCAAGTGATACCTCTTCCAGACGTTGATCCTGCCGCCCCACTCCCTTCAGCTGAGCCGATGCGTCGATCATACTCTCCCCTGCAGCCTCTGCGGAGATGTCTGCCGTGATATCCGCCTTGAGCGCGGCCACGCTGAAATCATCTACGGCAATGTTTTTCCCTAGCAGATCTGCCGCTATCCGGGGACGGGAGAGATCCCCGGTAATCTCTCCCTTGAGCTGCGCCGCCCCGGCTCCCTCGGAAAAAAAGGCAGCCATATCAGGCACCGTGAGGTTGTAAGCCAGTTGATACTCACTGTCGATTAACCCGGCCACCTCGAGCCGGGATGCACCGCTTACCACCGCTAATTCGGATATATCCAGGGTACTGCCGTCGATATGAGCATTGCCGGAAATGTGCAGGGGATATGATTTCAACCGGCCTTCGATGGTGCTGATATCAATATCAGCGGTAAAAAGCCCATCGGAGAATGCACCATCCGCTATCACCTTTCCATCGAGCATTCCGGGAAGATCCGGCAGCATCACGGCAGGATCGAGATCTTTTGCCTGCAGTTCCGCGTGGAACTCGACCCCGTCTTTTACGCTGAACCGGCTGACAAGATCTGCCTGAAAAGGTGCATCGAGGATAATCTGCAAATTGCCGTTTTCCAGGGTGTCCGTTACAGCGAATTTCCCATGCAATTCCGGGACATCCCCAATTGTATAGCGATACTCGCCCTTCAGATTCACCGGCCAGGCACCATTCGGTGAAATTGTGCCGCTAAGATGCAGATCAAGAAATTCGTTGCGCAAGTGGAGTAGGTTCAACTGCAGACTCTTTTTACCGGCGATGACCTCGAGGTCGATTCTATCGATTGCCATCGCCGTTTCCTGGCCGCTCTCAATCAGGATATCCGTCGCTTCGAGCTTGTCTATTTCTACGGACAATGGCATTTCAAGCTCCGGCAGCGACAATCTCTCCTCATCATCCTCCACCTCCCCCTCTTTTGCGGAACCGCGAAAATGCAGGTCATCAAGAAACAGGGAATTGAGGTGCGCCTCTCCATGGATGAGCTTCGTCGGATCCCAGGCAACTTTGATGAGTCGAAGGTCGAAACTTTGTGTGGCCGAGGTATAGGACAGACCTTGAGCGGCAAAGCTGCCACCCAGTCTTCCCTCTGCTTTTTCTACCTTAACCTGGCCCCCTGTCAATTTTTCGAGGCTGAAAACCACAAGACGCAAGCCGCTCTCGCTAAAGAGCAGGAAGACGAGCAGTATCAGCGGAGAAACAGTAACCACAAGGGCGGCTATCACCAGTTTCTTCATTACAGATCGCCTCCGAGGGTTAAATGCAGCCGCACGGGATTGCCCTCCTTGGAAAGGGCAGATGCCACATCAAGACGTATCTGGCCGAAGGGCAGTCTATATCTCAACCCCATACCGGCCCCTTCACCGAGATCTTCATCAAAATTGTTTATTCCCTTTCCTACATCAAAAAATGCGGCAATACTCCAGTTCTGATAGACGGTTTTTTCCACTTCAATTGAACCGAACACCAGATACTTGCCCCCGGTAACTGTACCAGAATCATCCGTGGAACCGAGTTCATTATAGTCATACCCCCTGACACTCTGATCGCCACCGGCATAGAACCTCAGAGAAGGCGGCAGGTCATCTACTGTATCCACCAGGGTACTGCCAAGGGCAAATCTGCCGATCAGTCTCACGCTTTCAATAGGGGTGGTGATTAATTTACCGGAAACAAGGCCCTGCAGAAATGATGCATCTGCAAGAATTTCTTCAGCGGCACCCTTAAGGTTGACGGCGAATAATGCGCCGTTGCCGGTGTGAAGAAGATCGTCTCCATATACCACTGACCAGCTTGCATTAGGTATCGGGAAAAAGCTGTTTTCAGTAATATCCCCAACCTGGTATTTTTCACTTTGCACATCGAGACCAATGCCGTATTTAACCCATCCACCTTTGTGATCATAGCTGAGACCACCCTTAAATACTCTGGTCTCGGTATCCTCCCAGTCTTTTTCGTTATACATGGCACCAAACAGCATCTTGTCGGTTTGTGGATCATTCACCGGAATACCGTAGATAAAATCGAGGCGGCTCTCCCTCTCCGCCAGCTGTATTTCGCTGATCACATTATGACCATGCCGGTTGAATAAACGGTTATCCCAGCCGGCCTTAATCCGCGGGCCATGATCGGTGGCATAGCCTAGACCGAAGCTGTAACGGTTAAAATATTCCGGCTCAGACAGGCTCACATAAACAGGAATGTACAATCCATCCGCTTTCTCAATGTCGCCCCTGACGATGACCTGACCGAAGTAGTTGGTCTGGTACAGATTCTGCTGCAGCTGGATAAGCTTGCTGCGCGAAAAGGGCTCTCCCTTTTGATAGTTAATAAACTTTGCCAGGAAGTCGGGATCAAGCAGTTCCTGATTAAAGATGGTTCCACCGAAAAGATAGCGGGACCCGGTTTTGATATTCAGGTGAATTTCCGCATCTCTGGCTGCCCTGTTGACCAATATTTGACTTCTGCTGTACTCCGCCCTGACATAACCATATGCAAAAAGCTGTTGAAGCAGATTTTTCTTGCCTTGTTGATAAAGGGTATGGTTGAGTGTATCCCCTTTTTCCAGGGGAAAATCACCAGCAATATTCTTGACTTCCTCGGCAAGCTCAGCTCCAGCGGTATCCACCAGAACCGAAACCAAAGAGATCCTTACCGGTTCACCCGGATTGATCGTGTAAACGGCTTGCCAGCCACTATCCCGGCGCAGCAACTCCGCTTCTATTTCCGGTGAATAGTATCCAAAAGGCTCAAGGGCACGGCCTATCTCCTCATCAGCTGTACGGTGCAGCCTCTCAACCTGCCATCGGCTCAGATCTTTTTCGCCTCTTTTCGAATAAATGGAGAGGGAGGCCAGGACATTATCATAGAGTATGCCGTCAATACCCTGTATAGTGACATCGATAAAGTCATCAGCGGCCTGAAGAGGCAGCGGTACCAGAAGGAGAAACACAAGGAAAAGTCTTGATATTGTCATCCATTTAGATTTTTTCATCAGCGCATCCACAATTCCGGGTGTGTTTTTCCTGCACGTCTTTTTCAGATCTGCAACGAGGTAGATCAAGCTCGGGTCCAACATCTTTGATGTGCCTGCATCCCAGTCAGAACCGAAAAGTATAACACCTGCATATGAATCACAACACAATAATAGTAGAAAAGATGGTAAATGGCGGCTACGGGCTGGCGCGTCTTACAAAAGGCAGCATCATTCTGCTGCAGAATAGCTTGCCGGGCGAAAAGATCTATTTGGGCACAATCGAAAAGAGAAAAAACACCCACTTCGGCGAAGTGGAAAAGATTTTAAGTCCACATCCGCAACGAATCGATCCTCCCTGTCCCTACTACCACAGATGCGGGGGATGTGACCTGCAGCATTGCAGTTATGAAGGCCAGCTGGATATCAAGACACAAATTATAAAGGAAATGTTTCAGGGTCTTTCTTCTTCAGTTTCTCCCCCTCTGCCGTCTCCACTGCAGTTTGGTTACAGGCAGAGGATCCGTCTGCAGGTCGACAAGGGAAAGATCGGTTTTTTCAAATTTCGCTCCAGTGAAATCATCCCCATCAAAGCCTGCCTCATCGCCCATCCTGCAATCAATCGCATTCTCGAAATTCTTCTGGAACGCAAAGAGTTTCAAACGCTTTGCCGCAACAGTTGTCAGGTGGAACTGCATTTTAATCCTGCAGATGAAACTATATCTCTTTTATTATATTACCAGAGAAAACCAAGGCCAAATGATTTTGCAACGGCTCGAGAACTTACGGCACGGGTAGACGGCCTTGAGGGTTTATTTTTTAAAGGTGATTCCTTCGCCCTGGTCGGTCTGGAGAATGACAAGGGCCGGATATTATCTCAGCGCATTCCGGCAAACGGTTATGCCGCTTTCACTCTGAGCTGGGAGATCGGCGGCTTCTGTCAGGTTAACCTTCTCCAGAACTGCAATCTCATCGATTATGTGCAGCGGGTTTTTCTTTCAAGTGAAAGTCATACAGTTCTTGATCTTTTTTGCGGCATGGGCAATTTCTCAATTCCTCTGGCCCAATCCGCGCAATCACTTGTCGGCGTAGAAGGCCAGGGATCTTCCATCCGTTGCGCCGAGTCCAACAGCAAGGCTGCTGGGCTTACTAATACATGCTTCATAAAAGGTGCTATCCACGATGTCTGCCGCCGGCTGCTCAAGGAAGGCCGGAAATTTGAGACAACCATCGTAGATCCGCCGCGCCAGGGGCTGCCGCACCTGGCCACTGACCTGGCCTCCCTGAGTACACGATCGATCATATATATCTCCTGCGATCCTGCAACTTTAGTAAGAGATATTAAAGACTTACTAAAACACAACTTTCACCTTGTCTCCGTCCAGCCTGTCGATATGTTCCCTCAGACGCATCACATTGAAACCATAGCGGTTCTTGAAAAGAATTGACACAGACGCCGATACCCGGTAAACGGACGTGCATGGGATTTTCGGAAAAAAGCGGCGTTGGTGTCTCCTTATCCACCTGCCAAGGGTCGATATATACACCAGGGTTTAGGGAGATGCTGCATCACAAAATCATTACTTGCAAAATGGTGCGCACATCCTATTATTGACAGATGCTGAAGAAAGGCATTTATCCGATTCCACACCGATGAAACCAATACAGCCAGACTGCGCTGCGATAAAACGACATCCCTGCTCCCTCTTTACCGAGGCGGCATTCGCCGCAAAAACGCGTATCGATGCCATCAACACATTAACCTCTTACACATATATACCATGAGCAAAGAAGGACAGTTTTTAAAACAACGACGAGAAAAAGCCGAAGCCCTGGCTGAAATGGGGGTAAAGCTCTACAGCAACACCTTCAGCCCGGCCAACACGATCAGTGAAATCCTGCCCAAGAGCGAAGAACTTTCCCTGGAAGCTTCCGATGAAACCAGGTTTACCTACTCCATCGCGGGACGCATCCTTTCCATGCGTAAATTCGGTAAAGCCGCCTTTTGTCATATAGTTGACAGCTCCGGCAGAATGCAGGTCTATATCAAGAAAGAAACCCTTGGAGACGAAGTTTTCGCCACCTTCAAAAAGTGGGATATCGGCGATATTGTCGGCATTGAAGGCAAACTCTTCAAAACCAAGACCGGAGAACCCTCCATCGCCGCGGAAAAACTGGTGATGATCTCCAAGTCACTGCGGCCGCTCCCGGAAAAATGGCATGGGCTCACCGACGTTGAAACCAGGTACCGCCAGCGTTATATCGATCTCATCGTCACTCCGGAAGTCAAGGAAACCTTCCGCAAACGGGTTGACATCATCAGACATATCCGCGATTTCCTCAATGCCAGAGGCTATATGGAAGTGGAGACACCGATGATGCAACCGGTCCCCGGCGGCGCTACGGCCAAGCCGTTCAAGACCTATCATAATGCTCTGGAGATGGATCTCTATCTTCGTATCGCTCCGGAACTGTATCTTAAGAGGCTGCTGGTCGGCGGGTTTAACAAGGTTTTTGAAATAAACAGAAATTTCAGGAATGAAGGACTTTCGACACGCCATAATCCCGAATTCACCATGCTTGAGTTTTATCAGGCTTATGCCACCTACCATGATATGATGGATCTGACCGAAGAGATGGTCTCCTGGCTCTGCCAGGAGGTTAACGGTACTCTGGAAATCGAATATCAGGGAATGCCGGTCAATCTGGCACCACCGTGGAACAGGCTGACCATGGATGAGGCCCTTGTCGAGATAGGCGGTGTTGCCCCGGAAATCCTGGAGAATGAACAGGCCGTTTTCGCATTGGCCAAGGAAAAGGGCATCGAGCTTGACGGCAAAGCCGGTATAGGCAAAGCGAAAACCGAACTTTTCGAGCTGCTGGTCGAGGACAAGTTAATCGACCCTACTTTCATTACCTCCTATCCCACCGAGGTTTCCCCGCTTGCCCGAAAAAATGAGGAAAATCCTGAAGTCACCGATAGATTCGAGCTGTTCATTACCGGCCGTGAACTGGCCAATGCCTTCAGTGAACTCAATGATCCCACTGACCAGCGTCAACGTTTTACCAAACAGATTGATGATCGTGGCACCGATGAAGAGATTCATCCTGTCCTTGACGAGGACTATCTGCGTGCACTCGAATACGGCATGCCTTCAGCTGCCGGCGAAGGCATAGGCATCGACAGACTGGTGATGTTGCTCACCGATTCATCGTCAATTCGGGATGTCATATTTTTTCCGCATCTCAAGCCGGAGAGCACCTCACAGGAGACCGGAAAGTCCGGTACTGCAAAATCTCAGCCGGCTTCCTGATATGTACGAATGGTTTATTAGTCTCAGGTATCTCCGAGCCAAGCATAAGCACGGCTTTATCTCCCTGATCTCCTTTATTTCGGTGGCAGGCATTACCGTCGGGGTCATCGCGCTCATTGTGGTCCTGGCCGTCTATTCAGGTTTCACCGAAGGATTACGTGATCAGATTCTCGGCATAAATTCCCATATTGTCGTGCAGCAGCCGGGAGGTTCGATGCGAAACTATGAACTGGTACGGGATCAGATTCTGGCGGTGGAGGATGTTGAAGGAGCCACTCCGTATCTCTATGCCCAGACTCTGCTCAGCAGTTCTTCCGGCGGCAATGGCGTGGTCTTGAGAGGTATCGATCCGCCGACTGCGGAAAACGTGATCAGCCTGTCCGAGCAGATGATCGAAGGATCCATCGACAATCTGCTCAATAAAAATGACGATAATATTCCCAATATCATCCTCGGTAAGAATCTGGCTCAGGATCTGCGGGTCCATATAGGCGGCAAGGTGCGACTGATCTCGCCTTCCGGGCCTCTGACTCCCATGGGGATTATTCCCAAGATAAAAACATGCAGGGTTTCGGGAATATTTGAATCGGGTATGTTTGAATATGACTCATCCCTGGCCTATATGGCCGTGGGAGACGTGCAGCAGTTTCTTGAAAGCGGAGACATCGTCCATGGCATAGAGGTGCTGATCGACAGGAAGAAAATAAACAAGGCAGATGAAGTCGCCGCTGCCATTGTTGCGGCCCTCGGCCCCGGCTTTATCGCTAAGGACTGGATGTCGATGAACCAAAATCTCTTTGCCGCCTTTAAGCTGGAAAAGATCGGCATGTTTATTTGCCTCACTCTGATAATTCTCGTGGCAGCCCTCAATATTATCAGTGCCCTTATCATGGTGGTAATGGAAAAGGGAAAAGACATCGCCATCCTCAAATCGATGGGTGCGACCTCCGCCTCGATCATGCGGATATTCTTTCTTCAGGGGGCCATTATCGCCCTCACCGGCACCACCCTCGGGGTTTTGGGAGGGCTGGGCCTCTGCGAATTGCTGTCCCGCTATAAGTTCATCGAACTGCCTTCCAATGTGTATCCCATGACCACCTTGCCGATTAAGGTTCTGCCTGGTGATATTGTCATTGTCGCCGTCAGCGCAGTACTTATTACCTTGCTGGCCACTCTCTACCCTTCATGGAAAGCCTCACAGGTTCAACCGGCGGAGGTACTTTCGTAATGGCCCTCTTTCAGGCGAAACAGGTAGCGAAAAACTACGATGACGGCACCAAAAAAATAGAAGTGCTGAAAGGCATCGATTTTGCCATATCTCCAGGGGAAATGGCCGCAATCATCGGTGCATCAGGGTCTGGAAAAACCACGCTGCTGCAGGTATGCGGCACCCTTGCCGCACCGGATTCGGGTGATCTCCTTTTTGAAGACAGCAGTCTGCTGAAGAAAAACCGGCGTGAGCTAGCTGAGTTCCGCAATGCCAAGCTTGGTTTCATCTTTCAGTTCCATCATCTGCTGCCGGAGTTTACCGCAGTGGAAAATGTAATGATGCCGGCGCTGATCTCCGGCTTGAGAAAAAATGACATTTACGATAAGGCGGTCACTCTGCTGCGCCGGGTTGAGCTCGACCACCGCATCGATCACAAAATCAACAACCTCTCCGGCGGCGAACAGCAGCGCACCGCCCTGGCCCGCGCCCTGATAATGCAGCCAAAGCTGTTATTGGCCGATGAGCCTACCGGAAATCTCGACAGCCGCTCCGGCGAAATTGTCTTCGACCTGTTGCATGAGCTTTGCCGTGAGCGCTCCCTGGCGATGATCATGGTTACGCACAATATGGATCTTGCCGGCAAGATGGACAGCGTTCATACCCTCCGCGACGGCGCTTTATTGCCTACTTCTTCTTCCTGAGGCCAAACCCTTCCAGTAAACTTTTCCCTGATTCTTCAAGGGACTTGATCTTTTCCTTTGCCGCTTCGGGATCTCTTATGGCCTCCTCAATGGTTTCACGATCGGCAATCTCACTGAGGTCAATACTGTAACGGGGTTCGGCAAAGGTGCCTTCAATGCGGAGCGGTACCGGCAGTCCCGATCGTTCGGCGACATCTCCCTGCCCTTTCAATGTTCCCACTATCTTGGGCTTCACCCTCATATCCAGTGTTTCTTTTACCAAATCTGCACTGCCGACCGCCTGGACCCGCAGCAGCGGTGAAAGTAAAGATGCATCCTGCGTTTTAAAAACCCCATTCTCTAGGATGAAAGGGACGCGCAATTCAGCAAAATCGGTACGCGGCTTCTCCTTTGGTTTTTGATAGCCTGTTCCTGCGGCAAGAGTTCTGGCAATCTCGGCAATATCAATACCGACCAGAGCGCCATCAACAAACTCCAGGTTACCTGAGCCGTTGAGGCTTTTCTTTATCTCCGAACCGTCACCGGCGAACTGTACATCTACGACGGCTCCCATTGTTCCCTCAAGAACATCCTTTTGCAAAATATCCTGCAACAGGGGACCGACCACTATATTTTCGGCCTTCAAATCAACTTTGCCCTGCGGGCTATCCTGTTCGACATTGAGGCTGCCGATAACTTCGATAATTCCCTGGTAGGTATCCATGCGGCTATCCATATCAAATTTGCCGTCACGACCAATTATCTTCAGGGAAATATTTTCCACTCTCGCTCCATGGGCCGTCAATTCGCCGATATTGGCCTGCCCGTCCAGCACAAGCTGTCGTAAGGGCTGGTAATCGAAGTCGGCAGGCTGGGTGGGCGGGGCGTCCTCTCCGGCAGTTTGAGCAGGAACTTCCTGCTGTGCCGATGTTTGCGGAGCCGCGGTGCCTGCATCCATTTCCGCTTCTTCCTGTTTTTCCGGAGGCGGCAGGTATCTGTCTATATTTATAGTATCAAGGCCCAACTGCAAGGATATATCAGGTTTGGCCATATCCTTAACAATGGCGTTGATCTGCAAGCTGGATTCATCAAGTGTCATTACACTATCTTTTACACTGATGCGGGAGGGGTTCCCCTGTACATGGAGATCGAAGGCCATATTATCGAATACTGCAGGATCTGCGGTTTGCACAGGCAGTTGCATGTTCAGTGATTCAAGGAGGCGGCGTGGAGAAAAGTCTCCAGCCTGAAGTTGCAGGTTAAATTTCGGCTCTGTTGCCGGATTTTCCAACTCACCTTTGAGAGCGACAGTGAGTTCCTCCATCGCATTGACGGTGAGATCGAGCAAGATGGTTCCTCGTCCCGGCTCTTTTCCTATCGGTCCTACGGAACCTGCAACGTTGAGCGGTTTGCCTTCGAGGTCAGCCTGAAAAAAGATATCAACGGGCTTTTCGAGCGACACATTATCAAGACGGAGGGTTATATCAGTAAGTTCACGACGCAGGTCTTGGGCCTCATCCACAAAAAGGACACGGCCACCGCTTACCGTCACTTGTTCGACATCGAGAGAGCTCACCGAAAAACCCGAAACGGCGCCATCCTGTTCTTGAACCTTCTCTTCTTTCTTCTCCTGGCCGGCAGCAGGCTTCTCTGTTTTCTTCTTCATCTCCCAGTTCACACTTCCGTCGGCCAACCGGACAAGCTTCAGTTCTGGATCCTTGATGACAAAAGTATCAATTTCAATGTTTCTTGAAAGAAGCGGTAAAAGCTTTACCCTGGCCTCGAAAGAACCTACCTTGATGAAATTTCCGCCGCCATACTCTTCCGGGTTGGCCATACTGGCCTCGTTGAAGGATAAACCAAACCAGGGGAAAATCGAAATATCAACATCATTGCCAAGCTTAAACTCCCTTCCCGCAGCCTCAGTTACTCTCTGCTCTATCTTCGGCAGATATTTTTGAACATCTATAAATCTCGGTATTACCAATACTGCTGCCAGCAGCAGGACGAGGATTCCTACTGCCAGTGCCGACAACCAGATAAAAACTTTTTTCATAACAAAGCTCCAATTTGATCTAACCCAGCTAAGCTGGATATATGGTTTGGCTGCAGAGGCCAATTTATTGATTTAAATAGATATTTTACCATTGTTTTCTGCGCCCCTCAGGAGGGTTCTGAACCGAGTGGAAGTTTTTCAAGAGAGGCATTAAACAGCCTGCTATAAGGAAATTACGTACGGACAGCTGTAATGCGTCTCATTGAGAATGATCTATTCACCTGAAGATACTTACACATCTACCTGAAAAGGATGATAGTGAATATGCACACGTCTCAGGAATTCGACTTCTTCCAGCAGCCGTTCTTCCACGGCCGTGGCAATTGCGTCACCTTCTGCTACCCGAAGGTCCCCATGAACCCCTATAGTCAAGTTCATCACCAGATAAGGTCCGAAGCGATGGGCATGAACCTCCTCTACTTCCAGAACGCCTTCCTGCTTCATCAGAATGTCCCCGACCTTGACCGCCAGGGCTTTGCCCGGAACTGTATCCATAAGATCGGCTGTCGAAGAGCGTAGAATATCTATTCCGGTAATCAGAATTATAATCGAAACTATAGCTCCGGCCAATGGGTCGACCCATGGATAGCCCATTCTGCCGAAATAGATACCCGCTGCAGCTGCCGCCGACGCAAAAATATCATTTCTGTGATCATAACCAAGGGCGATAACCGCACTGTTCCGGGTTTTTCTGCCGATTCTTCCGGTCCAGCCGGCAATCCATATTTTGACGACAATTGTGCCAAGGGCAACCCATAATGCTATAATGGCTGCTCCGGTAAATTCTCCCTTGCCGGTAATCAGTTCATATACGCCGTTGATGGAATTCCAGAAAATGGCGATGGCAGTGGAAATCACAAAGGCACCGACCACTACGGCGGCAATGGTTTCCATCTGGTCATGCCCATAAGGGTGCTCATGATCCGCCGGTTTGCTGGAAATTCTCATGCAGATGCTCATGACCACCCCGTAGGCCACATCTGAAGTGGAGTTGATGCCATCAGCCAGGAGCGCCGGGCTGTTTCCGAAAATACCGATGAAGGTCTTGGCTACTGCCAGAATGGTATTGACTCCCAGACCGGCATTAATCGCAAGACTTCCCTGCTTTTTTCTTTTCTCACTCTCCCTATCGTTCATGTCTGGTGATATACTGCCTGCAGCATTGCTCTTTCCGAAAGCCAACTCTTTCCTTTGTAGGATATTCATTTCGTCATAATAATCATTAATAAAGTTGACGGCTTAGTAAAAATCTTTTTTTCTCCTGTAATTGTGACTAATACAGTGCTTCGGAAAATATTGAAATGCGGTAGATTTCCGCAAAGAACACGACAAGGATGGCAGTGGTAAATTCGGTCAAAATATTCAACCTCATACTCCGCCGTACCTTCAATCTCGCGACCCCCGGCAGGTATCAAAAGAAGTAGCGGGGTTGTACAAATAAGCACCAGTGATTAAAATCTTTTGTCGGATATAAAATCCGGGGAAGATCCCCTTAATTCAACAATGGAGACTCGAATATGGCGAAAAAACTATGGATCGATGAAGATGAATGCATCGGCTGTGAGAGCTGTGTTGAAGTATGTCCGGAGGCCTTTGTGTTCGACGACGATGCCGCCAAAGCCTACGTCAAGGATGGGGCTACCGGCGAAGAGGATTGTGCAGAGGAGGCCGTGGCATCCTGTCCTGCCGAATGCATCTATCTTGAATAATCGCAGATATCGGGTGACGCGTATTTGAGCGGGCACCCGTATTTTTCAGAACAGAAGGGTGCCGCGCCCTTCTGTTCCGCCACGAGGATTCCTCTTTCTTAACCACGGCCTGATGACCCGACCTGATGCCGTTAAAAAAACCTGAATCCCCTAGTCAGCTGTGGGTCTAAAAATCACTTCCAATTATGGTTTTCCCTCCGGGGAACCTCATCAAAAATTTTGCGACGTCATCTTGACAGAGGCCAAATCGGGAAGTACTCTGGATTATTAATAATATATTCGCTTGTTTTTCTAGAATCCAAACCGGAGGTATCCTATGGCCCGTGGACTAAGTATTGTTCTTGCAGCTGTATTTCTCAGCATCTTCTCTTCAGCCGCTTCAGCGGATGAAGCGCTTTCCATCAAAGTCGGCTATATGATGCTCAGCCCCGGCGGAGATCTGGCGGCAGAGGTCAACGGGCTCGGAACAAGGGTCGATCTTGAAAGCGATCTCGATCTGGATGACAGTGATAATATTATGGCTGAAGTTGCTCTGGCTTTAGGAGATTTCAAACTGACCGCAGGATACATGCCCCTCTCTTTTGAAGGCAATTCCATCCTCAGCAGATCCGTTCTTTTCGATGGCCGGCTTTACCCGGTCGGGTCATCGATAGAGAGCAGTGTAGACCTGGATATCCTTGATGTTGGCCTGACCTGGTACTTTATCAACATGGACGACACCCCAGCCCGCCTTCAACTGGGACTTGAACTGGCCGCAAAAATCACCGCTGCCGAAGCTTCACTTGTCGATCGGCGCAGAGGAATCACGGAATCAGCCGATACCACAGTGCCCATACCTACTTTGGGTTTACGTGGACGAATAGCACTTTCCGACTTGATAGGCATCAACGGCAGAGTCGGTTATCTTGGCTACAGCGACAATCACTTCATGGACGCAGATATTCAGCTGGAGTTTTCTCCGTTGCCGTTGTTCGGCGTCTTCGCCGGCTACCGGTATCTGGATATCTCTATTGATGAGTCCGATGTTTATGTGGATGCTGATTTTTCAGGCTTCTATGGCGGCGCCTTGCTCAGATTTTAATTCAACCGTTTTTGCCGATTAAACGGGTTTGTCATGACCCGGCCAATACAGCCGGGTCGATCTTCACAGGCATTTTTTCTAATGCCATCTGCTATACCCTTGCCGCCAAAGATGCTACAATTGATGGACTCGCTGAAAGCATCCTTACTGGCTTAAACTCCGGCTCGATCCACTTGAGGCCGTCGAAGATAGGGTTTTGCGACGCTATCACGACAGGAACATGAGAAACCACTCTTGAAATACGAGAGGTTACCGATGCAAACCATGAAGGCTCTGGTCAAATCAAAGGCGGAAGAGGGACTCCGGCTGGAAGAGGTACCCCGCCCCACACCGAACAGGACTGATGTTCTTATCAAAATCCTCAGGACAGCAATCTGTGGTACCGATATGCACATCTACAACTGGGACGATTGGGCAAGCAAAACAATACCCGTGCCCATGCATATCGGTCATGAGTTTGTCGGGGTGGTGCAGGAAGTCGGCAGTGATGTCATCGATTTTTCCGCCGGTGATCTGGTTTCAGGCGAGGGTCATCTGGTCTGCGGCAGATGCCGCAACTGTCTTGCCGGCAGAAGACATCTCTGCAATTCCACTAAAGGCATCGGCGTTGACAGGTCCGGTGCCTTTGCCGAATACCTTCTCCTGCCGGTTACCAATGTCTGGTATTGCGACCCTGATATCCCCCTGGATGTTCTTGCATGCTTCGATCCTCTAGGAAATGCAGTTCATACAGCACTCTCCTTTGATGTTCTCGGCGAAGATGTGCTTATAACCGGCGCCGGTCCCATCGGCTGCATGGCAGCGGCCGTGGCCAGACATGCCGGCGCCAGGCATATAGTTGTCACCGATGTCAATCCCTACCGTCTGCGGCTTGCTGAAAAAATGGGTGCCACTCTCGTCATAGACGTTACCTGCGAGAACCTTGCCGCCGCTCAGGAAAAGCTCTGCATGAAGGAAGGATTTGATGTGGCTATGGAAATGTCGGGGAATCCGGCGGCATTCAGCTCGATTCTTGAAAATATCTGCCACGGCGGAAAAATCGCCCTTCTCGGCATCATGGACAAGAGCTCACCCGTCGACTGGAACAAGGTGATCTTCAATGGGCTTACCATCAAAGGAATCTACGGCAGGCAGATGTTTGAAACCTGGTACAAGATGACTTCTCTTATCCAGTCAGGGCTCGATATAACGCCATTGATAACCCATAAATTTCATTATACCGATTTTGAAAAAGGCTTTCAGGCCGTTAAATCAGGAGAATCCGGCAAAGTTGTCCTCACATGGGACGACTGAAACAAGGAATCTTTCGTTTAACAACCGAACCGAAGCATCGGAGGAAATACAATGTCAACAGACAGGCTTGATGCCGCGCTGGAACTGGAACTGGAAAAACTTCAGCTTGAAGGCCGGGCAAAACCACGGGAACGGGTGATACGCGGCTATATACCTCCACGGGAAAAATCCGGCCCCAGATATCTGCTGGAAGGCAGTACCAGAGAATTTTTGCGGATGAACTCCAATTCCTATCTTTCCCTGTCTCATCATCCCAAATTGATCTCGGCTGCCGATCGGGCGACCCACGAATTCGGAGTTGGCCCCGGAGCAGTACGATTCATCGATGGCACATACAGCTATCATGCTGATCTGGAAAAGAGAATAGCAGCCTTCACCGATAAGACGGCGGCCAAAATTTTCAATTCCGCCTACACCGCAAACTGCGGTCTGGCGCTCTCTATCAGCAGCCCGAAAACATACTGGATCGGTGATCAGCTCAATCATAATTCAATCATCAGGGCCATGCGAATTGCCGGAGTTGCCCGCAGCAACAAAGGTATTTTCAAACATAATGACATGGATGATCTGCACCGATGTCTTGAAGAAGTCGACAGTGAGATAGAGAGGGTGGTGATCATTTTCGACGGCGTATACTCCATGCGCGGAGACACGGCTCCCATCGATCAGATCAACGCTATTGCCGCACAATATCACTCCCGCTTCAAGGACGGTGTGATTACAGTCGTCGATGATTCCCACGGCATCGGCGCTTACGGCAGAACAGGCAGAGGCACATCGGAATACTGCAAGGCCCAAGCGGATGTCATTGTGGGTACTTTCGGCAAAGCCTTCGGAGTAAATGGCGGATTCATCGCCGCAACCAAAAAGATCACCGAAGCGGTCAGACAGAAGGCGGACACGTATATCTATACAAATCCCCTGTCGGTTGCCGATTGTGCCGCAGCTACCGCTGCTCTCGATATTTGTGACGGCGAAGAAGGAAGAGCTCTGCTTAAAAACCTCCTTGCACGGCAGGACCAGTTCAGGAGCGGCCTCAAAGACCGCGGTAAAGAAACCATCGATGGTCCTCACCCGGTAATACCGATGTTGGTGCGGGATACTGCGAAGACACACGATGTGGTCAACAAGCTTTACGAGAGAGGCATTCTGGTTGTCGGTCTGACTTTTCCCGTGGTGCCGCATGGCGATGAGAGCATTCGCTTCCAGATCAACGCCGCTCATAAAGAGGATGATATCGCATTTGCCCTCGGGGCACTGGACGACATCTCAGCCTAATTCATAATTCCTTTGATCCCTTTGATCAATCATGGATCAGGAACAGTATATCTCCTCTCCTCAGATTACCGAAAGTAGTCTTGCCCATGGACATGATCGTAACTCGGATTACATAAAAGTAATCACGTTGTAATTAGAACTGAAACAGCGGATAGAGAAATAAATCTATTGCCAATATATGCCAGTATTTACAATAACTTGGTTGAATATTTAAAATCTTTCAGAAATTGGCATTGAGGTTGCATTGCACGTTACAACCCTTAAACCACCCCCCCCAACCGGGTGAGAGTGACACATGTGTCACTCTTGCCTGGTTTCTTTTTTTCTCCACGACTAAATCAGGTATAGTGACAATCCACCTAAAAAAACCATAAAACTGTAAGGCAGAACCAGAGCTTCCGAGGAAAAAGCCCTGCTTCCCTTGAAGTGCGCCATGATCCGGTAAATCGCATAAAAAGAGGCGAGCATGCCTCCCGATACCGTAATGGTCTGCAACACCACTGTTGAATCCTCACTTAAAATTCTCTGAGGTATATACCTCGCTTCAACCCCGAGCAGTTCAAGCAAATTTGGCCATATCCTCCAGGCATCCTGCATAAACAGATCAAAATGCACCGCCAGATAGCAGCCCAGTATCAATGGAATGAAGCCATAACCAAGCATGGGTTTGAGAGAATTCTCTTCGACTTCGGCATATCTGGCGACAAGAGAAACCATTATCAGATAGCCAATCTGGAACAGACAGATCAGTCCGAAAAAGAAAAAGCTCTTGAGAAGATACGGCGGCAGGCCTGACAACAGAGGCAACGATTCTGTGGTGAGCCGCTGCACCAGAACCGAGAATTCTTCATGCAGTGCAAAGGGGAAAAATATGGCCCCCAGTGAAACGACCAGGAAGGAATCGGCCCTCCTCGGGGTATCCAGATCCCACAACTCTTCAGGGGTCAGGCGCAGATTGAGATGTATAGAGCTATTATCACAGCTTTTTATGCACTCGGCGCACATGATGCAGTCCCTGTTGTTGTCAACCAGAAAAGGATGTCTGAACATTGGGCAGCCCCCCTGGCCCTCATCACCGCGAAAGCAGACATGCTCACGGCATCTGTTAAGGCAAAGATGCCTGTTGGCCCGCAGCTCAAGAACGGCAGGCATGGCAAAGATAGCGTTGATAGCGCCTAGCGGGCATATATACCTGCACCAGACTCTCCGTTTGTAAAAAATGGAAAAGATGAAAGACCCGGCTGAGACGGCAACAATTACCGATGCTGTCAGCATCGGATTGCTATAGGCATCCCAGACAAGTTCCACCCACAAAACCAGGATACACAGCAGAGCCATGATCCATCCCGAATATTTTTTGATGAATTGTGGCGTCGCCCTGTCCGGCTTGACTATTGCCTGGATAAGCTTGCCTGGAACGGCCAGCGTGCATACAGAACACCAGGTCCGGGCAAGGAAGAAGAATGAAAAGAACAGCAGCGGCCAGCCTATTGCCCAGCTCATGGTGATGCCGATATTCCTGCCTGCCTCTGCCGGGCCGAGAAAAAGTGCAGCCACTGTCGCCAGAAGCACCATTCCCACCACAAATCGAGGTACAATTGGAAATATATTGCTTTTGAGAAAGTTTTTGACGCCGGGTATTCTGAGAAGATTGAACTCCCATTTTCCTTCAGTCTTGGGAAGCCCTAAAATAATCTGCCCGGAAAGAATGGTATCGCTCCGGGACAGCATGACGGCTCTCTGAATAACGCTCTGTAGTTCGGGAAGATTGCCGGGCCAGTCATAATTCATCAACAGCCCCATGGTGTCAGGAGAAATCGACAGAATATTTTTACCATATTCCCTGTTGTAGCGTGTGAGAAAATGATCGATGAGGCGAGGCAGGTCTCGTTTCTGTTCACACAGTGACGGGACACGGTAGTGCTGTTTCTTTAGTTCGGCAAACAAAGCCGGTAAAAATTCATCGGCACTTTCGAGCTTGGCCGGCATGCTGTCGCAGACAAGGATAAGACGGACCTGAAAAGGAACTTCTTCGTTGCTTCCTGTTCTTTTGAACGAGCGGCTGGTTAAGGACTGGAAAATTTTTTGCTGCACGGGGAAGCTGAGAAGCTCAGGATGGAGCAGGACTACGGTCCCCCCTGAAAACTGTTCAAAAATACCGGATTGTCTGACCTGGGCGAAAGGAAAGGTATCCTGCGGAGTTCCAAAAAGCTTCTCCGGAACCAGCTCCTCACTAAAATCTCGCAATTCCAGCTCGACATAGGGACCATCGGCATATTCAGACTGCTGATGGATCTGTTTGGCAAGAAATTTTTTGCCGGTTCCCTTTTCACCCGACAGCAGAACCGGAGCCAGATTGCTGGAGAATTTCCCGGCGATGGCCTGAGTGCGTCGGGCGGCACTGGATGGCCGCGCTTCACCATCGAGCTGTTGTCCGGAATTGCCGGTAATGAGCAGAAAGTCCTGGAACTGTTCATCCCGTACAAACTTTTTATCAGCCCTTACGGCGGTCTCGGCCTGATCCTGAAAAGAAACCCGCAGACGCTCGGCCAAGGCAAGATTCATCTGCTGGTAGATGGTCCGATCACTTAACAACGCCTGCTCGAAGAGCAGTTTGTCAAAGCAGATGAGGGCAATTTCCCCTACAGCTTCAGCTCCCAGAGAATGGGGTTTTCCGGTGAGCAGTGAGGTCTCTCCGAAATGACCGCCCGGCCCGATTCTACCAACCACCGACTTGGTCCCATCCTTGTGGGTTAAAACCAGTTCGACTTCTCCTATGCCGACCACATAAAAATCCGTCCCCTGATCTCCCTGCTCATAGATCGCCTGCTCACCGCCGAGATACCGTACCGTCGAGATTTCTGCAGCGGCCAGTAACTGGCTGGGCCCAAGCTTTTTAAACAGCATCGAGGACCCAAGAATTCGTGCAACCGTTTGCTTTTTCATACTACTTCGAAAATTACTCCGACCTCCAGTCGCAAAGCCTGCTCCAGCCTCCCGGGGTTGACATTGATTTTATAATTTGAGGTGCCTGCCGAGAACCTCGGCAATAAGAGGGGCAACAGAGTAAATATCAAACAGATCATCACTCATGCGCCCGGGATAGGTATCGGAACCGATAACCTTTGAAATAGGGCTGTTCATAAATTTTTTTCGCGCCTGCCCCGACATCACCAGATGGGTGGCCAGGACAGCCACATCATTTGCTCCGGCTTCCATACATCGCTCCGCGGTCTGTAGAATAGTACCTCCGGTACGGATCATATCGTCGCAGATGATAACGTTTTTCCCTTTAACCACACTTGAAACCTGGCTGACAATTGTTTTATCCCTGTCATACCGGTCCTTGTCCGCTGCCGTATGGGGGCAATCCAGCCTACTGGCAAGACGGGCCACCCTTTTGGAGAAGCCATAGTCGGGAGAGACCAGCACATAGTTTTGCAGGCCGCTCTGGCGAATTTTTTTTACAACAAGGCTATCCGTCCAGATATGGTTTGTACTGATCTCTCCTCCATGAGCATGAAGCACTGCTTCCGAATGCAAATCGATAAAGGCGACGTAATCCGGTCGAGCCCTGAAAATCTGGCGGGTCCGTGTTATCCCTTTGGGAATTTCATTGGTTCCCGGCTTTACTCTCTCCATTGTCGAATAGCCAAGGTAAGGGATGACCACGTTTATACTTGAGGCGTTGAAGTAAATGCCTCCCTGGATGAGATCGATGAGTTCCTGATGCGCATTACTGCTCTGGGTGGCGCCGATGAGTATCAAATTTCTGCCGGCAAGACTACACGGGAAGGCATGATGCTGCTCCCCGTCGGCAAAGCGCTGGCGGATCATTTCACTAAACGGTATCCCCAGTGCATCTGCAACCTTTCGTCCCAGGTCGGTGGAGGCCTGATTGGCTATCAGTATGGGCTCATCCTGTTCGGTCATGTCTTCTTTTCCGGATCTGAGGTTGACAAATCAGAATGGAGAAACACCTGCTATAAGGACGCAAGGATAGCATCGCCCATGGCAGCGGTGTTCACCGCTTTGCTCTTGTCGCGGGCTATATCAATGGTATGAATACCCTGCTCCAGGGTTTTCTCCACAGCTGCATCGATGGCTGCGGCCGCTTCATCGAGATTAAAGCTGTAGCGCAGCATCATGGCGGCTGAAAGAATTTGAGCGATGGGGTTGGCAATGCCTTTACCGGCAATATCAGGCGCCGAACCGCCCGCAGGTTCATAAAGGCCGAATTTGTCGAGATTCAGCGAAGCAGAGGCCAGCAAGCCCATGGATCCAGTAAGCATGGCCGATTCATCGGAGATGATATCGCCGAACATGTTGCCGCAAAGCATAACATCGAACTGGTGCGGATCCTTGACCAACTGCATTGTGGCGTTGTCGACATAGATATGATTGAGCTCTACATCCGGATATTCCCTGGCCACCTCCATGACGACTTCCCGCCAGAGCACCATGGTGGTCAAAACATTGGCCTTGTCCACCGAAGTGACCTTGTTTTTTCTGATCCGGGCGGCATCAAAAGCCATTTTGGCAATCCTGCGCACTTCGGCGCGCGTGTATGCCATGGTATCGAAAGCCCGTTCCTGCTCACCTTCACCTTCCCTGCCTTTGGGAGTACCGAAATAGATCCCGGAAGTCAGCTCACGGACGCAAAGGATATCGAAACCATCCCCGACGATGTCCGCTCGAAGTGGGCAGGCCGCGGTCAGTGATTTAAATACCTTGGCAGGCCGAAGATTACAAAAGAGATCAAAATGTTTACGCAGAGGAAGCAGGGCCGCCCTTTCAGGCTGTTGTTCCGGCGGCAGGTTTTCCCACTTGGGGCCGCCGACCGAACCAAAAAGAATGGCATCGCTGTTTTCACACAGTTCAAGTGTGGCTGGCGGCAGGGCTTTACCATGATTATCTATGGCAACGCCGCCGACATCGGCAAAATCATAGTGTAGGGTAAAATCGAATTTCGCTGCCGCGGCATCAAGAACCTTGATAGCCTCGGCCATGACTTCAGGGCCGATGCCATCTCCGGCAAGTACTGCTATTTTTTTCATGTTCCACCTCTATATGATCAAATCGTATTACGTGAATTGCTACGTGCTTCTTAATTTTGTATGCAGGGAGATAATCGCTATATTTACTCAATTCCCAGCAATATGACCAGTGCTATTGCAAAATATCCTTCCGAAATGAGAGGACCGCCCGGCTTGCACCACTGAAAGGAAGGGTAAATTCATTGACCTGCGAAAGAATGATTCCGAAGCGATGCAGAACAGCGGAGGCCCGGTCCAACTCTTCCCGCCACTTTGGCCCTTTCATGCAGAGAATCTCGGTATTTTCTCCGGTAATCCCGGCAACCATCTCTATAAATCCTCCTATCTCGGCCACCGCACGGCTGGATATGTGAGAGCAGCTCAAGCGCTGCGGATCGACATCTTCAAGCCGATCGGCCAGCACTTCGACATTTTCCAGGCGCAGCGTGCGGATAATATGACGCAGAAAGGAGACGCGCTTCAATCGGGGTTCTACCAGAACAAGGCGGAGATCGGGCAGTGCCGCTTTACAGGCCAGACCGGGAAACCCGGCCCCGCTGCCGACATCGATGAGAGAACTCCCATCCCGGCTCAGATACGGCAGAAGAATGAGAGAGTCCAGAAAATGGTTTTCAACGATGTGATGCGCATCCTGTTTTTTGGCTATCAGATTTATTTTTTTATTCCAGCGCAGAAGTTCCCCAGCATATTGCTCCAGCTTCTGCAATGCATCATCGTCAATGTTCAGTTGCAGAAGGCTGCTACCCTGCTGCAGCAGAGATTGGATATCTTCGGGCTGTCCCTTCACAATGGTCTACTTTTTGGCGACCCGCCGTGCTACCGAAGCGGCATGGGCGGTCAGACCTTCAAGGCCGGCGAGCATCTGAATATGATCGCTATCCTCAATCAAAGCGGCCTTTGAGTAGGATATTACCGAACTTTTTTTGAGAAAGGTTTCCACTCCGAGTGCCGAGGCGAATCGCGCTGTTCCCATGGTCGGCAGAACATGATTCGGGCCTGCCAGATAATCTCCGGCAGCCTCAGGAGTGTAGTTCCCCAGAAAAATAGCCCCGGCATGACGGATATACGGAATCTGCGACCAGGGATCCGCAATCATCAGTTCCAGATGTTCGATGGCGATATCATTAGCCAGCTCGATCGCCTCTTCAAGATCGGCGGCAATTAAAATAACGCCATGGTCATTGAGGGCCCGGCGCGCGATATCCTGCCGCGACAACTGGGCCAGCTGCCGCTCCAGCTCAGCCGGAATTCGGGAAGCCAGCTCTTCGCTGGTGGTTATCAATATCGCCAGCGCCTGAACGTCGTGCTCCGCCTGGGCCAGCATATCGGCGGCAATAAAAACCGCATCGGCCTGGCCGTCGGCAACGATAAGCACTTCCGAAGGACCGGCGATCATGTCGATGCGGACCATTCCGGAAACTAGTCGCTTGGCCTCGGTCACATACTGATTGCCGGGCCCGACAATCACATCCACCCGGGGGATGGTGGCGGTACCGTATGCCAGTGCCGCAATCGCCCAGGCGGAACCTATCTTGTAAATCTCGGTAATGCCCACTTCCTGTGCAGCCACCAGGAGATGAGGATCGATCTCTCCTTCGGCGTTGGGAGGGGTCACCATAATCCGGTTGCCGACCCCGGCGATAGCTGCGGGGATACCATTCATCAATACGGATGAGACCAGCGGAGTAGACCCACCCTGCCCGCCTGGAACATACAGTCCTGCAGAATCAACCGGCCGCACCAGCCGACCGACAATAGTGCCGTCTTCGCGGGTCTGTATCCAGGAATCCTCCATCTCGCGCTGGTGGAAATTTTCGATTCTCTCTATCGCTCTGGAAAGAGTCTCCAGAAAAAGTTCATCCACCTGTTCGTAAGAATTCCTGAGCTCCTCTGTGGAGACCTGCAGATTGTCGATCTGCATTTGAGGAGCATCAAAACGACGACAGTATTCAACGACAGCCTCATCTCCTCTTGTCTTCACTGCCTTCAGAATGTCCTCGACTGTAGCCTGGCAGCCTGTATCGGCATCCTGAAAGCGATCCAGCAGACCGGCAATCTTATGTTTTCCTTCCGGTGAACCTGTTTGTATCGGAGTGATAGCCATTGTCTTATCCGTTATTCATTTCTAGTTGTGTATCTTATTGTAAAACAAGAAGATCATCCTGGTATTCTCGAAGATAATACTCCGATACCTAAACCGCAATACTCTACGCCGCGAAAAGCATGCAGCGGCGGAATCACTTTTTCTCCACGGTGATCCGGCGTACGATGACATTCCCAACTGAATACCCGGCGCCGAAGGAGCAAATGATACCGAGATCCTGGTCCTTGAGATCTTCATGGTACTTATGGTAGCAGATGATCGAACCTGCAGAGGCAGTATTGGCATAGGTGTCGAGTATGGTGGGGGTAAGATCTTCCGAGATTTCGCGGCCCAGCAGTTTCCGGCATATCAGCTGATTCATGTTAAGATTGGCCTGATGGAGCCAGACACGTCTCAGATCATCGGGGGCAATACCATGCTCGGCAAGGTGGGATCGGATAAACTCGGTAGCCATGGGGACAACTTCCTTGAACACCTTCCTGCCCTCCTGCCTGAAAAGCTTTGCCGCCTCGGGCTTCTCCCGCATGGTACGATTGAGAAAGCCGAAACCGTTGTAGATATTAGTCGAGTAGGTTGTGGAAAGTTTGGTTCCCACTACTTCGAAAACGTTGGCGGCGCTGCAGCAGTCTTCCCGTTCAAGCAGTACGGCTGTACAGACATCTCCGAAGATGAAATGACTGTCGCGATCACGAAAATTGAGATGGGCTGAGCAGATCTCCGGATTAATAACCAGAATAGCCCTGGCATTTCCCCTGAAGATTGAATCTACAGCCGTTTGGATGGCAAAGGTGGCTGAGGAGCAGGCGATGTTCATGTCAAAGGCAAAACCCTCTATCCCCAGAGCCTCCTGCACCTCAACTGCAATTGCAGGATAGGGCCTTTCCATATTGGAGCAGGAGACAATGACGGCATCGATGTCGGCGGCATTTTTAGAGGCTTGTTCCATGGCCTGACGGGCTGCAGCAACACTCATGTCGCATTGAATGGAGCTCTGATCGCGCCCCCTCTCCGGCAAGCTCGGGCACATACGCTCCGGGTCCAGAATACCGTCACGATCGATCACATAGCGGCTCTTGATACCAGATGCTTTTTCTATAAATTCGACACTGGACTGTTGCAGCGGCTCACACACGCCCGCGGCAATATCGGCATCATGCTCTGCATTGAAGTTGTGCACATATGTGTTAAAGGAGTCGACCAACTCCTTGTTGGAAATACATAATGGAGGTGTATACACTCCAGACCCGCTGATCACGATTCTTGCCATGATTTTCTCTTTTTTTTTATTCGCAGAAAAACAATCGAAGGCTTTCCTCCCCAAGCGAAATGGCCCATCCGTGCCCGCACTATACAGGCAGATGGCCTGCAGCTCAACCTCAAGATGCAGTGGAGATCAATTTTATACTTTGATGGACTCGTAAAAAAGCTCTATCTGCGTCGTTGTAGTGTTTTTGGCAAGCCTGCAAACTCTTCGGCTTTGCCGATTTCTCATAATATCTGCGTAACTATTCAGCAAGAAGCTTAAAACAGGCAGTTTGCCCTGAACTGTACCTGTTGAGCAGTGCTTCAAGTAAGCCCTCTGACGGGCATAAACATCGACTCCGGAGTGCGCTGATCGTGTGCAGATGGGGTGCTGCTGAATAGTTACACATCTGCCTACAAACATGTCCGCGGAAGTAAAGGCAAAAAGATTGGGCAGCTCATTTTAACTTCCTAATTTTCGGAGAAAACTATATAGTTAATGCCATGGAGTACTCCGCAACCGATTGATTTCAATTCTGAAGTGCATTATGGTCTAATCCTGCATTAAGAATCAACCACGTAATTGTCTGGAGATACGAAATGGAATTTGAACCGAAATGGATTGCCTGGGAAATCACCCGGCGCTGTAATCTCAGCTGTGTGCACTGCCGGTCATCCTCAGATCCGGAGGTAGCCTCTCACCCTGATTTCACCTATGAACAGGCGGTCCGGGTGCTCGATGATATAGCCTCATATGCCAGTCCGGTTGTGGTTTTATCCGGCGGCGAACCGTTGCTTCGCCCGGATGTCTTCGATATCGCCCGCTACGGCACCGGTAAAGGGCTGCGCATGTGTCTGGCAACCAACGGCACCCTGGTAACAGAAGAAACCTGCAAAAACATACTGGACGCTGATATCAAAATGGTATCGCTCAGTCTCGATGGCGCCACAGCGGCAACGCATGACAATTTCCGCAATCAGCAGGGAGCTTTCGCCGGCACCATGGAAGCGATCCGGCTTTTCAATGAAAAAAACATTCCGTTCCTGGTCAACTCCTCGTTCACCCTGCGCAACCGCCACGAGCTAGCCGACATCTACAAGCTGGTCAAAGGGCTCGGCGCCACGGCCTGGTATATGTTCATGATAGTTCCCACCGGCCGCGGTGAAGATATCATGGAGGAACTCATCCCTGATGATATATACGAAGAGATTCTCGACTGGCACTATGAGGTGGAAAAACAGGAGAACGACCTGTTGATGCGTCCGACCTGCGCTCCTCATTATTACCGGCTGGTTCGGGAAAAGGCCCGGGAAGAAGGCAATACCTTCAAACGCAGGAATCTGAAGTTCTCCACCGGCGGGTCAAAGGGATGTCTTGCCGGTCAGCTCATTTGTCTGATCGATGTTGACGGCGAGGTACTGCCATGCTCCTACTTTCCCAAGTCCGCCGGCAATATCTTTGAGCTGGGACTCAAGGAGATATGGGAAAATTCGCAACTGTTTTTGAGTCTGCGGGATTTTAAATCCTATAAGGATAATTGCGGCCAGTGCGAATACGTCAACGTTTGCGGAGGCTGCAGAGCAAGGGCCTATGCCGTCAGTGGAGATTATCTGGCTCAGGAACCCTACTGCAGTTATATTCCTGTAAAATTACGCCATAAAGAGCGCCTTTAAACCTCAACACCATCAAAGACCAATGAACGATACCTTTCTTAAAGCATGCCGCGGCGAAAAAACCGACTACACACCCATCTGGATGATGCGCCAGGCAGGCCGCTACCTTCCGGAATACCAGAAAGTGAGAGGTAAGGTCACTTTTCTTGAGCTCTGCAAAAATCCGGAACTCTGTGTTGAAGTCACTCTGCAACCCATAGATATTCTGAATATGGATGCGGCAATCATGTTTTCCGACATCCTTATTCCCATGGAAGCCATGGGAGCACCGCTTGAGTTCCATGAGGGAAAAGGACCGGTTTTTCCTGAGTCAATACGCAGCAAAGCCGATCTTGACCGGCTCATCGTTGCCGATCCTTATGAAAAAACAGGATTCGTAATGGAGACCATCAAGCTGCTGCGCAGGGAACTCAAGGTGCCGCTGATCGGTTTTGCCGGGGCACCGTTCACCTGCGCCACTTACCTGATAGAAGGCGGTTCTTCCAAGTTTTTCTGGGAGACCAAAAAAATGATGTTTACCAACCCCGCACTCTTCCATGAGGTTATGGAAAAGATAACCCAGACAACAACCAGGTACATGCTGGCCCAGGCTGAGGCGGGAGCGCAGGCCCTGCAGCTTTTCGACTCCTGGGCAGGAATTCTGGCACCCTGTGATTTTGAAGAGTTTGCCTTACCCTATGCTACCAGAATAATTGCTGATCTCAAGAAGACAGGTGTACCTCTGATCTATTTCGCCAACAATGGGGCGACCCTGCTCGATCTTTCGGTGACCACGGACGCGGATGTTATCGGTCTCGACTGGCGCATCAATATTGGTGAGGCCATCAGGAAGGTCGGCAAAAAAGCCGTGCAGGGCAATCTCGATCCAATAGCTCTGCTTCTCCCCAGAGATGAATTGCGCCGTAGAATCCAGCAGCTGCTGAAAGGTGCGGAGGGCGCTTTTGGCCATATATTTAATCTGGGCCACGGCATCCACCAATTCACTCCCCCCGACCAGGCCAGATATGCCGTGGAATATGTTCATGAACTCAGCGCCCGGTAAACGGAGGGAATAATGCAAAACTCTTCTCCCTCAATCCCGGAATGCCTCAAGTTGATGGAGGAGCACGCTATGCTGTCGAACATTCGCGATCATTCCATGGTGGTGGCTCGTGTCTCGGAAACAGTGCTCTCCAAAATCGCTAATCACAGTGGCTGTAAAAATATACCGGAACGGGAGCTTGTCATTGCAGGGGCACTCTTGCACGATATTGCCAAAACTCCCTGCCTGCACGGCAATTGTGATCACGCTCTGGCAGGTGGGGAGATCTGTGAACGTCTCGACTTCCCCGCAGTCGCCGAAATTGTCAGAGAGCATGTCCGCCTTTCACATTTTGCCGGAAAAAGATATAAAAAAGGTTTTTTCGAGGCCAAGGAGATTATCTACTATTCCGACAAACGAGTAGTGCATGACCAGATAGTCAGTCTGGTGGAAAGGCTTGATTATATCCTGGAGCGATACGGCAACAATGATCCCATCCGGCACAGGATTATTCGCGAGAACTTCAGCCAATGCCAGGATCTTGAAGTCTGGCTGTGCCGGGCCGCGGGTTGCAGTTCCTCAGAACTGCTGAAGGATATCAATATCCTTTCCTATTCCTCCGAGCAATGAAGATCACCTTTCTCGGTACGGGAGAAGCCTGCGACATCTCCCGCCGCAACACTTCGCTTCTTATCGAGGATGGGGAGCAACACCACCTACTGGATTGCGGCTTCAGCAGCGCCCATGGTTATTTCGGCCATGAACCTGATACCCCTCTGACCACAATATGGATCTCTCATTTTCATGGGGATCATTTTTTTGGCGTTCCTCAGCTCCTGGTATACATGTACATGCAAAAAAGAGAGGAACAACTGACCATTCTCAGCGGTATTGACTGCAAAGACAAAATCTATTCAGCATTGGATCTGGCCTATCCCGGACTTTCGGACAAGCTTCGCTTTCCTCTCCGCTTTCTTCAGGTGAGGCCCGAAGAACCGCTAACATGTAATAATCTTTCATGGGAATCCGCAGCTGTCAACCATTCGCAGCCGGCCTTTGCGGTACGAATTACCTCTTGCGGGCATTCGCTTTATTACAGCGGAGACGGTAAGCCGACCGCGGAAGCGGTCAAATTAATACAGGGATGCGATCTGGTGGTCCATGAAGCCTTTTCGCTCATCCCCGGCAAACCAACACATTCATCCGCTGAGGAGTGCCTGCTTCTTGCCGAGCGACTCTCAATTCCCCGACTTGCCCTTCTCCATATAAACCGCAAAGATCGCCGACAGCTCAGAGATATGGCAACTCCGCTCCAGCCGCCCGCTGCCACCAGATTGATCATTGCTGAAGACGATGAGCAGCTTATCCTTTAGCTCCCGGCAAGGCTATGCGATCAGACGGCAGGCCGGTCATTTTATTAAATCGGCGATGCTTCACCACGGCCTTCATAGTTAAACCTCTGACGTACGTTGTCGTTCTGCCCAAACCTGTTTTTTGGTGATGCCGGGAGATTTTTCATATTCGATGACTACATTTTTAGTTAAGGCTCATTGTGCGCGCCATCAGCCGTCTCCTATAGACCAGGATCCATAGAGGCGGAACACACGACAGTTACCTCGAAATTATGACCAAATTCTCTCTGGAGCTATTTTGATGGAACAGGAGCAAAATCTACCCTTTATCGAAAAGGTAATGGACCGGTTTGCCGAAGAGACCGGGCTGCAGGGGACCCGCCCGCCACAGCGTTACCTGTGGACCGATGCCTTTGCTGTCTGCAACTATCTGGAACTGCAGAGGCGCACCGGCAAAGATGAGTATGGTGCAAGAGCCCTCCGTCTGGTCGACCAGGTTCATAAGGTGCTGGGACGTCACCGCGAGGATGATCCCCGGAATGGATGGATCAGCGGTCTCGCTGAAGCTGAAGGCGAAAAACATCCTACCCGCGGTGGTCTGAGAATCGGTAAAGAGTTACCGGAAAGACTTGCCGATGAAGGCGAAGACAGTTCACTGGAGTGGGAACGTGATGGCCAGTACTTTCACTATCTCACCAAATGGATGCAGGCCCTGCATCGCGTTTCCCTCCAAATGAAAGAACCTCTCTACGACGCCTGGGCACTCGAAATGGCTGAAGTGGCGCATGATGCCTTTACCTATGAACCGCCATTCGGCGAGACAAAACGAATGTACTGGAAGATGAGCATCGATTTGTCGAGACCGCTGGTTACAAGTATGGGCCAGCATGATCCGATAGACGGCTACCTGAGCTACCTGGAATTACAGGTGGGAGCTCCTGCTGCGCTAAAGAAGGAAATCGCCGATCTGGAGGCGATGTGCAGGCATATGAACTGGATAACCGATGATCCTTTGGGCATTGGCGGTATTTTGGCTGACGCCCTGTTTCTGATCAAGCTTACCGCCTCGGGCAAACCAGTCCTCCCCGGTCTGACGGAAGATCTGCTTAAGGCCGCGGCACAAGGCCTGACTCACTATTCTGCCCAGAATCCGCTACGCCTACCGGTGGAGTTCAGACTGGCATTCCGGGAACTTGGTTTGGCAATCGGCCTGCGGGCTGTAGGAAGGATCAACACATATCTTTCAGAATTCGAAAAATTCCCAAAAAACTCATTCGTCCAGTTGCTCGATGAACTATCCGGTTACCAATCACTTCGAGATACAGCTGAAGAATGCTGGCTCGCCCCTGAAAACCGCGAAACCTATACCTGGGAATCCCATAATAACATCAATTACATAATGCTCTGCACCGCCCTTTCCCCGGGAGGTTTTTTTGGCGACTGAGAGTGCTGCCGTCGAAGACGGCCGGCGCAAACCAGTTCCTGACCTTATATATCAGTATTCCATATATCGCTGCCGGTCATCTCCATCCGGTAAGAGTTTCAAGACCATCAACATTTCTCCTGGCCGCACCGACAATCGGCCTGATAATATTTTAGAAAAAATGCTGGCTAAAGCACCAAATAAATGATAGGTTGTACCAACAATCTCATTTATAGCTAATTGTTTTTCATGTTTTTCCGACCCGATCAGTTCCTGCATCCATGTTGGAGAATAAATGAATTCAACTGCAATTTTCTCATTTATTAATGGACTTGTCTTCATTTTTTGCCTGCAGCTTTCTCCCGGGTACGCTGAGGCTGCTGAGGAGTGCCGGCAGCCGATAGCCACCATTGTTTCCATTCAAGGCGGTGCACAGATTAAGCGAGACGGGCAGCCGGAATGGCATGCGGCGGATATGGATGCGCAATTTTGTCCCGGCGACATGCTGAGAATCGGCGCAGATGGACGAGCGGCCGTTGTCATGGCTAACGAATCGGTTCTCCGAATTAACCGGAACAGCACCATCATTTTTTATAACCCTGAACCAGGCAGCTTTTCAATTCTCGAACTTCTTCGAGGCGCCCTGCACATTTTCAGCCATCGTCCTCACTCTCTTAAAATCATCACACCTTATGTCAACGGGGTGGTTGAAGGTACGGAGTTCCTTGTGCTTGCAGATCCCGACAGCTCCTCGATTACCGTTTTCTCCGGAGTTGTGACAGCCATCAATCAGGAGGGGCAATTACAACTCACCAGCGGCCAGAGCGCCATTGCCCGAAAGGGCAAGGAGCCGACGTCCAGAGCCGTTGTCCGGCCTTTTGACGCAGTGGAGTGGACACTTTATTATCCAGCCGTTATCGAACCTTCTGCCGAATCCACACAGAGAAAAACCGTCTACCAGGCTTCTGCTAGCCTCTCAATCGGCCAGGTTGAAGATGCCCGAAAAATTCTTGATACGATTCTTCAGGAGGATCCGGGAAACAGTGAGGCTCTTGCACTCTTATCGATTATAGAAACAGTTCGCAATAACAGGGAAGCCGCCCTTGGCTTAGCATACCGGGCAATTGAGATCGCCCCGCATTCCGCTGCCGCCGGCCTGGCGCTTTCCTATGCCCACCAGGCCTCTTTCAATATTCCAGCTGCCCTTCAGGTGCTTGAGCAGGTCGTCCGGTACAATCCTGAAAATGGACTGGTCAAGGCCCGCCTGGCCGAACTTCTTCTCTCGGTCGGCCAATTTCAAAAAGGCAGGGAAACAGCGGCAGAGGCTGCTTCTCTTACTCCTTCTTCCGGTCTCGCTCAGACGGTTCTCGGCTTTGCCCATCTCAGCCGCACGGAAATCAAAGAGGCTCGAGCTGCGTTTTCCAAAGCCATAGAAATTAATCCTGCACTTCCCCTGGCCCGGCTTGGTCTGGGTCTTGCCGACATACGATCCGGTGAGCTTGAAGAGGGCCGAGCCGAGATAGAAATTGCAGCGGCTCTTGATCCAGGCAACTCCTTGATACGCAGCTATCTTGGAAAAGCATATTTTGAAGAGAAGCGTAACAGCAATTCCCAAAGGCAATTACAGATCGCCAGGGAGCTCGATCCGGCTGATCCGACGCCCTGGCTCTATGATGCGATTCGGAAACAGACCGTTAATCGTCCGGCCGAGGCATTATACGATATACAGCAATCTATCGCCCGTAATGATAACCGGGCCGTCTATCGTTCACGTCTGCTGCTCGATGACGACCTCGCCTCACGCAGTGCCGGACTGGGAAGGATTTTTACGGACCTGGGTTTTCCGCAACTGGCGCGGATCGAAGGATGGAAATCAGTCCACTCCGACCCTTCCAATTATTCTGCCCATAGATTTCTTGCCGACACCTACAGCACACTGCCGCGGCACGAAATCGCCAGAGTCAGCGAACTACTGCAGGCCCAGCTTCTCCAGCCCATCAATATCACTCCGGTACAGCCGCAGCTGGCGGAGAGTGAATTGTTCGTTGTGGAAGATACCGGCCCCTCGATGGCCTCCGCCAATGAATTCAATCCCCTTTTCTTAAGAGATAGAGTGGCCTTGCGCACCAGCGGCGTGATCGGCAGCAATGATATTTTTGGGGATGAAATAGTGGTATCCGGGATCGAAGGACGTTTTTCCTATAGCCTGGGGCAATTCCATTACCAGACGGATGGCGTGCGGAAAAATAATGACCAGGAACATGATATATATAATGCATTTTTCCAGGGTAAAATCTCACCAAAAACCAGCCTGATGTCTGAAATCCGCTACAAAGAGCTGGACTATGGTGACCTGGCATTCAAATTCGACCCCACCGACTTCAGCAGCACACATCGCCAATCGGATACCACCAAGAGTGTACGGCTCGGTATACGCCATGACCTGCAGCCCTACTCAACATTGCTGGGGACAGCAATTGCAAGCTCTGACGACAATAATTTTTCAACCGGTTCCGAGGGATATTTCTCTTCTCTCGACATTACCAATGAAGCTGACAACAAGATGGCCGAGATACAGCATATTTACCAGGGTTCAGGCTGGGATCTAAAAAGCGGGGCAGGCTATCTAGCGGCAGATGAAGAGGAAACTATCCATATTACTTTTCCCTTCGAGGGTATATTCGCGGAGGAATTGACCACGGAGCATGTCAATGCTTACAGCTATGCCCGCATCGATCTGCCCCGGAACATACAGGCGACCGTCGGTCTCAGCGGAGATGTGCTGGAGAGCCCGGTCAAAGACCGTAGCGAAATCAATCCGAAATTCGGACTGACCTGGCAGCCGGTGAAATCTACCCTGGTGCGGGCTGCTGCTTTCAGAAACGTCACCCGCAGGATGATCTACGCCCAGACCATAGAACCCACTTTCGTCGCCGGCTTCAACCAGTTATTCGACGATACAGAGGCTTCCACTGCCCAGACCTATGGCGCCGGCATCGACCACACCTTCGCACCCGGCTGGTATGGCGGTCTTCAGTTCTTCCACCGCGACCTGGAGGTGCCTTACCTGGATACCACCATTCTCCCCCCTGAGCAAAAAGAAGACGACTGGCAGGAAGATATCGGTTCAGCCTATCTGTACTGGGTTCCCGCCGACATGGTAAGCCTCGGTCTGGAATATTTCTACGAGGACTATTCGCATGACAATGATGAAGGAGTCAAGGGCATAAGGGATCTCAGGACGCATCGACTCACCCCTAAAATACGTTTCTTCCACCCCTCGGGAATAACCGCAGGTCTCCAGGCCAGCTATATAGACCAGGAGGGTCAATTCGGCACAAGGGATACCGGATTTGCTGCCGATGATGATCAATTCTGGGTAATCGATCTCTCTTTGGGATATCGCCTGCCCAGACGCCACGGCATGTTTACGGTGGAGATCAAAAACCTTTTCGATGAGCAGTTCAAATTTGTCAATACGGATCCGGCAAACCCGGAGTTTCTTGCTGAACTGCAGGTTATAGCTGGGTTAACATTTGCTTTCTAGCGCTCCCCGGCAATTTCCTGCACAGTGTGGCGGAAGAAAAAACGAAGTCGGCAAGGCAAAAGACAAGCAGAATAGGCTTGTGGAATTTGCCAGGACACTGGTGTGCTCAACACTACAAAACACTAAGGAGGGGAAAAAATGAAATTTCAAATTGAGATTCCTGATGACGGAAAAATTAAGGTTTGCGACACAAAGGGAAGAGAAATAAACCAGATGGAACCGACACAAGCTCAGGATGTAGATATAAACAATCTGCAGAATGTTCGCAGAGCGGGAACTTTGAATATGACGTTTCTCAAGACAAACTCCGGATATATCATTATTGGCGGCCGCATGTACTATATTCCGTAAAACAGGCAGTACGACCAAAGAATCATCGAGTATCTGCCTCTCGTTCATAAAAAACAACGGGAGGAAAGATACAGGTATTATTTGCCGACCCGGATAACCGCCTGCAGATCGGCGGAAGGGGGCGCAAGAAGATATCTTTCACAGAGCTGTTTATAGAACAAGGAGGGACCGTCTCCAGCCTGCAGAGTGAGGCAATAATTGAACAACACCAGTGCCTTTTCCCATTCACCGGCACGAAAAAGGCTCAATGCCTCGGGAAAGGCCTTCTGATGGAGACGGTTCCAGCCCACGGAATAATGCTTTGCCATGAGCAGTTCATAGATGTTGACCGGTCTGGTCTTGCCGCCGAGGAGAAATACTCCGATTTCACGATAACTTAGCCCGGCAACACCGTAAAGAGCTTCCTCCGATGCAAGTATCCGCGTACCAAGGTACTTATTGAGCCCTTCAATTCTCGAGGCGGTATTGACGATATCTCCAATCGGTGCATATTCGTAGTGATCCTCTGCGCCTATGTTATCCAGCAACAAATAGCCTGCATGAATCCCGATACGGGTTGGCAGTGATTTCCCCCGGTGTTTGCTGTTGAATCTCTCTACCGCCTTGGCAATCTGTAAAGAAGCTTGACAGGCCTTCTGGTTCCGGATTACTTCCTGATCGACGGAAGGCCAGAGTGCGAGCATGGAGTCGCCGATTACATTGCAGACCAAACCTTCCTGCTTCTTCACTTCCCTGAATAAATACTGATAATACTCCTTCATGTGTGAACTCAGCTCCTCCGGAGTCAGACACTCGGAAAGCCTGGTATAATGCTGAGCATCGGTGATAACACAAACGCCGTACACTTTCGTGTCACCTGTTTCAATGAAGGAGAGATCTCTGGAAAGTTCATCAACCACGTTACCCGGAAGATAGAAACCAAGGGCCTCATGAATATTGCGGCGCTCCCGACGGCTCGCCAGGTAATTGGTGAGCGTCGCCAGCAGAAAAGAGGTAAAGGGCAGAACGGTAAGCGGCATGATAAGCGGAATCCAGGTACCATTGAGAGCAAAGACTGTGAAGGCGCTGAAGAGATATACAGTAATGCTGGCCGCCAGCAGAATTGCCGCAAACAGGGGCGGCAACAGAAAACTGATCAGACAGAGGAATACTGCGAAACCGCTCAACAATCCAAATGACCTGCCATTCGAAAGAGGCTGTATTGCGCGGTTTTCAGCGATATTGCCATATACGGTCGCAGCCAGTTCAACGCCACTGAGATCAAGCCCGTCGGCCCTGGAGAAAACCGTGTAAAAACCATCTTTCTGGTTTGACCAATTCGATGCGGCGGCACCGACGAAAACAACTTTGCCCCTGATCTTCTCTTGCAGGGAACCTGCTGTATCTTCTTGCGAAGACAGGATATCGCCATAAGACAAGGTCTCGAGGGTTAAGGGAGGGCCATAGAAGTCAATAAAGGCACTGCTGTCTCCGCCATACATGTTGATCAGCGCCACCAGATCCTTGTCGGACCCGGTATAGCGCTTCGATCCGGCAGCGCCTTCAACCTCGGCCAGTAGGTCGTGACGAAGCCAGTCATTCCGGAGAAAAATTCCTCTTATTTCCCTCATAGTTTCGACCAGGCCCAAGGTGGCTATAGCCTCGATCGCTGAGTCGGGAAGGTCTTTGACAACGGTTGGAGCTTTACGGCGAAGCAGGGTAAAAAGCTGGTCATAACGGCTGAGAGTCGCCGCCTGAAAGACAGCTACAGGCAGCGTGGGTATGTCGCCGCACGACTCTTTGAACCTCCACGCCTGCCCTACCCGGACCGGAATCTTCGGCAAGGGAAACGGAGCAAGAGCGAGTGCGGCCCCGGCCAGGGGTTCAACCGGTGGAACCAGCAGCTCTATTTCCACACCGCCTGTTAATAAGGAATTTCCTCCGACAGCCAGAGGTGACGCATGTCGCAATTCCTCTACCAGGATGACATTGCCTGCCCGTCGAATCGCCTCGGCAAAAGCCGGATCATGGCTCCTGTCCTGATTGTCGGAGAAGTAAATATCGAAAACGATGACCGTAGCTCCATACTGGGTGAGCTTCTCCACCAAAACTGCATGCACCGAGCGGGGCCATTTGCTGAAATCGCCGGATACGCCGGCTGTGCCGCTGAAGCCGTTGTTAACATTGACGATCACTGCCTTGCCAGGATGAGGGCGCGGACCTCTCATCTTAAACAGCAAGCCCAGGCCATACTCCTCTTCAATATTCCGGCCATAGGGAGTGCTGAACAAATAAATGCCAGCGATTGCCAGCAGAAGACCCGTAATAAGTGCTCTTCCAAGCCGATGCATACACGATAAGTTGCTACCTTATTTGAATATTATAGGCTGCAATTTTATTCACCAGGCCCTGTCTCGACAGCCCCAGGGCTTTAGCCGCTTTACTTTGATTGCCGCCCAGTGATTCCAGCGCTTCACCGATCATCCTCTTTTCAGTGCGGCGGACCATTTCTTTCAGGGTACCGACCCCACCTCCTTCCCCATTGGTGATGGCGTAGGCGTTCTGCTGCTGCCGTAATTTTTCAGAAAGAAAATTACAGGAAATTTTTTTCCCGCTCCCTGCCATTGCCAGAGCACGCTCCATCTCGTTTTCAAGCTCCCGGACATTTCCCGGCCAATCGTATTGCATGAGCAGATCCAGGGCATGCGGAGTGAGCAGGGGGATCTGTCTGTAATTTTTTGCGGCATACTTTTCGAGAAAATGAGTGGCAAGGGCAAGGATGTCCTCCTTTCTCTGCCGCAATGGGGGTGGGGTAATCTGGAATATATTTATACGGTAGAAGAGATCTTCGCGGAATTGCCCCTTGCGCACCTCCTCGCTGAGATCCCTATTGGTAGAGACAATAATCCTGACATTAACCCTCACGCTGTGATTGCCGCCGACCGGGCGAAACGTTCCCTCCTGAAGAACCCTGAGCAGTTTAGCCTGCAGCAGAGGAGGCATTTCGCCAATTTCATCAAGAAAGACAGTACCACCGTCGGCAAATTCGAAAAGTCCTTTTTTGTTTGAGCTTGCCCCGGTAAATGCCCCACGGACATGGCCGAAAAGTTCACTCTCCAATAGATTTTCAGAGAGGGTGCTGCAGTTTTCGGCTACGAATGGCTTATTCTTCAAAGGACCGTTATAGTGAAGGACTTTGGCAACCAGCTCCTTACCGGTTCCGGTTTCCCCCTGAATAAGGACAGTGGTGGTAGTATCGATCACTTTTCCCATTAATTCAAACATTCGCTGCATCGCAGGACTTGAACCGATAATTTCCCCGAATCCGGCGTTGTTCCGAACCTGATCGAGAAGGAGTCGTTTTTCGCGTTCCAGCATATGCACATGATCTTTGAGTTCACCATATAACCTGGCGTTTTCAAGAGAGACGGCAATCGTCTCTGAAAGAATTTCAAGGATTTTTTTATCCCTTTTAGTGAAAGGGCAGCACTTCTTGTTAAGAGCATACAAGACCCCGAGAAAACCTTTACGGGTTCTAAGCGGAACACAGATCATTGATTCAGTGGTGAAGTTCTCTTCCCTGTTGAGACCATCATAGAATCGGTGATCATGCGAGACATCATTAATAACGGCAGCCTGATTATTGCTCATAGCCCATCCGGCCACACCAACATTATCCGGAAATCGCAGAAACCGATCACAGGACTCCCCCCTGCCCCTGCCCGGCTCGATGGTGTGGATGAAATAAAACTCCTTATTGGCCGGGTCATGCAGGGCTATAGAAGCGCCCTCTATATCAATAACCATTCTGATTTTCTGGAAAACGGCGATGAGCATATCATCCATATCACGTATGGTATGAAATGAAGTGATAACCTCGCAGAACAGCGAGAGTTCTTTTTCAGAAAGGGAGAATCCATCCATCTGAACCACCTCCGTGAACTGAAGGTTGTTAGGCGATAAGGCTTGGATTAACAGTCAAACAACAATTTAGGTATAAATAAAGTGTATACAAAAGAGGTGAAAATGTCCACAAAGTGGACAAATTTAAACTTTTAATGTCGCCTTACAACAGGGCAAGAACATAACGTATCATAATATTTTATGTATTAATTCATTTTCTTAAGTCGATTCCTAACCTCTCCATTATAATACTCGTAATTCCGGCATTCCTTTCGCATGTACATTTGTGAGTATCAGATGGACCGGGTCTTCATGAAAGTTGCCTCGGCCGATACAAAGGAGGGGGCTGCATTTTGCAGGGTTCTGTAGTGAAAATATCAGTTCAGGGGGGGTATTAAAATGTTTGGATTGACAGATGTAATCGTGAGTTTGTGGTTTCTTCCCATGGCCTTATTCATTATTCTTCCTCTGGTGATGCTTTGCGGCTGGCTGGTATTCAAAACAGTCGCGCCCCGGAAGCTCAAGCACACCGCCCCGATAATGAAACAAGAAAGCCAGGAAGAATCAATACCAGGTGTTTAACCCAGCTGAGTCTGGATGAGAACCTTTGGATTATTTTCTTGCAAAAAACAAGAAAAATATCTGTCAGGTACTAACATGTCCAATCAAAGACCTTCCTCGCACCTCCTTGAAGGTCATTAGAAAGGCGGCTCTTGCAGCAAGGTACGAGGAAGAGATTAAGGAGGAAATCACCCGTAATGACAGTGATCAAGCCATGCTATCGGGAATTACAGGGGATTAGAGCTCACTTTCGGCAGATTCAAAAAAACATCAACGTACGGGACGAAAAAAAATCTGCGGTTCTGCAGATTCTGCCGAGCAAGACAAAAAGCGAAGGCTCTCCAGCAGGCCAACGCCAGAACAAGGCAGATGGGCCAAAGCAGCCGGATCTGAAGGAAGCAGCTTCGTAGCCGGTATCAATCTCTATACAGCTCACGCAGTTGCTGGACGCCGGAATCAACCAGGTAGTCATCATAGGGCATCATTTTATCGAGCACGCCTCCCGGCAGGATTTCTATGATCCTGTTGGCCACAGTGGCCATAAGTGCATGGTCATGGGAGGAAAACAATATAATTTCAGGAAATTCCCGCATGCCATTATTGAGGGCGGTGATGGATTCCAGGTCCAGATGGTTGGTCGGTTCATCGAAAATCAACGCATTGGCATCGCTCAACATCATTTTTGCCAGCAGGCAACGTACCTTTTCCCCACCTGAGAGTACGCTGGTTTTTTTCAGCGCCTCCTCTCCCGAAAAAAGCATCTTTCCCAAGAACCCTCTGGCAAAGCTTTCTCCTTCAGTGGGAGGGGTGTATTCGCCCAGCCAATCGACCAGCGTGGCATTTGATTGAAAAAAGGAGCTGTTTTCCTTGGGAAAGTAGGAAGTCGTCATGGTGAGCCCCCACCGGAAGGTACCGCTGTCCGGCTCGAGTTCGCCGGCCAGGATCTGAAACAGGGTGGTAATGGCCATGCTGTTGGTGCCGACGAAGCCGATCTTTTCGCCCTTATTTACCTCCAGCGAGAAATTATCCAGCACCCTGGTGCCGTCGATATCTTTGCTGATGCCGTCAATTTCGAGGATAACATCACCGCAGGGGCGGCCTGCCTTAAAGTGGATAAACGGATATTTTCGTGATGAAACGGGCAAGTCGCCCATCTCGAGTTTATCGAGAAGCTTTTTTCGTGATGTTGCCTGTCTCGCCTTGGAGGCATTGGAGGAAAAACGGGCGATAAATTCCTTCAGATCCTTGGCCTTGGCATCCGCCTTGCGGCCCGCATCCTGACGCTGAATCTTGAGCAGTTCACTCGCCTGATACCAGAAATCATAATTGCCGACATAGATCCGGATCTGTCCATAATCTATATCCGCCATATGAGTACAGACCTGATTGAGGAAGTAGCGGTCATGCGAAACGATTATAACCGTATTACGGAAACGCTCCAGAAAGCCTTCGAGCCAGATAATCGACTTCCTGTCCAGGTTATTGGTAGGCTCATCGAGGAGCAGAATATCAGGATTGCCGAACAAGGCCTGGGCCAGCAATACCCGCACCTTTTCTCCGCCTTCGAGCTCTTTCATCTTCTTATCGCGCAGCTCTTCGCCAATACCAAGCCCACTGAGCAGCACGGCGGCCTCGGACTCGATCTCATAGCCGTTCATCTCGGCAAATTCGGCCTCGAGTTCACCGCTGCGAATACCGTCTTCTTCGCTGAATTCGGTCTTGGCGTAGAGTGCCTCACGCTCAGCCATGACTTCATGCAAACGTGAATGAGCCATGAGCACTGTTTCGGCCACCGTCATTTCATCGAAGGCAAACTGATCCTGATTGAGGACGGCGATACGCTGCCCGGCCCCGACAAAGACCTCACCGCTGTCCGCTTCGAGCTGACCCGCCAGGATTTTCAGAAAGGTCGACTTACCGGCCCCGTTGGCACCTATCAGTCCATAGCAGTTTCCGGGTGTGAATTTGATGTTAACATCTTTGAAAATGACGCGTTTGCCATAAGATAAAGCAATATTTGAAGCATGTATCATAAATATCCCAATAAAAAATGCCGATCCGGGTGGATATTCCCGGCGGCAGTGGAAAAGAGGAGCCGAATCGGCGTCTCCGGTTAATTTAAATTGGTGCTTGTCCCGCGAAGGTAGTAATCGTAATCACCTTCATAAATATGCATCGCACCATGATCTATTTCAAACACCCGATTGATCAGGGAACGCAGAAAATGACGGTCATGACATACCAGCAGGACTGTACCTTCGAAATTCCGCAAGGCTTCCAGCAGCACCTCCCTCGAGAGAATATCGAGGTGGTTGGTCGGCTCGTCGAGCACCAGAAAGTTAAGAGGCCGGGCCAGCAGCTTGGCAAGCACCACCCTGCTCTTCTCGCCGCCGGAGAGGTTGGCAATGCGTTTGTCGACATCATCCCCCTGGAAGAGAAAGGCGGCAAGGAGGTTGCGGATGGTTCCGATATTCTCAAGCGGCAGGACTTCGCGAACTGCATCGAATACTGTATGCTCGGGATTAAGAATGTCCATGGCATGCTGGCTGAAATATCCCAGGGCCACCCCTGTTCCCAAGACTGCTTCACCCTCCGTAGGTTCTGCCTGATCGGCTATGATTTTCAGCAGAGTCGATTTGCCGGCACCGTTAACGCCGACCAGGGCGATTTTTTCCAGCCGTCTGATCGTCCCCGAAAGCCCGCTGAATACGTGTTTGATTTCGCCGTCGACCGTCTGCCATTGTTTCCCGAGGTTGCGCAGATGCAGGACATCATCGCCGCTGCGAGGCGGTATGGGAAATTTGAACTTCATCATTTTCTGTTCGGGCGGCAGCTCGATTCGCTCGATTTTTTCCAGCTTCTTGATGCGGGACTGTACCTGGGCTGCATGTGAGACTCTGGCGGCGAATCTGGCGATAAATTCCTCTTCCTTGGCCAGCATCTCCTGCTGGCGGCGGTAGCTTGCCGACAGCTGTTCCCGGCGAATCTCGCGCTCCCGCAGGTAAAAATCGTAATCACCGTTATAGGTTGTGGCTTGACCATTGGCGATTTCAATGATCCGGGAAACCATTCGGTTCATAAAATCCCGGTCATGGCAGGTCATCAGCAGAGCCCCTTTGTAGTCGTTGCTCAGCCATTCTTCAAGCCAGAGAATAGATTCGATATCGAGATGATTAGTGGGCTCGTCGAGCAGCAGGACATCTGGATTTACCGTCAGGATCCGGGCCAGCGCGATCCGCATTTTCCAGCCGCCGCTGAAGGTTTCCACCGGCAAAGAGAATTCTTCTTCCGCAAAACCGAGGCCGCTGAGCACCGCCTTGGCCCTGGAGTCGAGATCGTAACCGCCGCGATGCTCAAAAATCTCGGTGATGGTGCCGTAACGCTCCAGCAGCTCGGCCAGGGCATCATCATCAAGAGGCAGGCTCATCTGCGCCTCCATCTCGCGCATATGCTGTCCGAGCTCGACAATCTCTCCTGCAGCGGACATAACTTCCTCAAGCACCGAACACCCCGTCATCTCAGCGACATCTTGAGAAAAATAACCGATAACGGTGTTTTTGGAACAGGCTATCTCTCCCTTGTCTGCTATTTCTTCGCCGGTAATCAGGCGGAAAACCGTGGTTTTGCCGGCGCCGTTCGGACCGACGAGCCCGATGCGTGTCCGTGGCAGGATCTGCAGGGACGCGTTCCTGAAGAGGATCTGGGCACCGTATTGTTTATAAATTCCATTCAAATGTATCATGATACCAGCAGCTTTATCACTCAAAAACAATATCTTCATTTGCTGCAAGCAACAATTATGAAGGCACTTTTCCTGTTCTTCCGTCAGGAAAAAATGGTGCCGAGGGTACCATAGGGAACTAGGGTATGCAAGGATATTCGTCAAACATTATCTTGCCGGATCTGTGTGAAAATAGCTGCTTTGGAAGGACAATGAAGGGCTGCAACGCTATAACCTCTGTGAAAGTCTGATCATTACTTCCGAGGACATAACCAGGAGAACAGCAACATTGAAAATGATCCTGATTACTTATTGCCAGTCGCGTTAATAAAAGGACAGCACGGCTTCTGCAAAATCATTTGGATTTTCCTGCGGCACATTGTGTCCTGCCGATGGCAGTATTCTACGCTCATATGTATTTGTAAAAAACTGCCCGTGGTTTGCAGAGGCTTCAACGGCTATGACGCCGTCGGCTTCGCCGTGGAGCACAATTGCGGGCACCGGGATTTGTGGCTGATGTGTTAATTGCCGCTCCGTCTTTTCCAGCGCCGGATCTCCGTCCGCCAATCCGAAACGGTGCCGGTAGGAATGAATGACCACTTCGACAAAATCGGGATTGTGGAATGAGTCAGCCGTTTGTTGATATACATTTTCACTGAAATGCCAGTGCGGAGACCAGAGCCGCCAGAGCAGTCGGCAGAATTCATAGCGGTTCCGCTCAAGTCCTGCACGTCCGCGTTCACCATGAAAATAATACTGGTACCAGTATCGATACTCATTTTCCGGGGGCTCGGGATGCACGGAATCCGGTATATTATGGATATTGTAACCGCAACACGATACCAGTCCCTTGACCCGCTCGGGTCGTAGAGCGGCGACTATACAGGCTGCCCGGCCGCCCCAGTCATAGCCTGCCAGTGTAGCCTGTCCGATCGACAGCACATCCATCAACGCAAGCAGGTCATGAGCAAGGGCCGCCTGCTGTCCTGAACGCGGTGTGTCTTTATTTACAAAGCGTGTTTGGCCGAAGCCACGCAGATACGGAGTGATGACACGGCAACCTTGGGAAACCAAAAGAGGCACCACCGCATCATATGCATGAATATCATAAGGAAAACCATGGAGAAGTAATACCGGCTTCCCTTTCGGATCGCCTTCTTCCCGATAAGCGATGTTCAGCACTCCCGCCTGTATATGCTTCATTATAATGCTCCATAATTAAGATATGGCGCGCCCTGTCGAAGCTACTGCTATCGGTGGAGCCGCCAAAGGCGGAATCGATTGATCACATTCCAGAGGAATCCTGCACAAACAATGAGTAAAGGAATTATGGAGGGACTCTGCTGATCTATGCCGATAAAACCCACGATTCCCCAGATAAGCCCAAGTGCGATCAGCCCCATCGATAAAATCGACTGCAGCTGTATTTTTCCTTCCGGCCTTGTTAGAGTTTTTTGCCTGAGAGGATAGCCGCATTGAGGGCAAGACAAAGCCAGATCCGAGACTTCCCTGTTGCATTCCCTGCATTTAATGAGTGCCATATATTTTTCTCTCCTTGAGCTGTCGGATTTTCATTTAACATTAGCAGCCCGAACCTCCATTATCTGTTTACTCTCCAGACACCAGGCTGAGCGTAATCACACCATTATACTCTAATCGCCCAAATGATCATAATCTGTAATTCCGAAATCCCGGAAATATCCAGCGCTACAGGCATCCACTCCCCTCCTTTATGGCAAGAGAATAAGACATGAAATCAAATCATTGACCTTTTCCAATTAGACGCTTACTGGCATGGTAATTGCTATTTAAAGCGTAAGAGTTATAATCAGGCACAAAGCGGATGGTCTCCTGTTCCGCTTTAGAGTAGGACAGGAGAACGGTAACGTACAAGCAACTCATCCATCAAGGAGGAAAACCATGAAAACGTTAACAACCGCCTTTGTCACAATTGTGGCAGCGCTGGTATTAGTAGGTCAACCCTATGCAGCCGACGATAAAATGACCTCCGATGCAACTCAGCAGGCAGGCGCAGTCCAGGCACTGTCTGTCGAGGATCTTAAGGACATGGAGGTCGTCTCGCAAAATGGAGAAGAGATTGGTACAATCAGAGACGTCAAGATCGATATACAGTCAGGTAGAATACAATATGTCACTGTTTCCCGGGGAGGTGGTTTTCTTGGTTTTGGAGGCCGAACCTTCGCCGCCCCACTCGCGGTATTTCAGATAGACGATCAACAGGCTATTCTCATGGTTGATGAGAGCAGGCTTGAGAACGCTCCCAGACAGGCAGATGTTTCGGATGAAAACTTCGAAAGCGAACTGCAAAGCCATTATGGTCTGGCTCCGGCGTGGCGCCAGGATACTCAAACCGAGACCGACTCCGACACCACACAATCGACAGAACCGGATCAAGGTGAGGCCGCTCCCTGAACCAATATGGATTCCCAGGACAATTATAGATCCTTGTAAATTCATAGAGAAGGGAAAAAAGGACGGATTATTATGATCCGTTCCATTGAAATCGGCGGTGTCTCTTTAAAAGGCACTGCCGTAATCTTTCATTTCTGCCCAAAAAGGGTGCTGTTGGCGCACCCTTTTTTTTTTTGGGGGGGGGTAGAGCGACGGATGATGATCTCCTATAAATCACCGAAGCCGCCAAGATGGACGAAGATCGATTCCCATAATCCTGATGCACTACCACCACTATTCAATAACCATAACGGCACAATTTTCTGCGCGGTGAAGTATTTTACTGGAAGTGGAGCCGAAGATGAATTCCTCATTGTGAGTAATCCCTCTCCTGCCGACCACCACCATGTTGCATTGCAACCGCACCTGTTCCTCCAGAATCGCATCGGCGATGGAGCGGCACCAGCGTACACAAAGCCTGGTTTGAAGACGGTGTTCATCAAAACCGGCATCAAGGAAAATTTCCCGGTAACCGGCGAGAGCCTTTTCCATGAATTGACGCCTCTCGTCAAGCCACTTGGCTCTTTCCTCTGCGGTGGCAAAATAATCCTCGGAAGGCTCCGGGATGATGGAAAGAATCGTGACAAAGAGTCTTTTATCCTCTCCAAAGAAATTCGCCAGATACGAAACAGCCCTTTTTGAATTCTCGGACTCATCCACCGCGGCCAGAATATGCCTTTCGGCCTTCCGAAAGTCCTTCTCCTCAGACGTCTGTTTGCTCATAAACTTCCTCCACCCTTCTCGGAATGTTTTTCTTTTACGACTTCCCGGTGATTACAGCCACATCACTTTTGGCTGTCTTCAGATCATCCAGCATCTGTCCGGTATTTTCATAAAATATTGAGGCTCCCCATGAAAAATGCAGCAGTACGCGGTTCAATGATTCCGGAATATAAGGAAATATTTTTTTAAGGTTGGCCACCCTGTTTTTGAACGAAATATTTAGATCCTCTCCCCATAGAGTATCAAAGAGGTTGCGCCGGGTTGCATAGAGTTCGGGAACCAGCACGTCCCCTTTGCCGACAAGGAAGATGAGGATATTGCCCAGCCCCTGCAGATCCAAGCCGAACATTGACTCGCCATGCCTGTAGTTATAGTCAAAATCAATCCAACGGTAGGTCTGCCGCTGTCTGTCCCAGAGGATATGATCACGGCGGATATCACCATGTTTTTCCTCATTATCATGGAGAAATTTTATGGCCTCTGCCATTTCGATATAGGTGTCCAAAACCCCTGGAAAATAATTATAGAAATAATCTTCATGGTTATCGCCGTAATCGACGATTATCTTGTCAATGCGGTTCCCCTGGATGTAATCGAGAATACGAATGACATTTCCGGCACTATCCCGGACCCAGCTGCCATGCATAAAATTCTCATGATCCGCCACAAGATCGAGAATGCGTGCTTCCTTTATTGGGCTCCTGAAACACTCGATGGTAACTCCACCGACTGTGGTCTCAAATCGTTCATGAAAAACGAGTTTCAGAATTTTGGTTGATCCATCCGCTATATCGACGGCGCGCCGGACCCAGTATTTGGGCTCATCGTCGAGGCCGAAACGCCCTTCTCTTTCATACCCTTTAACCCAGAAATGTCTCCCTTCGAGAGTAATTACATCATCATAGCAGACATCGAAAAACTCGCTGGTATCCTGGATGATTTTAAAGCTGTGCGGAACACGGTGAGAACCGAAGCGATTGCCGAGAAGCTCACGCATGGAATTATCAGAAAAGGTATCTGCGGACATTTTTCAATTTCCTCCCATACCTCTAACAGTAGATCTTTTTAGATATTTCTCAATATGTCTTCTTCTCTTTGTTAGTGCTGCGACCAGATCTAGGATCCGGAAAAACAGATACAGAATCTCGTGGAAAAAGCTCGATATACCAGGCGTATTCTCGAGCTTTTTAGATTCTAAAAAAACTATAAGCTCATGAAGAGCTCTTCATTTTCCGCTGTGCCGATGGCATACATCTCGTCATTTTCCTGAAGAGTGGTATCCGGCTCGGGACTGACAAGGAGACGGTCGCCCCGCCGTATTGCGATGATGCTGCTCCCCGCTTTTTCGCGAATACCGCTGTTTAAGATTGTTTTTCCCAAGAAGCGCTTTCCGGCCTTTCTGTTAAAAACGACAGGACCTTCTGTGAAGAGAGAAATCTCGTCCGGTTTGAAGTGCTGAAAGATCTTTCCAGCCCCGAGCGAGGCAAAAGACATTACCTGATCGGCACCGGCCATGTGCAGTTTGGTGACATTGCGCTCCAGTATGGATCTGCTGATTATCTGGATGTCATTGCGCAGCTGACGGCAATAAAAGGTAAGGTAGATGTTCATCTCATCGCTGTGTGTCGTCACGATCACCGACTTGGCGGTTTCGAGTCCAGCTGTTTTCAAGGTATTCAAATCAGCCGCATCACCGATTATGATATTTCGGTTTACCGATTTCTTGGCCAGGGTCGACCTTTTTTCAATCATGTTATAACTGATATTATGACTGGTCAGAATTTCGGCAGCCGTCTGCCCGACGCGGCCTCCCCCTAGAATAAGGACCTGTGCCTCATCCGGTTCCTGGGTGTAATTTACCGTGAACAGTTCGTCAAAGGCGTTAAGCTGCTGATTTGTACCGGCAAGCATCAGGATTGCCTTATCGGTGATGATAGTCTGCGGGGTGGAGACCTTGAATTTCCCTTTTTCCAAGATGCCGATAACGGTCACTCCGGTCAGTTGCCTGATACGCATTTCCGCCAGGGTTTTTCCTGCCATTCCGGAGTCCCTGGCCGGCATTTCAGAGATAATGAGTTCGCCAAACCGACCGATGACATTGGTCGTCCTGCCCAATCCCAGTGTCCTTTTAGCCAGGGATTCGCCCAGCATCCTGGTGAACTGGAAGACACTGGTGTTGCCGGAAAATTGGAGGATGTCAATCGAATGTTCCTGGTCGGCACTGGTAATAATCGGTACCTCTTCGTTAACCTCCCGTATAGTAAAACAGAAATTCGTGCTGGTCAGGTCATCATTGGTCACCACCACCAACGCTGCCGTATCAATCCTCAGGCGCTCCCAGGTCTTGGGCATATCCGCTCCTCCGACAACCACCTTAAAGCCCTGATCAAGGAGTTCGTTTGCCTGCTGCAGATCCGACGTGACGATAACATAAGGAATGTTCTGTCTGATTAGTCTTTCAATAAGGCGGGTGGTAATCGGATCGACACTGGTAATAATGACATGGTCCCTGATATCATCCGGCAATTCCCGTGGAGTTCTGGCTTTTTGCTGGGCTTCCAGCCATGGGGTATAAAAAAACTGGATGAAAACGAATGGAAGCAAAATCAGCAGCAAAACTACGCCGGAAAAAAGCACCAGCATGGAAAAGAGCCGTCCCAGATCCGTATGGAAGGTAATATCGCCAAATCCCAGGGTGGACATCACGGTCAGCGTCCAGTAGAGCCCGCTTATCCAGCTATATTCGCGACCTTCATACATCATCAAAACATGGAAGATTACCGTATAAAAGCAGATGATAAAAATCAGGAATCCGAAAAATTTCCACAAGGTGGAAAAATTCCGTCTGGTGGTTTCGTGGTGGAAGAAAAAAAGCAGTTGAGCCGGCAGGGTTTTCATGGCTTCATGATTTGCAAAGATTGTATATAAAGATAAAGAATTAACGGTACTGCGCTATAAAGCAGGGTGGTTGGCGAAACTGAAGTTAAAGAATACGCGGCAGCCACACAGGCTCCTGTTACCCGTGGGAATCACCTGCTGGATATTATATTTCTTACCCAGCAGATTGCTCACCCGACGGTTCGAGATGAAGAGAAACTACCACTTTTGCGAATCTTCATCAATAGATGGTCAAGAAAATGGTGTATTTGCTTTTACAGAGCAAACTTTACTCCGAAGACAGGCACCGTTTCTCTCCCATTCCTGGTTAAGCTGAAATCAAGGTATTCGAGGGTAGTCCATATGGGATCAATCCAAAAATTGCTTCTGCCTTTCTCTTTATTGCTTTGTTTCAACTGGTAGCGGAGTTCACCGATAAGCCAGCCGACACCGGTGGTAACCAGAAGGTCCTGCGTTGAAGGATGAACCACCCAGGACTCAATGAGGTATTCCCAGGTGATCGACGCCCCCATACTGAAAGCGATCGAGCCCGGAACACCAAAATTCCCCTCTCTTGCCCGCAAATAGGTCTCGGATCCCATGAGCGGATGGAGTACATAATTGGTAAAGAATTTATCATCATCCTTCTTGGGTGTGGGATTTCTGAAGGCTTCCTCGAAACTCGAAGAACTCACCGAATTGTCTGCCAGATCGAAGGTGTAGATCGTGGCAAATTCAACTGCCATCAACAGGGCGGTGTACTTCACCGGTGTGGCCACATCGATTTCTTTCGATTCGACTGAAGAGAAAGAAAAGAGGATAATAAATATGGAGAGCATGTTACCGGTAAGTTGTCTCAAGAGTATCATACCAGAAGATCCTTTTCTGCTAACCTTTGCAAAAGGTCATTAAAGTTGGAGAGATGGACTCTGTGATAAGCCAGACATCGAAAAAGCTGATATATATATCAGGCGTAGTATCTGAAACTGTGCCGGATGAGCTTTTACACGTCCATCTTACTAAAAAATGATGTCCTGAAGTACTTGAATCTGTTCACTGATATGCATGTCTTTTGCTGCAGAAAGATATCCAGACACGGGTACACACCTACGAAGAGTATATTATCATTATTTTACTTTTTCCAGAGTTCGCCTGGCGTTTATTCAGTGACCTGTTTTGCAGATACATCCAGGATCCTGGCCGGTTCATCGAAGGTTTTCCAGCCGTGGCGCTCGCCTGAAGGGATAAAATAACAGTCGTTCTTCTTAAGCAATTGACGGTCCTTGCCTATGAACATTTCCAGCCGACCTTCCAGAACAACACCGCATTGATCAAAATGATGACTGTGACCGCTGTCCTCTTCTCCGGCCGCGATATGCATGCAAGCCATTATCAGATCATCTCCTATTTCGGCCTTGCTCAGGACTCCCGGACGAAATTCTTCCAACTGCGAACCCAATAAATACCAAAAAGCCATATTCCCTCCTTACTTATTCTGATTTGCTGAGAATACTGCTGCGCCCTCCAGCTAACAATGCTCTTTGCATTTATTCAACAACAAAAAAGAACGGTTCAGCTAGTCCACTTTACTGTAAAAAATGATGATGGCAAACAGCTTCAGGCCGTTGAAAACCACTCATTATTGCAAATGTTCAACCCAACGTGCATTAATCTGTGCAAAAATGAGGACCAGTGAGAAAATATTGTTCTGTAATCTCAAAGACATCTAGTTCAAAAATCCGTATTCCGCACAAAATCAGAGACATACCTCCATGGCATGTAAATTGCTATTGTCGCTAAGAAATTTTGAAGGAGTCAATACTCAAAACATGTTCATCCCAAAAGGAGAAAGTACTATGAAAAAAATTATTGCAGTATGCTTTTTGGCAGGTTGTGTAACATTCGCTTCCAACGGTTTTGCAACTTCGGATGCCCAAAAACCTCTGCCCGAAACACAGCAGAAAGCTGAGCAGACCAAGGAATTGGTTTACACAGGAATCGTCAAAAAACATAAAGATGGAGCCGCTCTAATTACACCGGAGAAGGTTTATCCTTTGCTTGGCGGAGATTTTGTCACGATTATCGGCCAGGAAGTCAGGATAACCGGCAGTATCGTCAAAGAAGATGATGTAGAAAAATTAGTTGTTTCTTCATTACAGACAAAACAGCAGTAATTAATCCATTGACTCCTATCAAAATATATATCCACGGGCAGCTGTTTTCAGCTGTCCGGTTTCATTCAGCCACCAGCTGATCGAGTTGAAGTTGGGAAGTCAGCAGAAACTCATATAAAGCTGACGACAGCACGGTCATCCAGGACTCTGAAAGTAAATGACTCCGTGAAAAACAATTGTACGGTTTTGGTATCATGCTGCTCATAGCCGATAGCGATATCCTGCCCGATTGTCATTTCAAAATCACCTCCTCGTGCAGAAACCACATAACCGTTATCGATAAAAGGACTTCTGATTATTGCCCCTCCCAGCAGCCTTTCAATCTGTTTTTTCAGAGGGTATCCTTTATATATACCTGAAATATTCTGCCATTTCTCATTGCTGACAACCAGGGTGTAGGGGCCTTCAACAGAGGCATTGCCCAACATGGTCATTGCCCTGGAAATTACCTGCAGAAGCTCTTCGGTGTTGTCAGGATAATTAAGCGAATCATGGGCGCTGCCGTCGATCAGCCCTTTAATCGAAGCTTTATCAAAACCTTTATAAATAGTTGTTTCTTCAAATCTCGACATCTTCTGTGCAGCCTCCTCCAGATTATCAAGATTTATATCTTTTGCTCCACGCTCAAGATTGTCCAGTTCCCAGATATCCAGGAGAAAAGGGACCCGCAGTTCCACCAGGGGCATCACCTGATGAATACCGCACTTGATTCCATCTTCCTCTCCATTTTCGGGGATATCTAATTTTCCTAACGGTACCGATGCATAATCAATACCCTTGGGGCCTGCGACATCAACAAATCTCCTGGCGGAAAGCAAGGAACTAAATATTTTTTTTGCCTCTTCATTAATTTCTTCCCAGGCTTTTTTAGTTAACGGAGCCAGATCTTTTTTTAGAATATCCATTGTCTCTCCTGTCTATTTGATTTTCCCTATATTCAGATCACTTGACTTTAGAGGAACCTCATCGTTGCCAATCTCCCCTTTTTCCTTTTTTTCTTCTAACGAGGCAATATTTCCTTCCTGAAACAAATAGGTTCTCAGTTCTTCATCCCATCCATCCATATTTCTCCTAAGCCATTCAAGGGCCATGCATGCATGCTCGATTTCCTCATCGCGATTATGAGCTAAAATGGCTTTCAACTCTTCATCCTGGGCAACATCGTATCGCTGCTGATACCAGTTAATCGCTTCAATTTCTTCCTTTAGACTGTTTAGAGCTCTGGAAAAATCCTTGGTTTCATGAGTTAATTCTTCGGCCGGTTCATGATATTCTGACATATTACCCCCTCTTGGGCTTTGGATTTATTGTTCCGGCGGCAGGCATGCCGGTTTATAAAAAAAGAGTTAGTTTTAATATTAGACGGATAGAGAAAAAATCAAACTTAAAATAAGCAATTAATGTGTAAGGACATTGGCAGCCTTGGATATACAGAAGGCATCTTGAAACCAGCCAAAAACTACGATGCAGAGGATCGGGCTTTTTTTTTACGACGTCACCAATGGAGATGATCTCGTAAAAAGTCAGAGAAGATTGCCGAAATGGAATCAGAAAAAAGATTGGTGGACGTATTCTGTTTTTTGATGTGACACAGCGGGTGTCCTGTTACGAGAACGAGAGGGGTATTTCAAATGCGGTAAAGAATAATGCCATCATTCCCGCTGCAAAGTCGTTTTCATCCAGCTGATAACTGCGGAGAGGTAATTTTTACCCTTTTTACCGTCTTCTTCTCTTGCAAACCAGCCAAGTTCCGTAAAGATCGATAAATTCCACAGGGAACCGACCAGCCCCTCATGCAATAGAATCAACTCCGCATGCTGCAGGGCAATGGTTGTATCGCTCTGGCTGTCACGGGTAAAAAAAGTAACATTGCCGTCCTGTGAGGCAGCGATGGCAATAGAGCCCGGCTGGTCATGAGCAAACTGGGCGGCGGATTGATGGCGGGTGCCACTAAGGCTGGAGAACCTGCCGAGACCTTCGGTATAATCTTCAAAAGGATTCACCAACCGAAGCTGAGAAGAAGAGACCATGAGGTTCAACGGGGTGATTTTGGCTCCGAAACAGTAGACGAAGCGGTCAAATGTCATGACCAGGGCGCCATCCACGGCTGTCAACCGGGCGATACGGTTACATTGTTGCTGGACCTGCTGCCATGACCCGATCCAATCCTTCTGCTGCGGCAGGCTCATTTCGTCGATCAGGTGGCTGATCTGGTCGAGGCCGGGGCTGTCGTTCGCCAATGCCGGTCCGGGCATGATGTCTGCATCGAGAAAATTGGCGCCGCCGGTATATTTGATCGGGCTCTTGATTGAAGGTTTCCAGTTGTTGTTTTCCGGAACCACCAGTACCGTTCCTCCCCGCCCATGCGCCCGCATCTGCTGGGCTATTTTCAAAAGAGCGTTGTAGCGCAGCAGATTAAGAAGCCTGAGGTCACTGGTTTTAGCCTGTGCGGAAATCTTCGGCATCAAGGACTGCATAGCCACGTTCTGGTCCAGGAATACCGCCTGGTTCCCTGTTACCGCGGCTAGGCTGCGGCCGCTGTAGAGGACCAGAATAAGCCCGGGCCCGAGAATCTGTACCCAGAAATCAGGCTTGATGAGTTCGTGTCGGGCGGAGGTAAATCCCCATATTCTCAGAAAACCGGACTCGTCCGGCCAGACCCCGATGTCGGTTTTTGGATTTTCCAAAGCCGGTCCGAGCTTCACCAGCGTCCGGTCGGAAAAATCCAGGGGCGTATCGAAACAGAAGGTGTCCGGAGTGTGTTCCGCTTCTCTGAGAATCAAAGAAGCAGTCACGGAATTTCCCTCCTCTGTGGCAAAACTCGCCCAATACGATACCTCTATGATCGAGGTCAGATGTTCCTTTGTCGGAATATTCCCACTGAGGAAAACACTGTGGAAAATCGAGGCATCGGCTTCATCCTTATCCTGTTGTCGGCCGGCTATTTTTTGCCAGAGTTGGTCGATGAAATGTTCACTGAGTTGAAATGCGGATGTGCCCATGATACTCCCTGGAAGAATGAATACGGCCTGCTCATGCACACCCATATTGCCTCGTTTTCGGGAGATAATCAACTGCAAATAAGCATTCGCACACTAGAATCGGGCAACCATTTGAATTTTCTATTTATCCAGCATAGCCAGCCAGCCACCGTGACCTGGGCCGGAATCACTCTTCCGCAACCCGAACAACCATTTTGCCGAAATTCCTGCCTTCAAGCAGGCCGATAAACGCCTGCGGTGCATTTTCAAAACCGTCGACGATATCCTCACGATACTTGATTTTGCCTTCGTTAAACCAGGTGTTCATCTGCTTGAAGAACTCATCAAAACGGCTGCCGTAGTCATCAAAGATGATAAAACCCTGCATTTTGATGCGCTTGGTGAGCAGCGTTTTGGTCAGCAATGGCAGGTGATCGGGACCTGCGGGAAGCTCTGTATCGTTATAGTGCGCAATCAGCCCGCACAGAGGTATGCGGGCTCGGACGTTGAGCAGAGGCAGAACAGCGTTAAATACCGCTCCACCGACACTTTCAAAATAGACATCGATGCCCCGCGGACAGGCGGCGGCCAACTGCTGGGGAAAATCATCGCTGTGATGATCAATACAGGAATCGAATCCGAGTTCATCAACGACAAAACTGCATTTCTCCGGACCACCGGCAATACCGACGGCACGGCAGCCTTTAAGCTTGGCAATTTGCCCCACTACGGAACCTACTGCTCCACTGGCGGCGGCAACAACTACAGTCTCGCCGGCTTCCGGCCGGCCGATGTCGAGCAGGCCCATGTATGCCGTAAAACCGGGCATTCCTAGAATCCCGAGGGCTAAAGAAGGTCTGGGCATCCCGGCATCGAGACTGGTGAGCCCGGTGCCATCTGTAATCTCATAATCCTGCCAGCCACTGTATCCCAGGACAAGGTCGCCGACTCGATAGTCGGGATGCTCGGAAGCAACGACTCTGGAAACGGTTCCCCCAACCATTGTCTCACCAAGCGCCACCGGCGGGGCATAAGACGGCGCATCGCTCATCCGGCCGCGCATATAAGGATCAAGTGAGAGATAGAGGCTGCGCAGCAGGATTTTTCCGGAAGGTATTTTGGGAACGGTGCTCTCTTCAAGACGAAAATTATCGGCGGTCGGTGCTCCGACCGGACGCGAGTTCAGTACAATTCTACGATTGACGATCAATTCCTCAGTCATTGTGCCTCCTTTTTTTGTAAGCGGTTGATCTGCATTACTGCATTATATGCATAGTTGCGGTTTCGTGCAGGGAACAGCTCCTTTTTAACCGAAATGTGCCGCTGACAAGGGCAGCAGGATTGCATGAACGCTTCATACTGATTATTTTTGCTAGAACAATAATGCAACGATAACTGTTTTTAACCTTCAAACAAGGGGCCTGAAAATGGAAAACGTCAAAGTGCGGGAGCTCATGATACCAATGGATCAATTCCCAAGAATATCCTCAAAGGCCTCTCTGCACGAGGCACTTTCAACTCTTGAGAAGGTGCAGGAAGCATTTTTGACAGAAGGCGCTCAACAACGAATCCTGCTGGTCGAAAATACCAGTGGCAAGGTCATCGGCAAAATTTCACCCATTGATATATTTCGTGGACTGGAAACAAAGTACACGGAAGTAAATTATGAGGAAAACCTCCGCAAATTCGGCCTCACCTATGTATGGGATTCGATGCAGGAAGATTATAACCTATGGCATAGCCCGTTTGAGGATCTCTGCCGTAAAGCCGGACAGGTTCATGTCAAGGACTTCGTCAACGTTCCATCCAATGGTCAACTGGTCAATACCGAGAATAAACTTTCCAAATGCTTCCATCTCTTCGTCATAAACCGACATGACGCCCTGTTTGTAAAAGAAGATGAAGAATTTGTCGGAATGCTGCTCTTTGCCGATGTCTTTTCAAAAGTTTCACAAGCAATCAAAACATGCTCTTTTTAAAAAGAGGACGAATTTTGAAAAACGCTCCTTCTTGATTACACGGTGGCAGCGTTGGCCTTCCTTCGTCAGCGCCACCTGCCGGATTACCGCAAAATCAAAACTTCTGTGCAAATTCAAGCATTTACTTTTTCGGGGCGTTTTTTCAAATAGCAAAAACAAGGGCAGATCTCAATTCCCGTTTTTTATCTTGTGTTTTTTTGCGAAAACCTTTCTGGTAAAGATTATTCAGGCTGAGCCGAACAGAGGATTCAGCTTTCAGTCACACCCAATGATCCAGATATCTCCTTCAAAATGTTCCTTCAAAATATTCCCATCCAATCATGACCAAACATATCTTAAAGAAATGCAGCAAATGCGGCCAGAAGTTACGATTTCCTAAGGACATCGGAGGGATGCTCATGAAGTGCCCCTCGTGCGGCAAAAAGTTTTATTCTGATTTCAAGATAGGCAGCGGCAGCAGGAAACAGTCTGTAGCCGTCACTATTTTCGAGATGCCGACAAAAATCATGGAACGTATCATCCGTTTTTTTTCCAGATAACGATAAAAGGAATACTCCCCTCCTCGTTAAACATGAGCAAGCTTGAGGCCAATAATACCGACACATATAAAGCCAATACTCACCAACCTCAGCGGATCCGCTGAATCCCCAAACAGGATGATCCCAAGGATCACGGTCCCCACTGCACCAATGCCCACCCAGACTGCATAAGCCGTTCCAACCGGCAGAGATCTCATCGCGACTCCCAGCAACACAAAGCTTACGACCATCGCAAACACCGTACCAACGGTAGGCCATAATCGTGTAAAACCTTCACTGTATTTGAGACCTACAGCCCAACCAACCTCAAACAAACCTGCTATGACTAGAATTAGCCAATTCATAAACACTTCTCTTTTTAAGGGGCCGTCCCCGTTTGTACTTGAGAGGTGAGGTCGTCCCCACCACGTCAGGAAGGGTTAACGGCGCATCACCGGCACCAAATCACGTGGCCAGGGAACCACGGAAAACGACGACCGATATGATGTCGGTCGGAAATAATGGACACCAAATATCTCACGCTGCAAGATTCTTTTCGTAATGTTTTTTCTCATAAGCAGTTGGTGAAAGATATCCCAACCGTTTTTGCCTTCTCTGTCTGTTGTAAAATATTTCGATATATTCTGTAATGTCCCGAATCGCTTGCTGTCTTGTTTCGCAGGAATGATGATGGACAAGTTCGTTCTTCAAGGTACCCCAAAAGCTTTCAATTGGCGCATTGTCGTAACAATTACCCCTGCGACTCATTGAAGCCTTCATTTTAAACTGTTTCAACATTTTCCTATATCTGTGAGAGCAATACTGGCTTCCCCGATCAGAGTGATGGATCAGGCCTGCAGGAGGATGCTTTTTTGCCACCGCTCTGAAGAGAGATTTCATAACCAGAGCTTTTGTCATTCGCTGCCAGCCAAGGCGCTGTTTCGGTTTCACCGCACAAACCACTTATTATCCATCAGAGCTCTTGCTTCCGATGTCAGAGGGATAATGTCACTTTTGTCTAAAAGGTCCAGGTTGAACTTCCGGTTCAAGGCGGCAAAGTGCCTTAATCCGAAGGCGATCTTGTTGAGATAGGAAAAAACCCCGATCGCCCCCGTGGAAAATGTATTTGCCTGAGTGCCGTATATGGCACGCAAGTCAGGAAGATCACAGAAAATGTCTTCAATGGTTGAACCATAGGGTTTGAATCTTTCCGGCACCTGTCCTTTTTGTATTTGTTCACCAATGGTTTTACCGGTCATGGCAGCGGCCATGGATGCCCGGCACAGCCCGATTCCCTGGACATGACCATCGCCGTATGCCAAACCTTTGAATACCTGATCCTCACTGGCAAATCCACCGGTCATCACCATGGCAGGCAAACGGCATCCTTCAGAGTGCAGTTTTTTACAAATGCGGACCACTGCATCCTCGAGACAGATTGTGGGCAATGACCATTCGTTCATCATCTTTGACGGACTGTAGCCGGAACCACCTCCTGCGCCGTCAAATGTGATCATATCCACTTTCGCCTTACAGGCGATCCGGATCACCTCTTCGATATCCGCCTTGTCGTATCCCGCCATCTTAAAATAAATGTTGTCAGCGCCGATATCCCTTAACATGGCAATATGGTCCATCAAGGATGTCTCGGTCCACAAAGGCAGTCTGCCATAGGTGTAGAAATTGGGACAGATCCCGTCTTCGTACGCTTTCTGGACCAATGGATCACTGGGGTCCGGATGCACCAGATTTCCCTGCCGCTGTTTGACAAGCGCGGTTTCAAGGTTTTTTAAGCGTATGGCCGGCTGGGTTCCTTTAGCGCCCTGCCCGAATTTGATCTCAATGGCTTTGGTCCCATATTTTTTTATGGCGATTTTCGGCACACCCAGCAGATCATCATCCACATTGCACTGCAGGACAATCTGCCCATACCCTCTGTCATATTCAGCAAAGCAGCCAAGGGCTTTTTCCAGCAATGGAAAATCCGTTACCTGTCCCCGATCAATTTTCAGATTCGGTTCATTGTTCCTGGCATGTTCCCCTATGACACAGGTCACACCGGCCATTGCCGCTCCGGCAAAATAGTCTTGCCAGTTAAGCTTGATCAAGGCAGGCAGGATAACGGGCATGGTCATCTTAACCGTGTTGTAAAAACCATAGGATCGTTCCAGTTCAACATTGAAAATGGTGGCTTCATCGCAGGTCTCGTAAACTCCCTGCGCGCCGAACACCCGACCGTTGATATTGAAATGGGAAAAATCAATCGGGTAATCTTTTTCCGATGCAATTTGATTATTGCCTGTCGTGGTCGGGTAAACCGTCTGCGCCCCCAGTACCGATGCCTGTGCCACCTCGCATGTACCGCTGCAATCCTGCGTGCACAATGAGCACATTCCCGACTGCGGAGAGATAAACGCGCTCCTGTTTTTGGCCATGGTAAATCCAGAACTTAATCTCGGTGAGTATGACATTTGTTATATGCCCCCAAAACTGTGTTTTAATTCCGAACCCCAGCTATTCTCCAATGGAAAAAAAGAAATACCAGTTTTTTATTCTTCGCCGTTAATGCCAAGCGCTTCATGAGAACTCCACTTCTTGACATATACATGAAACATACTCCGAGCAATGGAAAACATCAAAGAAATAACATGGTCTGCCCCTGTCCCCTACGGCTCTAAAAAACACCGTGTTATCGATGGGATAAATTAAGTGCTTGCTGTCATCCGACAGTATGTGTTAATTCAGAAGAAGAAACACTGGAAAGAGATACATCGCTGCCTTTGACTGATACTAAGAGCCCCTTTCGTAGTGCTCAATAGAGGTTATTGCATGAACAAAGAACCAAAACCAACAGCAGAATTGATTAAACTCCTGGAAGAGCATGAAAAATCAATAGGCGCTCTCTATGAAGCCTTTGCTTCTTTGTTCCCCCTCTTCAAAAAAGAATGGTTGGATTTTGCAGAAGAAGAATATCTTCATGCCGGCTGGATCAAAAAACTGCACACACACCAGCAGCATGGCAAAATTGCATTTCAACAGACCAGGATCACTATACAATCGATTAAAACAGCTATCAACTACCTTGAAACACAAAAGGATAGGGCCTTAGCGGAAAAACCCGATCTCGCCAAGTGTCTGGATTTGGCCATCAATGTCGAAAAATCGTTGCTCGAGGGCTCATTTTTCAAAGTTTTTCAATTAACAACACCAGAGACGCAAAAGATCCGAGAAAAGCTGGAAAAAGCAACAAGAACCCATATCAACGAGCTTGGCCAGTGGCGGGCAGGAATGCGATAATTGAGCTGATTTATCAACAACAAAGGTGAAACCAGAGGCAACACACGTTTTTCAAAATTTTCATGTGTGAAAACCGTCACCTGTCCCCTGTTTCTCTAAAAATGAGGCCAAATATTTTGCTTGCCTAGCCTTATCTACATACAGAGTCATGCAGAGAATTGATCCCTGTTCTATTTGTGTTCTAAAAAAGATGCCGAGGAAAAAGGTCATGGAAGAAAAAGCCGCATATGAGAAAATGGGACTGTTTTATCTGGGACGGCAACGGGCTTTCGATGGAAGTGAGGGGGAAGCGATGCCTATGCTGTTAAAATCGAAACAGCTGACAACGCATGGCACCATCATCGGCATGACCGGCAGCGGCAAGACAGGCCTCGGGATCGCCCTTCTCGAGGAGGCCATAATGGATGACATCCCCTGCCTTATTATTGATCCCAAGGGAGATATGGCTAACCTTTTGCTTACCTTCCCGGAGCTTCGGGCAGTGGACTTCGCTCCCTGGGTAGATGCGGAGGAGGCGGAGAGAAAGGGAATGACCGTTGACCAGATGGCTGCAGAAAAGGCACAGCTGTGGCGTAACGGACTGTTGGAGTGGGGGCAGCCTGCAGACCGTATAGCCCGACTGCGGGAGAAAACCACCTTTACCGTGTATACACCGGGCAGCAGAGCGGGGACATCGGTGTCTATTCTGGAGGGGTTCGCGCCGCCTTCCGAAGACGTAATGCTCGATGGTGAAACGCTTAACAGTCTGGTCGATTCGGCCGTCATCTCCCTGTTGTCGCTGGTCGATATTGGCAATTCGTCGTCCGGCAGTCGTGAGTATGTGCTGCTGAGCGCTATCTTCCTCTTTTCGTGGAGAGCGGGCAAGAAGCTTGACATGGAGACGATTATCGGCAGTATCGCCAGTCCGCCTTTTGACAAGATCGGCGTTTTCTCGCTCGATACCTATTACCCTCAACGGGAGCGCATGAAACTGGCTTTTGCGCTTAATGGCATGCTGGCCAGCCCTGGTTTCACCTCATGGCTGGAAGGCGAACCGCTAGATATTGGCAGGATGCTTCGGGATGAAGAGGGAAAACCGCGCACGGCGATCTTTTCGATTGCCCACCTTGACGACTCCAAACGCATGTTTTTCGTCACCATGCTGCTGGGCAGGCTCATCGACTGGATGCGCCGACAGCAGGGGGCGTCCTCGCTGAAAACACTTCTGTACATGGATGAAATCTTTGGATTCTTTCCTCCGAGCGCTAATCCTCCTTCAAAAAAACCAATGCTGCTCCTGCTCAAGCAGGCGCGCGCCTATGGAGTCGGCGTGGTGCTTGCCACCCAGAATCCTGTGGATCTCGATTATAGGGGATTGTCCAACATCGGTACCTGGTGGGTGGGCAGACTGCAGACCAGACAGGACCAGGACAGGGTACTGGAGGGGATGGCTTCCGGCAGCAAAGGTGTTGACAAGGCCCTGCTGCGAAAGATTCTCGACAACCTGCAGAGCAGGCATTTCCTCCTCAGTTCCGCCCACCTTGAAGATCCCATGCTTTTTCAGACACGCTGGGTGATGTCCTATCTCAAAGGTCCGTTATCAGGCACCGATATCGGAAAACTCCACGAAGGATATGAGAGCAAACGGCCAGAGAACATGGCTGTCTCGCCCGTGCCAAGCCACGTCGATCAGTCCGGGGAGACTCTGGGGCATTCTCCGGTGATGTCCCAAAAGGTTCTGCAGCTTTACCATCTTCACCCTGTTACAACAGAAACCTACAGTTTTGAAGCATGGCTGCTGGCCAGGGCATCGGTCAGATTTTTTAATGTAAAGCGTAATATCGACGAAGTGAAAATGGTGAATCTCAAACTGTTCGTCGATACGAACTGTCACGAACCCAAGTGGTCTCGTGCCGAGGAATTCGGTTATGCAGCTGAGGAGTTGCTCAGCAAGCCTCCATATGGCGCACGCTACTGTCCTGTTCCGCAGAGTATTGCCGCAATGAAGGACGAACGGCACCTGCAGAAATCTCTTGGCGACTACCTTTACCGGAACGAGGCGTTGGATCTGTATCATGCCGAGGGGCTTGGACTGGAATCGGATCCAGGCGAATCCCTGTCGGCATTTCGGATGCGAATCAGCGATCTGCTTGTTGAAAGAAGGGAAGAAGAACGGCAGGCACTTGAGGAAAAGTATAAAAAAACCGAACAGCGTATCGAAGAGCAGCTTATCAGAGCCATGGAGAAGGTGGAAAAGGAAAAAGGAGATGTTACAGCCCGCAAAACGGATACTCTTCTTTCTTTTGGGACGGCAATCCTGGGCGCCTTTTTCGGGAGAAAGAGCCTCTCAATTTCCTCTATGTCGCGTGCTTCCACCGGTATCAAGAATGTGGGAAGGCTGTCGCGCGATAAAGAGGATGTCAAACATGCCGAAGAGATGGTTAACCGGCTCCGGGAGGAAATCGATCAACTGGCTGCTTTGCTGGAAAAGGAGACAGCCGAAATCGCCGAACGTCTGAAGGCGGAAAATTTTCCCATTGAGACCTTTGCTATCAAGCCGCGCCGGCGGGATATCTTTGACGTCAATGTTTCCATTCTCTGGGAGATGGTACTCTGAGACAAAGCCTGTCGAACGTCCTTCGGAGCATAAAGGAGGAAACCGGCGCCATCCGCGTTTTGCCGGCGTCCACACAAGGCAAGGGCGAATAGAAACCGGCATGTAGTCTCCTTCCTAAAAAGATTTCCTCTTGCCATCCGGACTTCTCCGGCGTAATGAGACTCCGCCAGCCTGCAGGGTGAACAGATTTTTCTCGCCTGCAGCAGGCGCAGCCTCATTAACTTTCCCCGGTTCCCTTTTACAGAGTAACAAGGGGATCCGTCAAACCAAACACATAAATGGCCAGCAAACCAAGAACCCCTGTAAATAAAATATAATACAAGGTAGGAATGATAGTCATGCGTAGTGTCCGGCCTTCCTGGCCGAGAAGACCAACTGTCGCCGAGGCTGCGACAACATTATGAATAGCGACCATATTTCCCGCCGCAGCACCAATTGCCTGCAACGCAACCATGACCGCCCCGGAAACTGTAAGTGCGTTTGCCACTTCAAACTGAAACTGGCTCAACATCATATTACTGACGGTGTTGGAACCGGCGATAAAAGCGCCGAGAGCACCCACCGTCGGGGCAAACAGCGGGTAAACTGAACCGAAGGTTTCGGCAACAAAGCTGGCCATCGCCACAGGCATGGATACCAGGTCGGCGCCGTTGACTCCGGAATTAATCAGAATGCGCACCATCGGAATAGTGAAAACCAGCACAAAACCAGCGCCGATAAGGGTTTTGCCCGCATCTCCCGCAGCAGAAGCAAGTTGCGAGAGCTTCATTCTGTGTAAAAACAAAGTTACAAGGCAGACAAACAGCAGGATGCCGCCAGGCAGATAAAGCGGTTCGATGGAGGCACTGACACCTGTTTCACCAAGGATATTCTGCAGGCCGAAGGAAAAGCTCAACAGCAATGCCTTAAAATCTGCAGAGACCCGGCTGGCGACCAGAATTATCGCAACGAGCAGGTATGGCATCCAGGCCAGGGAGAGGGATATTTTACGCTCATCCGCACGTGGCGGTTTGGGGGTAATGGTACCGAACCACATCTTGGGCCACTCTTCCTGAGGAGCAAAATCCCAGATGGTTTTCGGCAAAAGAAAACCTTTTTTGGCAGCCGGTACGACAATGGCCATGCCGACGAGGGCGCCGACGAGGGAGGGAAATTCAGGTCCCAGAAAAACGCCGGTAAGACCGTATGGTATGGTGAAGGCCAGACCGGTAAAAATAGCGAAAGGTGTCATCGCCAATCCCTCTTTCCAGCTTTTGTTGCGGCCGAAAAAACGTGTAAGCATAATCACCATCATAAGGGGCATCAAGGTACCGACAATGGCATGGCCGATTGCCACCTCCGAGGTGATGAGTTGCAGAAATATTTCCCAGCTCGATCCTCCATCAGCAAGCTGCCGGCTGAGGGCTATGTGATCAAGCCCGTTTGTAACACCAATGAGAATTGGAGTTCCTACGGCGCCAAAAGATACCGGTGTCGACTGGATCATCATACCGATCATAACCGCGCCTAGAGCCGGAAACCCTATAGCGACCAGCAGTGGCGCGGCGATGGCCGCCGGAGTTCCGAAACCTGACGCACCTTCAATAAAACAGCCGAATAGCCAGGCGAGAATGAGAGCCTGGACACGCCGGTCTGGACTGATATTGGTAAAACCTGCCCGAATCGTGGAAATCGCGCCAGAATTTTGTAGAGTATTGAGCAGCATGATGGCTCCGAAAATAATCCAGAGGACGGCGGCAGTAACAACCATGCCCTGAATCGTAGAAGCAAGAACTCGATTGAAGCTCATTTCCCAGAAGAAAAGAGCAATTCCCGCCGCAGTGAGATAAACCACCGGCATAGCCCGTCTGGCCGGCCAGTGAAGACCGACAAGCAGCACAGCTGCCACAATAATTGGTGTTGCTGCCAGTAAGGCTTGTATCGCTGTTGACATAAAACCACCTCCTAACGAAAAATTTATTCTATTGAACGGAAGCGCTGCCATACATGAAAAACCGCTTCAAAATATTCAGCCCAATTCCATGTGCTGAAATATTATAACTGCTTCCATTTCTTTTTATGTTTTTGGTGACAGCACTACGAAAGTTTCGATATTGAACCTGTATCCTGTAAAAATATCGAATTGCAGGATCGATTCAAACAGACTGATTGAAGCGCACGATCACCTGTTCCACTGGATCTATTGAGAAGCCTGCGGATCGATCCAGGCTTCTTTTTGCGACATACCTTTTCGCATACCTGTCTATCACTTCACGCAGATCATGGGATGCCACCTCAATCAACACTGCCACTGCACCTTTCAGAGACAAAGATGTCAAAAAAGATGTGGATCCAAGGCTCAAGCAATCCACCGAGTTTCTCCGGAGTGACAGCAGGGGTATTTTTGGGCAAAGGTTATACCAACACAATACCTATTGTCAACCCATTAAAAATAGGGAGCAACAACCAACCAGTCTACCGACAGGTGAATTGGTATGAAACAGGACCAAAAGATAATTGGACCTACCAAAGAGGCGCAGGGGCTAATTAACTTGGCCCGCACCCTTCCGGCTTCTCGATTCCCTTCAAGCTTTACCGTCCTTCGCAATATTCTGAATTGATGTATCTTAGGCATAACACAGCGAGCTTTCGAGCATCCGCAGCCGAAGGCCGCGCGTAGTGTTGCATTGGATATGTGTCCTTAATGACCTGCCCAGTCAGCCAGTCGGCTTGGTGCGAGGCCGAGAAAATAACGGCATTAGCAATGTCGGAAGGTGCGTCAACTCGCTTGGGAGGATCTGCTTATTTACCTGCTTGGCTACCCTTGGGGTCGGGTCTCAACAAGCAATTAATTTTTAATCGATAATGTTCCAAAGTAGGTATTCTCAGGCCCTGTATCGGTTTTTTTATTATTTCTTATGCCAGCTTTTTCGCACACATAAAGAACGATGTAACCCTCAAAAAGGTTAACTTTTCAAAGATATTATTATTAATTTTAGTTAGTTTGCTTGGCCCGACCCTCTGACTATTGGCCCCAGCGACCTGGAAGAGTCCAGAAAAGCCAAAATTATCATGCCCATCGCGAGCGATTGCCATTAAATGTGATAGCCCCCGAACGTTTCACAGCGGTTGTTATCGGAATTTCACAGCTCTGTGTCGCAGCTCGTCTTAATGTTTATTCCTGTCAGGCAATCTGTAGCTGGTGCTCCTTCCGCCGCCAGGGTTCTGAATGAGTATTCCTCTATCTTTCAAATCCTGAATATCTCTCAGCGCCGTGTCGTTTGAGCACTTGGCCTACTTGGCGTATTTGGAGGTATTCATATCCCCCTTAAAATCATCTTCCAGCATTCGATTGATGATCAGGCGCTGGCGCTCATTGACAGGCCTTTGATTTATTGTGTCCCATAGCTGCGCTTTGAAGAGAACATGATTTTCCAGTTGATCGTAGTAATCCTTACGCTCAGCCTCAATTTGAGAGGACAAGCTGTAAAAGCGATCCTGAGTGGCGTCGGAGCCAGCCAGTGCCATATCACCAATCGCTCTTGCAATCCGCCCATTCCCATCTTCAAGAGGGTGGAGAGTAACAAAAAATAAATGGGCCATGCCTGCTTTCAGGACTGGGTCGATCTCATGGCCGTTATTCGGCTTTTCCGGGCGTTGTATTCCTTACCGGTTCTACCGGCAATTAGCTTTATAGATTGAGGAATTACGTCACGACCTCTTTCATCAAATACGAGTAGATGCATACGTGGCTCGACCCCATTTCGAGATCGCACCCCGATAGAATGAAACCACGAACGGATATCAGCCACCGGCCATAAGAATACCGCCGATCCCGCCTGATAACCCCTGGCAAAAAGCCGCCAACGCCACGAAAGCCGCACTCGCGCTCATTGTTTGATCTTGCCTTTTGGTAATGAAATTAAGACGATTCGCGGCGGCGAGTACCGCACCGCCGAACATGATCTGCTTTTTAAATCCAATGTCCCAAATAACCAGCAAATAAGGAGCGGAATGTAGCGACGTGTAGAATGTGTCTTTATTTGTCTGACTCAATTTGCCCTGTTATAGGTTTTCTACAATCGTGTTTGTGCTTCGAAGTGGCAAAATATTTTCTATATGGAATCATCCATGTAACACAAGATATAATCCACACTAAACTGCCAAGTATTGCTAAAATATCTCCATTTTTAATACCTGATAAAATAAATATTGCGCCAGAAATACAAAATCCTACTAAAGCAAATAGTTCTAGTTTCCAATCTTGTTCATATTTTTTTGTTCTTTCCCAATTTTTAGAATCAAAATTTTTATTAATTTTAGTCATAATTAAAGAAGGGGTCAAATTTTTGCATGACTCTTGTTGAGTTTAAGGTTTATTTTTTCAATCCGGCTACGGAGCTCCTTGTTTTTAGAAAGCTGCTCTTCCATCCTAGTGACAATACTGCTCACCGAACTGTATGTCAAAAGCTCAAACTCCCGCCCAATCTCTTCCAATCGCAAACCGCATCTTTTTCTGGCAAGATATATCGACACGTTGCGAGGCTCGTTCACCTGCCCTCGTTTTGATTGCTTTAAGTGCCTTTGTTCAACCTGATAGTGTTGGCAAACCACCAGTTTTATGTTGTCTATTGTTGGAGCAAGGTGCCTTGATTGAGGGATCTCTTTTTGATTTTGAAGCTGGTGATATGTGGCCTTAACCCACTCGATAAAATCTCGTGAGCCGAAAAACGAAGCAAGGTTTTTCTTGCCGAAAAAATCAGTGACTTCGGCAGAGTCTTCGCCTTTTACAAAGATCTTATACTGTTTTATCGCTTTATGTTGTTCACGGTCAAACATGCCGAGCAGGAATCCTTTATGCAACCAACCCCATTTTTCCGTGGAAAAAATATACCCCTGATGGCTTGACCAGGGATAATCATCAAGGGTATCGCACATGTTTGCCCTTACAGGATTTCTGTGAATGTAACGCAACAACTCCAGCAGATGACTATCTTCTTGTACAAGAACACTCTTATAGCGTCCGCGAAACAATTGTCCATCTATGTTGTGACGTCGGTTGTATCGCTGAGTATAAACACCGTTAAGGTGTCGTATCGCCCGCGACAGGTTTCCGGCAGGTGTCTGCACAAGAATGTGATAATGATTCGACATCAGACAAAATGCAGAAACCATGAGGTCAAACATCTCAGAGGCTTCCTGCAATAGAGCAATAAAAGTCTCATAGTCATCGTTGTCTGCAAAGACATTTTCGCCACGCCTTCCACGGTTCATCACATGATACCAGGCGCCGGGGTATTCTATTCGAAGAGGTCTGGTCATGGAGAAAAGTTTATTATAATCAGCCGAATGAGTCAAGCAAAGACTTGACCCTTATTTCTTATTTTATTGGATGCGTTCATGCCGCAACATTCACGATCATGATTTGATAGACACCGATGATGGCAGTTGCGATGCGGACTGCTCCTTGAGGGTGGCGGTGAGAGCGGCCTGCCTTAATCGGACAGGCAGGGAGAAATGGCAGACGGCACGATAATACTGTTAATCGTTCAGGTCATTTGCCATGTTTATCGAAGTGTAGGGAATTTGGAGATAGCGAAGTACTGTTGCAGTTTTTTTCCAGGAATGGCGATAGAGCAGATCTGTGAGGTTTAAACCGATACCGAGGTAAATATTCCGTTCCCTGTCCTCGTCCGGATCGCCGAAGTTGCGGGCATAATATCCCAGATGAATCTCCACATGGCGCAGGAAGCTCTGCTTCATGGCTGCGAATCCGTTCAGCTTCAGTGCCAGAAGATATTTGGAGTTCTCATAATCGGTAAAAACATCAGTCTGCTCAAATTTTGGTGTGTACTCCCAGCGAAAATCGAGCTTCTCGGCGAGGTCGGGCGTGGTGTAGAGCACATATCCCAGGAGTGCCCCAACACCATTGGCAAGCAGATCCTCGTAGGAAAATCCATAGCTGCTGAAGGAATCTCCCACTTCCATATACCCCATGATGGCAAATGAAGAGACTGCACCGTAGAGCGCAGCTTTATCCTCCGGATATCCCCAATGACTGTAGAGAGCGGCCAGGGCATGGCTGAAGGCATAGTTGCTGTAGGCGTGGCCAATTTTATCGGCTCCGCCGTCGTCAGTCGAATTGCCGAACCAGCCTTCCGATTCAGCATGGGGAGAGCGAGAGAAATAATCCCACTCCAGGACTCCCCACAAGGTCACCAGACCGGTTCCGCTTGCCACGACCGGCAGCATGCCGGTTTTCTGCTCCTGCACAGAGATGGACGATGTCATATCTACCTGTTCAGCATGAAGGGACCGGTACGCAGTCGGCCCGAAATCCTCCGCCCTTAATGATCTCATGCCCAGCAATAGCAGAAGGATGCAGAAAAAGAGACGGAAAAGAGTTGTCATTGCTCTTATCCTTTTGTTTTTTAAATTGGCAGCAAATGTGCCACCTCCTAAAGGTGGCAAGGCATAGGTCCATCACAATAAGCAGTTCTTTCCACGTTGCCGAAACTCCGCAAAGGTTATTTACGAGGCTGGAATGCAAAAAAACCTGGGTGAACAAGGGGAAGACCGTAGGACAGAGCTTTTCTCTGGCCATAGGTTTGCTCCTTTGACATGAGGTTATGGTTGATTGTCAATGGCTCGAACACCATATGCACGGGTAATAGGCCCGGGACAGCATGGTTACCTGAGCATCTTGCTATTTTTTATGCTTTTACAAATTTATGCATATATTCGTTTTACATCAATCCAAAGAGAAAATTCTTTACGCAATCGCCTAGAATATCAGTGTTATATCCACCTTCCTGGCAAACTAAGGTTGGTAATCCCAGTGACTTAAACTGGTTACCAATTGAAATATAATCTTCTGTATGAAGCTTAAAACCACCTATCGGGTCCTTCATATGCGTATCAAACCCGGCAGCAATAATTAAATACGCTGGTTTAAACTCACGTATCTTATCAAGAATTCTATCAACAGCCGCACTATATTGCGCTATTGAGGAGTCCTTGAGTAAAGGTTCATTATAATTTGTGCCAGCTGCCTGTCCCTTTCCTTGTTCATTCGCGTATCCCCAAAAATATGGATATTCATTTGCAGGATCGCAATGAATTGATGCTGTAAATACAGATTTTATTTCATCAAAAAACTCCTGGGTTCCGTTTCCATGATGATAATCGATATCCACAATAGCTACTTTTCCCTCAGGCAATAAATACTCAGCGGCAGTAGCTGCATTATTAAAATAACAATACCCCCCAAAAACCCGCGGGCCGGCATGATGGCCGGAAGGCCTGCATAAGGCATATATAGTTTTCTCAAGCCCTTCGCGCAGCATTTCAGCACCGGTTAATGCGGTCTCAGCTGAAGCCCTGGCAACTTCGTAGGTTTTCTTTTTAATAGGGGTAACGGCATCAGTACACCATATTCCACCCCACAAAGGTGAATCTATCTTTTTCTGAAGGTTGGCACCTTCCCCGGGAAACAGATCCGGATAAAATTCTTCTTCATCGTTTTTTAAACTTAATCCTGTTTTAAGGATGTAATCGTGGTATGGATGAAGCTTGGAAATCAGCCGTTCCGGAAATTTTTTTGCAGTTGTAAATTCGAATCGCTTGTCCCCACGAAGAGCTTTTTTTATGGATTCAACACGAAGAGGAGTGTCCTTAACTTCGTAAGCTTCGGGTCCGAGCTGATACTTCCAATGTGGATTATGTAAGCTGTCGTTATATTTTTCTATTACTTTCATGGATGTATTTTTTGTGGGTTTAATAATTCGAGAATACGCTGATGTGGAACTGCCGGACACTCTCGTTTTTCACGTCCATTCATTCCATTAGAGCAAAAAACGGCATTTATAACTGACTCTTCGGTTGCTTCTACCACTGCTTCGTAAACCAGATTTATATGATTATCCGAAATACACTTTAGATGAATAAAATTACTTTTAGAACTATTGGCCCGGGGCTTACGATTACCGGTGCTAAAGGCAATAATTATTTCACCACTCGTTGAAGCAGCATAAGAACCGGTACGTCCAAGACCAAGGGCAGCTCGTTTTGCCACTCGGTTCAACTGGCTGTTAATCAGAGGGATGTCGGTAGCAACCACTACAATAATCGAACCTTCAGATGCTTCGCGACGTCCGGTTTTATCAAATTCCTTATCGAGAATTCTTCCGACAACACCTCCATCAATTGTCAGATTGCGCATTTTGCCAAAGTTGGAAAGGACAAGCACTCCAACAGTATAGGTGTCATCTTCTGCTATATTGATAATACGGGACGAAGTTCCAATTCCACCGGCAAAATCAAAACTTGTCATACCGGTACCAGCACCTATAGAACCTTGTTTTACAGGACCCGAAGATGCTGACTGGATAGCCTTGATAGCATCCTGTCCCGAACATGTCCCTACTCGAATATCATTCAAAAAAGAATCGTCAGCTTCTCCAACAACAGGCAAAATCACATCGGTTTCGGTACCAAGTTTTGGGTATTTTTTGATTTTGTGATTAACCACCCCGGTGTGTACCCTTCCAACAGAATGTGAGTTAGTTAAAAGAATTGGTGTTTCTAGCCAACCTGTCTCTAAAACCTGTGTCAAACCAGCAACTTCTCCAACTCCATTTAATATAAAACCACCTGCTGCTATCCTATTTGTATACGTTTGTCCGGCAGGCATAATGGCTGTAACCCCCGTGCGTATCTTGCTGATTTCTGTTCCACCGGGAATTTGAACATTATCTTCAACACGTGAGAAATGGCCAACACGTACGCCTTTAACATCTGTAATGGCATTATTTACTCCAGGAGGCATACGTCCAATTTGAATTCCAAGTTCCCTGGCATTAGGCCGTGGAGTTTCATAGGAAAAATCATCTTTTTTAGGTTGCTTTGCAGATTTGATAGCAAGACCGTAACGGCGTGCAGCCGAACGAATAATTAACCGCAAGGCATCGCGAAATTCGAGGTTACGAGATTTGGCCGCAGTCATGAGAGACGCATCTGGGTGAAGACTTGGCAAGGGATTAAGTTCAATAAAATAAGGTTTCCCTTTAGAATTTAATCGAATATCTACCCGGCCAACATCAGGACAAGACATGATTTCAAAAACATCGCGAGCCATTTTTGTTACCGCTTTTTCTTCTTCGGTATTTATAGGTGCAGGACAGATAACACTCACTGATTTTGCAGCTTCGCCACCTTGCTTCATGTCATAATCGTAAATGTTGTATTTACTCCCTGTTTTTTTAACATCAAAAGTATGTTCGACAATGTCAAGAAGCTTTCCGGGGAAACTCTCCAGAAAGGGAACACTAAGTTCGCGGCCGTCGATATACTCTTCAACAACAAGACCTGCAGGATAATGGATCAAAAGACTATTTATTCTTGCGAGAGCTTGCTCCATTGTTTCAACTACTGAATCTTGGGTAATTCCTTTACTTGACCCTTCTGAATTTGGTTTAATCATCAAGGGATAGTGTAAATCGTCGGGTATTATGCGCTCTTTTTCTGTTATTAAAACGCCTCTGGGAACACTAATCCCATGAGAAGACAAAACGGTTTTGGCAAGATGTTTATCAAGATTAAGATGAAGAAGAGAAGCGTTCCCACCTGTAAACGGAATACCCATCTGTTCGTACAACCCGGGATAAAAGGCTTCCCGGGAACTGCCTATCGTTCCTTCTGCCAAATTAAAAACAAGGTCAGGTTCACTTTCAAGCAGGCGCTCAATTACTTTATCTGGTTTACCGGAAACCTCAACCAAGGTAACTGTGTGTTGAAGGCTGCTGATTGCCTCGCTTATTCTGGTAATGTCAGCTACAGTTAAAAGTTCAGCTGTAGCTTCAGTGTCATCGGTGCGAAGGTTGTATGCAATCGTTATTCTCATAGTATTATCTTTATCTGCAGTTTCCTGTGAATTTTCATGGTATCAACCCTGCTCCCTTAAGGCTACCATGTGCAGCAACGTTTTGACCAAAGATTTTTGCTGTCTTTGCCATGGCAGTGGGCAAATCGGTTAAAAATCCTGACCCAATGCTTCCTCTGCTATAATTCTTCGTACATCAGAAAAGGCAAAACCTGATCGTGAAATGGGGTCAAGCCCGCTCTTGGCTTTTATGCACACTCTTGGCAATTACATCATGTTCTTTCATCGCTTCTTGTCGCCATCAAGTCTGGCTTTCATATTCGCCGATCCGTACCAAAAGCATTTTACCCGTCAGGGAGCCAACCGATAACCCCTTTTACAATTGCTCCCTGATGGTTACACTCCTCTATGACAAAGAAGATTTGCCTTATCAGTTGGATCCTCCTGCGTAAAACGGGATTTTGGCGGGTTGAGCTCCTGCATAAGGTGCTTTGAAGCCTTCGGCATCCCAAAACAGGAAAGTTAGCCGAAGTCAGCAACATAAGAGACTTGATTCCAGGTATTCATAGAGAAAATAATCATTATTACGAGCTCATGAGGAGGATCCCATGTATATACTGCTCTTTGGTCTGATATTATTTTTCGCCATCCATCTCCTGCCGGCATCCGTTTCGCTGCGACAGCAGGCGGTACACCGGCTGGGAGAATATGGCTATAAAGGTGCTTTTGCCCTTATTGCACTTCTTGGTCTGGCGCTTGTCGTCTACGGCATGAGCGCAAGAGAATATATCATCATCTACCAGCCGCCGGTCTGGGCACGGCATCTTGCCCTGGTCTTCATGCTGCCGGCTGCTATTCTGCTGGTTGCGGCCTATATGCCCACCAACCTCAAAAGATTCACCCGGCATCCGATGCTGTGGGGAGTGACGATCTGGGCCACCATCCATCTGTTGGCTAATGGCGATCTGGGATCGATTGTCCTCTTCTGCAGTTTCCTCGTCTATTCGCTGTTCGATATGTGGTCGGCTAACAGGAGGGGGGCGAGCAAAAGCAATGAGACCAAACCACTGCGTTACGATGCAGGAATTGTGGTTACCGGTACGGCAGTGTATGGACTACTATATTATCTACACCCGTATTTTTTTGGAGTTCCTGTGATATAAGCCAAATTCAGCTGTGACGCTATTGACTTGATTTGAGAGGAGTGTCCATGACACTTCAAGGTTATATCTCTTTTTCGCTTCGAAGAGCCATCGCAGCCAAACCTGCCGGTCTCGACCAAAACGAAGCAAAAACTCTTTCTGGGATTTCCCCGCTGGATTACATGAACTGGAACGTCTACAGATGCGATTCTCGTGAATCTGGCCATATTGCTCCGATTGTTTACATTTCCAAATAGTAATAAACCAGATTTATTTTACTCTGACCCCATTTACCAGCCCCATTTCACCACCTCTCAGTATAACCGGAAAAATTGCAAGCGTCCGGGGAATGAATACTGTTTACTCTATACAAGCCTACGGAGTACTCAGACGACAGGCTAAGGATCCCGGCTGTCATCCATTGAAACTGTAAATTCCCTTACAAAGGAGATCCTATGGCAAGCGAACTGGCAAGAAAAGAATGCGTCCCCTGCAAAGGAGGCACCTCTCCCCTGCAAGGTGAGGACATTGACTTACTGCACAGGCAATTGGCAGCTGATTGGCAGGTGGTGGATGGTCATCATCTTGCGAAGGCATTCTCGTTCAAGGACTTCCGCCAGGCCCTGGATTTTACCATCAAGGTAGGCCAACTCGCCGAGGACCAGTGGCATCACCCTGATATCCACCTCACCTGGGGGAAGGTCAAGTTAACCATCTGGACTCACACAATTAACGGGCTGACGGAGAGTGATTTTGTCTTTGCGGCAAAGGTGGAGGAATTATTGCGATAGCACATTAAATCATGGGCGATCTCCCAAAGCTCCAAGAATATGATATATGCAACCTGCTATTATCCAAGCAGGCGCGCCAGACTTATTTTAATCTGACCCTTTTTTCTCACCGAATATACCTCAAAATGCGACTGAGGATGGTTAGAAACAGATTATCGTCATGCCGTCGTTATGGTTTCTCACAGGAAAACATCGCATCGCGTTGTATTCATCAGCGCCGATATCGCAGCCGGTCAGCTGGCTAAACCCTGGACGCTTGTCTCCATCAATGTCATCATAGGGTGTTAATTGCTTTCCAGATAGTGGCACAGGGTGAACCACTTGAACCGCAGGATGCAGAATCATTACCAAGTGTACTGACATGGAAAATCGCAGAATACGCCTGTGTCTGAAACAACAATGACACAGCGACACACAGCAAAGCAACTGATAGTCTTCTCATGGTTTGATCTCCTCGAATCAGCAATATTGCCAATGAAAACCGGCGAAAACGTGAATTGCCATGTAACTGCAGAATGTATCGTTGTTTGTTGCACTCCGCAAGGCCGTTAAAAAAGCAAGGATTCCTAAGCGGGTTACCTCGCATACCTTCCGCCACAGCTATGCAAGCCATCTCCTGCAGGCGAATTACGATATCCGCACGATTCAGAAATTGCTGGGCCACAGTGATATACGGACAACGAGGATCTATATTCATACGGTCAAGAGCGTGACGATCAAAGAGGCAAAAAGTCCATTGGATTTGTGAGGTTCCGGTATGTCGTGCGTAAGACCACACTCAGACCGTTGCCGGCCTGGCCGCCTTTCAATGGCTCGAGCACGATATGCACGGGTCATAGGCCCGGGCCAGCATTTCCAGCTGCCGGCCGGTACTCTCTTTGTCCAGGCCCGCAAGAGAAGGTAGCAAGGCATTGAGATCAGCCTCCAGATTTGCCAGATTCTGCGCCGTGGGAATGACCATGTTGGCAGAGGTGCATTTCCCCTTGTCGTTATATTCATATTCGTGAAAGAGAATACCCCGCGGTGCCTCCACCGCGCCGACGCCGCGACCGGAAATCGGCGTAACTGCCGGGATATCAGCATCTGCTGGATAATCAGTGCTTAAAAATTGATCGATAAGATCTATGGAGTCTTCGACACAGTGAATCATTTCAACGATCTGCGCCGTTGTATTACTGAATGGATTGAAGCAGGGCGTCTTAAGACCCAGTTGCACTGCAGCCTCCTGCGCCCCTGGCGACAACTGATCGGAATTGTTGTTGAACCGCGCCAGGGCGCCTACCATATAACTCTCCTTGTGCCAGCGGGCATATTTGGCGGTTGAATAGGAAACTACCTCTTCCCGGATCTGCTGCCGATACTGTTCAACCGGAACGGTCTTGCCCTCACTGGAATAGAGATCGCCTTCATAAAAGGCATAATGATGGGGATGACGGAGACTGACATACTCGGTTTCCCGTTCCATTTGCGGTATCCGGCCGCTAAACAGGGATACGGTTTTGTGCAGATCGACCAGGCCATTTTCCAGTCTATCACGCAAAGCGGTAAAATCATCCTCGTTGTGTACAAAGGTGAAACCATTGAGGCGCATGGCCACCGGATGGGTGTGACGACCGGCCACGGTATCACAAAGCGCGTAGCCCAGTTCTTTTAGACGGTTCCCCCGCCGCATGATTTCCGGATCCGCTTTTGCCAGTTCAAAAATGCTCGCTGCCTTGAAGAAATCGGGCCCCGCCAGAAAATAGAGATGGAGTGCATGGCTGCTTATTATTTCGCCATAACAGGCCAGGCGACGGAGCAATTGTGTCCTCGGGCTTACCTGGATGGCAAAGGCTTTCTCCGTGGCTTTCAAGGCAGCGCAGGCATGGCTGATTGCGCAGATGCCGCAAACACGGGAAGCGATATGGGATACCTCCTGATACCCCCGGTTGCGGACCAGCGCTTCGAAGAACCGCGGTGCCTCGGTGACGGCAAAGCGGACCCTGTTCCCGGATATATCCAGCGTCGCGTGCCCCTCGACACGGGTCAGGGGATTGATGTTAATCTTCATATTGGTAGTCCTTGCGTTCAGCTTTCGGCCAGGTATTGTAGGTGCCGAACATTTCGAGGATGTCCGCTTCCGACAAACCATGCGCCGAGATCACCCGCTCCATGATGGGGTGGCGTCCTGCACCATCGGCGCCGAGTGCCCTGACCGCACCTTCGAGATTGGCGCCGTCCACCAACCCCCGGCAGCCCCGGCAAGCATCACCATAACGGGTACAGATGGCATTGCAGCCGCAACGTGTCAGCGGTCCGAGACAAACCTGATTCTTTTCATAGACGCATGGATAATCATTCAACTTGCATTCCACGCAAACCGGGGAGTTCGGCGGATCATATTTCTGCCGGGTCAGGATGGCTTTAAACACCTTGACAAATTCAGGAGCGCTCACCGGGCAGCCGAGTGTCTGATAATCGACATCGACCACCGCGGTGATCGGTCGTGCCGTGATAATTCCAGCAGGAAATGTTGGATCGCCGTACACCGTTTGTCGTAATGTATCCAGCGGCCAGTCATTACGAATGGCGTTGTGACAGCCGATGGTGGCACAGGTACCCAGCGATACCAGGATATCTGCAGTCTCGCGGATTTTTTGTATCCGCTCGATATCCTTCTGCCAGCGGATACTGCCCTCGCAAAAAGCGATATCGTAGTCATCGGAGGCTCCGGTCATAACCTCACGCCAGTTCACTACCTCCACATGCTCCAGCAGTTCAAAGAGGGTTTCGCCAAGACGGAGAACGGCCAGCTGGCATCCTTCGCAACAGGCGAAATCGAAAAACGCGACTCTGGGCTTTGAACTCATCTAGACCTCACTCCTTTAATTATCGGGCAGCGTCGCCTCAACGGCCTCGCTTCGTGACTTCAACTCCGAATAGGAAAAGACGGGGCCATTCTGACAGACATAAAGATCATTGACCTGGCAATGACCGCATTTGCCTACCCCGCACTGAAAACGTCTTTCCAGGGAGAAATAGATGTCTTTCTCTTCTACACCTTTGTTGAGGAAATTTTGGGCGGCAAACCGGAAGACAACGGGAGGACCGACGACAAAGGCCACGGTATTGTGCGGATCGAAATCGACATCCTTGATTATATCAGGGACAACGCCTACCCTTCCCTGCCAGGAGGCGTCGGGGGTGTCGACGGTTTCATGAAGCTCTGTCCGTACGTCATCGTGCCAGAGTTGAAGGTCCGCGGCAAACAGCCTCTTTGCCGGAGTTTTTACGCCGTTGGCAATGATCAAGCGGCCATAATCAGAGAGATTTTCCCGACAATCGGCAATCACGGAGCGCAGGCAGGCCATGCCGGTACCACCTGCCACGAAGAACAGATCCCGGCCCAGGACCTGCTCGAGGGGAAAACCATGCCCTAAGGGGCCACGGACGCCGACGCGGTCTCCAGGTTTCAGGCGGTGAAGAGCATTGCTGACCCGGCCCACGGCAGAAACACAGATGTCGAAACTATCGCTTTGAGAGGGCGAGGAGCATATGGTAAAGGGAGCCTCGCCGTATCCGAACACCGAAATCTGCACAAACTGTCCCGCAACAAAGGTCATTTTGCCTTGGGGTGCCGTCAGCGCCAGGATTTTCACGCCCGGAGCTTCATCGATCACATTCAGGACATCGACCTGTTGAGGTATATAATCGACAGGTACTTCAAGGCCGGGGACTACCATCACCTCTTCTCCTTTGCTCTTTTTATCAAATCATTGCTAACGTCCACGATATTGATGTCTGCAGTACAGGCTCGGCTGCAACGGCCACAGCCGGTGCAAAACGAGTGACCGAATTGTTTATATAGATAGAGAAACTTGCGATACCATCGGTGTGCCACCCGTTGACGGCGCTCGCCACGGGTATTGGCCCCTCCTGCCAGCAGGGTGAATTCGAGCAGCTGGCAGGATCCCCAGCTGCGATAGCGCCTGCCGCTTGTCAGATTGGTGTCCAAGGTGTCTTCCACATCAAAGCAGAAACAGGTCGGACATGTCGTATTGCAGGATCCGCAGCTATAGCAGCGTTGAGCTGTCTGTTCCCAGACCTCCGTCAAATCCACCGTATCGAGTATTTCGGCGAACTCCTCCGATCCAGCCTGCAGACTGAGAGTAATTGCCGCCTCCTTTTTATGGAGAAATTCCTCGCCTTCCTGGATATCCCGGGGCTGCGCCGGTTCCGTGCGGATTCCCCGGAGCAGGTCTTTACCTTTTTCTGAATAAATTTCTGCCAGGAACCCGGATGTTATCGGAGTTAAAAACAAATCGCAGGCGTCACGACTGCCGGATGTTTCCATGGAGGTGCAGAAGCAATATTGGTCGGGCAGGCAATCTATACCGACAACAGTCGCCGGGCTGCGGCGTTTCCGCCAGGGTCCGTCGGCGGGAGGATGGGCATAGGCGGTATCGAGCAGACTCAGGGCAGCCAGATCGCAGGGATGCACCCCAATCAGAAGAAAAGGTTCCTGATGCTCTTCATTTTTCGGGACAACCGGCCCGGCAGCAGCAAAATTGAATAGTGTCTCTCTGGTTGGGAAAAAGGCTTTTTTCGGGGGGATGGTGGTAGTTACATACCCACTGGCCAACCGTTCCGCCAATCGCTCCACATCTGCGTCCGCAGGATCTATCCAGTCGAAATAATAGAACCCCGGCTGATCCTGCCGCGCAAGTGGACCGATAACCGCTTTGCTCCGCAGCCATTGCCGAAGAAGGATCGGCAGATCGTCGAACGCCAATATATGTTTCTGTGGTTGCATACGTTTCTTTTTGAGCGCTCAAGTGTGAGCGGTTGAGTTGGAATCAGAAACGTGCCGATCATCAGGCTATTTAAAACGTTAGGTCGCGCTGGCATAATGTCAACGGCACAACAGGGTGGCTTCTTTTTGAGGAGACACCTGCCGCGACCTCTGTTGATAAAAACAGTAATAGCAGATTGAAAGATAGTTCAGAAAAAGAGGCCTGCACTGCACATTCTCTACTTTATTCAGGCTCGTATCTTTCACGAATTTCACGGATCTCGCCTCTATGTTCCAAAAATATGGCGACTAGAGATGGGTCGAAAAAGATGCCGTCATTGCAGCGGATATATTCAACCACCTTATCCTCCGGCCAGGCCTTTTTATACGATCTTTCCGATGATAGTGCGTCGTAGATATCGGCCAGCATGGTGATTCTGGCGAAGATATCGATCTCGTTCCCTTTCAATCCATTGGGATATCCGTTACCGTCCCATCGTTCATGGTGCTGATAGGCAATCGAGCGGGCAGAGGCAAGGAGTTTCCGGTTTGAGGTCTGCAGGATGTCCCGGCCTATTGTCGTATGCTTTTTCATTCTTTCGAACTCTTTGTCCGTCAATTTCTTGTGCTTATGGAGGATGCGCTCTGAGACCCCTATTTTGCCGACATCATGTAGCGGAGAAGCTGCCTCCAGAATTTCCAGTTCCTCTTCAGACAGGCCCGCCATTTCCCCAAGAAAACGTGAAATTTTTGCTACACGTTTGACATGATTTCCTGTTTCCTTCGAATGGTTCTCGATTACCTCCCCCAGAATAGTTACCAATTCGCGCTGAGTTTCGATGATTTCCCTGTTGAGATCAATTATAGCACGATCTCTTTTATTTATGTTGAGTTGTTTGATACGATTTTGCAGGAGCAGCAGCAAAAATACGGTGAGCACACTAATTATAAGCACGGCAGGAATGAGAATCTGCTTATGGGTCGCATAGAACGACGGAGGCTTATGCAGAAACTCCACCTCATCAGGAAGACGCTCCAGCGGGATCTGCAGCAACTTCAGAACGTTGTAGTCGTACAAATTCCTGAAAGACGAGGATGGCTCCACAAACATGGACCCATCCCTGATTCCTTCCAATAAAGCAATAAGAGACTGTGCGGCCTTCTCCCCCTGCCTGAAGCCAGAGAGAACACGGCCTCCCACCAGGCCTTCGCCAATCTGGAATTGCCAGGAGCCATAGATCGGTATACCGGTTCTGCGGGCGAGAAAGGTTGCCACATACCCCTGCCTGAATGATCTGCCCGTTCCATCGCTGACATAAGGCAGCAGATAGATGAAGTCATCAGCATCAATTGTGGCGACATGGGACAGCAACTCTTCAAAGGCCATGGGCGAAACGATATTAATTTCAATATCCGCCGACAACTGGGGTAAGAGTTCCACAACTTCTTCAAGAAGCGCATAACCGGTAGTGGAAGAATCATAGATTACATAGGCGTTTTTCGCTTCGGGATTCTGTCGCATAGCCTGCCTCAGGGTTTCGGCATGATCGGCTTTTTCGATTATCACGCTCGAAGCAATTGTGTTTGGCACAACCGAATCAACACCGTTTATTCCTGTTGCTACGAAAGTAGCTGAAGGAAAAAGCGTTTTTCCATATTTTTCTATAAAATTCAAAGCATTATTGTCGGACACGATAACTCCGTCAAAATGCACTATCTGATATTTTGTTAAATAAAGTTCAGCCAGCTCCTGTAGATATTGTTCATCAAAGATATTTTTGCTGTCCATGTATTCGACGCGTACGGTATTGGTCCAGTCAAGGCTCCTGAGCACGGTCATGATGCCTTTGTTGACCTCAACGGTCCAGCCATAATCAGGACCATAGGAGTGAAGAACAAGAATCGACGTATTCCTGAGGGAGGAAAACTCGGGAGGCCGATCCACTGGATATCCCTGATGAAATGGTTGGGATACCGCAATGACCAGAAGGACTGTAAGGATGAATATTTTTACAGACATGGACGTACCCCGAAATCCGACACTTCTAGGTATAGCTGGCCATCTGAGTCTGAGAGCTGCGTGGATACTTTTTACGAATCCGTCATATCTTACTGATTACTACAGAGGCAAGCTCTTTCGATTTTTTCAGGTTTCTCTCATCATCGCCTGTGGCAACCATAACTGTGAAATATGAATCTTTATAGAAAACATGCAGACCGGCACCCAATTTTAATCCAGACCCTCCCCAGTAGGCCTTTTCTCCGACCCCTGAAATTTCCTGCAGGTTATCAAGAAAGCTCATATTGTTTTCGAACATGGCGGAAGCAGTGAAGCCAGCACCGGAAATTTTGGCCCAGGATGAGCGAAACATCTGCAGTTGCGCAAAACGAACAGCCATATCCGCGGGGATATCAAAAAAACAGATATTCTGCCCCATTGGATTTTCAGACTGTGCCTCCACTTCAGCAACTTCGGAGCCCATCACCCTTACCACTTCATTTTTACTCAGATAATCACAGGCATGATTGCCCTCACCAATTGCAGATATCGGTGACAGCGCCAATACACTTCCTGATAAAAGAATAGCAGAAATGCTCATCCTCAATTTCACCCGCAGAAAAATGGCGCTCATGGTGATTCCTCCAGGAGTTCATATAGGCTAGCCCAGCGGAGCTGGATAAGAAGTTTAGCAGTATCAAACGCTGCAAAAAATCGGCATCACAAGTTCTTGACAGGCTTTTGAAATGCTGCATGTATAGTTTATATATATCGCTTATCTCCTCCGGGAACAAGAATCACTTTAAGCAACAGACGGGAAGGAGCCCACCCCACTGCCGGGATGAGAAGGCAGTGCAAACCGGACCTCCGTATCCGTCAAAACTGATAATGTTCCAGTAAAATGTCTGCTGTCTTCGCATTGAGATGAGAGAAATCGTAGATAAGCTCTTCCCTCCGCTTTCCGGCATCGTCGATAAGATGTCTGTAGATATCTATAAACGGTATCTTACCCGCATCGCAATATTGCCTGAGCTGCCGGTTAAGCAGCAGCGTGTATTTCTGCCGTTCGGCAAAAGCGGTGATAAACGGGTAGGTCAGCTTTTTTTTCCAGCCTTCGAACTGCAGACCTCGAAAATCACCGGTAGGGACCACATTAAATACATGAACATCATGTCCCTGATTCCTCAGTTGCCGCACATACTCGGTGTACCTTTTCGCGGTTCTCCCGATAAGGGATTCGATCGGAGTTCCCGTGCGTATATGCTGGTGTTTGATATGGATGCGAACATCAACTTCACCGAAGCAAAAGATCAGGTGTTTGTCCATCAAGGGCGAGAGGATCTTTTGGACTCTTCTGTCGTGGTCTGCAAGCTTGAAGGCGGTTTTGCCATCGAGTCTGTTACGGCCATGATAGAAAGTTGAATCTGCAATTCTATTATGGTTCTCAAAACATCGCAGAGAATGGCTGTCTCCGACGGCAACAATTTCCCGTTCATCCGCTCGAGCATTTTTATATCTGGTTTTATCAGCTATCATTGCCTATGGATATGTTGGAAATATCTTCTCCCAGACATTTCCGTTTCATCTGTCAGCAGGTTTCATGATACAATTATAGCAGAACCCGGTGATATGTTCGAGTCGTTACTTTTCAGGCGCCAAGCGCCAAAAACACATCCCGCTTTTCATTTTTTTTCGGCGAATATAGTTTTCTTCGAGAATTTCCCATTCTGGGGAGAGTCAGATTCCAGAAGATTGGATCGTATGAAAAATATCCGCATTCAGGGTGTTGGCACGGCGGTGCCGGAGCATGTCTGTGATCAGGAGCATGTGCGGCAGGTGGTCAGGGGACTATTTTCAGGAAGTGTCAAAAGTCTGGATCGTCTTCTGCGTGTATTCGATCATCTTCATATATCTCAGCGCCATCTTGTCAGGGAACCGCAGTGGTATGCAGAACATCACACCTTCAGTGAAACCAACAGTGTTTATGCTGAAACAGCGACTATACTCTCCCGTCAAGCCGGCATAAAGGCACTGGAACGGGCCGGAGTTGAGGCAAAGGCCCTCGGAGGAATAGTGGTGGCCTCAAGCACCGGGCTGATGACGCCCAGCCTCGATGCCGTCCTGATGCAGGAAATCGGCTTAGCTCCTGAAGCCCTCCGCCTCCCTCTCTTTGGTCTCGGCTGCGCCGGCGGAGTATCGGGACTGGCCAGAGCCGCCGAAATCAGCTCGGTAATATCGGCGCCCATTCTCTTTATTGCCGTGGAAATTTCCAGCGTTACCTTCCAGCGAAACGATCTTTCCAAAGCCAATCTGATAGGAACCTCGCTCTTTGCCGATGGAGCCGCTGCCGTAGTTGTCGGAGAGGAAGGAGAAGGCCTTGAGATTGCGGGCTCTTTTCACCGCCTGTTTGATAATACCAGGGATATCATGGGCTGGGATTTTACCGATACGGGAATGAAGGTATTATTTTCCCGCAGCATCCCTGCCTTTGTTCGAGAACATATTCCAGCCGCCATAGAGGCTGCCTGCCGCAAGTGGGATATCTCACCGGCAGAAATTGTTTCCTTTGTCACACATCCGGGAGGGGCCAAAGTCCTGGAGGCATTTTCGGAAGTGATCGGCAGACCGGCAGAATATCTTGCCGCTTCCTACAGGGTTCTCCGCGACTACGGCAACATGTCGTCCCCCACCGTCCTTTTCGTTCTCGACGACATGCTGACTAACGGCGGCGTCAAACCCGGCCTTACACTGATGTCCGCCCTGGGCCCGGGCTTCAGTTACGATCAGCTTTTGCTGAAGAAGATATGACATTGCTCTTTGCCGTCACCCTGGCCATCATTATCCAGCGTCTCTTTGAACTTGTACTTTCACGGAAAAATTATCTCTGGGCCCTGGCACAGGGGGCCAGAGAATACGGCGCCCAACATTTCCCGCTGTTCATCGTACTGCACAGCCTGTGGATTCTCTCGTTCAACCTTGAATGGTTCCTGCTGAAGCCACCTGTTCCGCAAGGATGGCCGTTCTTAGCTCTTGCCATTCTGGCGGCTCAGATTCTTCGCTACTGGGCCATCGCCAGCCTCGGCAGGAGATGGAATACACGTATCCTGATCATCCCCGGACTTTCGCCTGTATCCTCAGGACCCTATCGCTACTTCAAACATCCCAATTACATTGCGGTATGTATTGAAATTGCCGCAATACCTGTTCTGCTCGGGGCCTGGTACACGGCCGCCGCTTTTTCTCTTGCTAATGCATCCCTGCTCATTTTCATCCGGATTCCAGCCGAAGAACGAGCACTTGACGGCTGAACAGGAGATGTGCATCTGGAGCAACTATTTGCCCCCCAGAGACTTCAACTGTTCCCAGGTGTCACCACCGATGAAGCTCTCCTCCAGGTTGGATTCCATCTCCTTAAAAAGAGAGAGCGGCATAGCAAAACTCATTACATCGTCTTTCAGTATCCGCTTGAGATAGACCCGGGCAGAAATATCGTTTAATCCCAGAACCGCTCGGGGCTCCGGCCGTTCAGCCTCCCGATAGGGATATATGCCTATGGACTGACAACCGGCGGCAAAGGGGAAGACGACATTCTCATTATTTTCGCGTCCGTAATTGGCAAGAACAGTAAGTGCCGATATTTGATCCATGTTGCCGAAAAAAGACACAACACGGAGGTCTTCTTTCGCCTCATCGATCTCTTTCAGGGGTTTCAACACCACAAATTCAGTGGGGACCGTGGTGATCGGCAGGTTTTCGATAAACTTTCCGACAAGCTCCGGAGACTTTTTATACCTCTCTCCATGCATGAAATGGTTGTAGGCATCCGGGCGCATAAACGGCTTCACTTTCTCGCCTGCCGCTCTTCCCTCCTCCCATTGTTCGTTGCCGGTGGACAGAAAATATTTGAAGCATTCCTGGCCGCCGGGAAAAACAGTGTATTGATTGCCGAATCCCAGACCGGTCCCTCCACCCTGACAGCCGCAGGTGTTTTGATCGAAGACCACAGTCTCTCCCTTTAAGGCGGCGGCCAGCATAAACATGGTACAGCCCCATTTCCCTTCCTGAAACTGCCGGGCGGCTTCTGGTTTATCATCGGTGAAAACAATTCCTATCGGCTCATGCCGAATCTGCAGCTCTTGCGCTATTCCGCTTTTCATGGTTGCCCCCAGATTGAAAAATGTCATCAAAGAATCTGTAGGCATTATTGCTTATTTACGTTTACAACTCAAGCTAAACATGACCGGGATTGTGGTTCACCAGATTGAAGTTTTGCTCAGGCATCGTACCGTAATTACAAAATATGGAGTCAACCATCAGGGGCTTAGCAAAGATGATGATATAAAATTCAGCGCACCAGCAGCACAGGATTTCTGATCCGGCCTATTAATTCCACCAGATCCTCTGGATGATGATCTGCAGCATCTCCCGGCAAAACCAGCAACTGCCGCTGCTTGGCTTGAAGCGCTGCTGTCAGCCCCAGGGATGCAGGAGCATGAACCGGATGATAATTTTGGCGCAGTTCGACCCCTTCCAGCAAAGCTTCCGCCTTTTTCTGCAATTCCAGGAAATGTTCATGGTCTTCCGCAGGAATCAGCACTTCCAGAGGGCTTTGAATGAGCCGCGCAACATTTACTCCTATTTCCAAAGCTCTTTTACCGATTTCCGAATCGATAAATGTCGACAGAATGGGGGGGATCAGCCGGAAACGTTCATCGATCAGCATGGTGAGCCCACGCCCGTGTAAAATGAGGTGCCGAACCGTGGAACCCATGGTCGACTTGAACACGGTACGGCCGAATCTGCCCATGATGGTAAGATCGGCGGTTGCCGACTGTTCCAGGATAATGGTTTTTACTCCGCCCCGTCTGACCTCGAATTTCCAGGTTACCTCCGCGTTGCCTGCAGATCGCGCAATCCATCTGCGGATGCGCTCCGCCTGGAGCCTGAGATCCCTCTCTATTTCACCGCCCTCCTTCCCACTGTACTCATAGGTACGGACTTCCCGGAAAAATGGCTGCCGGGAAATCTCCAGAATCTCGACATCTTCCACAAAGAGACCGTTGATTTCCGCCTGCAGGGCTGCAGCCATGGCAACCGCTGCTTCCAGAGCTGCCCGGCTGTGGGTCGATTCATCAATGGGAACCAGTATCCTCCTGATCATGACTTTGCGGTTTTCAGGACTCACTTTTGCCTCCCTGCTCATTGTTTTCCGTCCCTTTGCCGAATTTACGCATATTATCGGCAAATTCCTGAAGTTTTTCCTGCACACGTCCATTTACCGAATCTTTAGGGTAGCTGCCCTGCTCATCCGGCTCTCCTGCCGGCATACCGGTCAGGAGTTCAATGCCCTGATCAATGGTTTCTATGGGATAGATATGGAAATCATTTTTGCCAACGGCGTCCACCACATCTTTCCTGAGCATCAGGTTTTTTATATTTGTGGCCGGAATCAATACTCCCTGATCTCCACTCAGTCCTTTTTTGCTGCAGACATCAAAGAAGCCTTCGATCTTTTCGTTGACCCCGCCGATGGCTTGAACCCGGCCGTATTGATCTACCGATCCGGTGACCGCAAACTGCTGTTTAATGGGAACATCCGAGATAGCGGACAACAGGGCATAGAGTTCGGTCGAAGAAGCACTGTCTCCGTCCACTCCTCCATAGGACTGTTCAAAAACAAGCGAAGCATTTAACGACAACGGTCTTTCCCTGGCATAACGTGCACCCAGAAATCCCGTGAGAATCAGGACGCCCTTGGAATGGAGCGGCCCGCTCAATTTGGCCTCACGCTCGATATTGATGACCTGGCCTTTGCCTATCTGCACCCTGCCGCTGATTCGGCTGGGACGGCCAAAGGCAAAATCGCCGAGCATCATCACGGAAAGACCATTGACCTGCCCGACAGCGGCACCTTCCGTCTCTATATGCAGAGTGCCGCGGTGAATTTCTTCGTGAATGCGCTGGCGCAGCCGGTCTGAACGATGGATTTTAGAATCGATCGCCTTCTGGACATCATCTCTTTTTACTATATCGCCGCCATTTTGCCTTGCCCAGTAATCGGCCTCCATCATCAGATCGTCTATATCTCTGATTTTAATATTCAAACGCTCTCCGTCCTCCATCATCCTGGAGCTTTGCTCAATAACACGTCCGATGGCATTTTTATCAAAATGGAGCAGGTTCCTGTTGGCAACGACATTGCCCAGCAGGCGGGCGTAGGCATCCTGATTGGCGTCGCTTCTTTCCATCTGAACGTCAAAATCGGCCGCTACCTTGAAGAGTTCGGAAAATTCCGGGTCAATCTGCTGAATGATGTAGTAGATGAAAGGTTCACCTATAATGACCACCTTCACGTTCAGGGGAATCGGCTGGGGTTCAAGCATAACCGTGCTGAGCAGACTGTACATTTCCGCCAGCGATTCTATTTTTATACAATCCGATTTGAGAGCGCGCTTCAAACCTTCCCAGGCACCCGGATGAGTCAGAGCCTTGCGGGCATCGATTACCAACGCCCCTCCATTGGCCCGGTGCAGTGATCCTGATTTGATCAGGTTAAAATCCGTGATCAATGCCCCCATCTGCGACATATGCTCAACTTTGCCGACCAAGTTGGCATAGGAGGGATTGTCTTCAAATATGATGGGTGCACCTTCCTGCTTGCTGTTGTCGACGATGAGATTGACTTTGTAGCGTCTCATGGCCGGTCTATTCATATCGGTCTCATCACCGGAGAGAATCTGCTGCTGTTGCTGTTGCTGCAGTAACCCGGCAAGCTGCCCCGTCTGTTGCTGCTGCTGTCCTCCCGTGAGAAATGTCTGGAGGTTCTCCATGATATCTTTTTTAAGTGATTCAAGATGTTCTGATATGCAGGCTATATCACCGTATTGAGAATTCAGGCCATTGATGAGTTCCGAAAGCGAATATTCGGCAACTTCCCTATTGAGTTTTTCCAGTTTTTCCCGAATCTCCTTTTGCCATTGCGGAATTTTCTGAAAAATTTTCTGGGATTCAGTCTGAAGATTTTCCATTTCCTGTTCATAGCGGTGGCGGGCATCTTCGGGTATCTGCTGATATTCATCCGGCGGCATGACCTCACCGTTATCTTTGATCGGGGCAAAGGCAATGCCGGCCGGGGTACGTACGATTGTCAGTCCTTTTTCCCTGGCCCGGTTATTCATTTCCTCAAAGGCCTTCTGTTGCTTTTCCTTTAACTCCTCCTCCACCGACTGCACCCGGTTCTGGTATTCCTCACTTTCGAAAGTCGCTTTCAAGGCATTCCTGGCATCCTTGATCATTTTCTCCATATCCTTGACAAAACCAGCACCTTTACCTGACGGGAGTCGAAGCGTTTTCGGCCGGGACTGATCTTCGAAATTATTCACATAGCACCAGTCATCCGGAGAAGGGGCGTCTTTGAACTGACCCTTAAGAACCTGCTCGACCATGGAGTGGCGACCAGTGCCCGGCTGCCCCAGAGCGAAAATATTATACCCATGATGCTGCATTCCGGAGCCGAACCTAAGGGATTCGACGGCTCTGGGCTGGCCAAGCGCATCGCTCAGTGATTCGATAGGTTCAAGATCTGCCGTGGTATTGAAGGTAAATTTGTCAAGATCACAGGCATGAAAAACTTGGTCTACTTCCAATCGTTTTACCGACATCGCATATCCCCCTTTTATGTAAGTATTCTAACCCAGCTGGACTGGATAAGAACCTTTAGAAAGATTGTTTTCTGCACAAAAAAATAGAAAAACAATCTGTAAGGTACTGAAAAGGCAGCAGGTACAAACGAAAATAAAGAAGGTATTCTTATTGGAACAACAGCAGATTTTTATTTTTATGGATATAAAAATAATGATATGCATACTTTGCCTGATTATCAAACGAGTCGATGGGCCTTTGTGAAAAAACCACAAAAGCTGATAATCCGGTAAACCTCAGATTTTCCGGAAACCTTCTTAGAAGAAGACTGCAGCTAACCCTCAACTCAAGGTCGGGACTGCTCTTTTCATGGTCTCTGCAGCCCGGATGGCTGCAGCGAAGCCCCCATGGACGGATTTATGGCGTGCCGATGAAAAGAGCACTCCGGCCTGGCCAGAAAATGATGGGTTTCAAAGGTAATCGGATCTTTGAATATAAAAAATTCCTATTCCGGTCGTTTCCGCGGCATCTTATCAGGCCGCAGATCAGGTGTCCCCGATGGTCCATCCGACAGGGTAATGATCTTTTCTGCTATTTGGCGACTCACCTGTCCCAGGGCCTGACTTATTCCCGCAGCCAATGTTTCATAATCCTCATCCGCCAGCCTTACGATGAAGGTTGATAATTGTGTCTCAGCCGTTGATTTGTCCCGGACCGGGGAAACCGTCCATTTCGCTTTCAGAAGCACCTGGTCGCCGAGCCGGGAATCAAGCCGGATAATCGTCATTGCCACACGATAATCAACTTCCCTGATGTCTAAGGGGGGTTGTACATAAACCAGATCGGAACCCAGAAGCAGGCCAAGGTTTTCCGCAAGTACAGCAGTGATGCTATCTCTAAATGAGCCCGCCCAGCGGTCAAATTCAGCGAGCTCCACTGTATTCCGACCCTTTTTTGTCATTATTTCGGGCCGATCCAGGTGGTCGGGAATCTCAACCGGCATGACCCTGATCGCCAGCGGGTATACTCCTTCCGCGAAAAATCGTCCGCTGTCGCCCTCTTCAAGAGGAGTTACCGTATAAAAACTGACTGAGGGTGACATGGTTGTACACGCCACAAGCGCAAGGGACAAAAGACAGACAATCGAGACCTGCAGTAAAGAAAAAATCTTCTTCATGTTTATTCTCCTTGGCCCGGATATTTCACGAGTCCGGCAGGCTTAAGGGGGAGAGATCACTAGCTCGTGATAACACTGGACATGCCTGCCAGGCTCGCCCGAAAGGTAAAAAAGCTGTTTTGTTTATGATTACACTCTGTAAAATGAAAAAACATTCCGCACTAACGCGAAAAATCACTATTCATGAAAAGTTTGGGTTAGTAGCCGGATTTACCGCGGAGCAGCGCCTCCGGGTGACGCTCCAGATAATCGGTGAGTCGGCGAAATGAGCGGGCTGTTTCCGAAAACTCCCGCAAGGTCATAGTCATCTCGGTGACAAGCTGTGAATCACCGGAATAATTCTGGATTATTTGTTCAGACTGGTTCAGTGCGGCCTGGGCCGACGCAAGTGTCTCTTGGGCGGACGTCTCCAGTTTTCTGATGCTTTCCCGGGCCTGGGCCAACGTTACCGTGGCCTCTTTGAAAGTATCTTCTGCAGAACCGGCTGTTTGGGTGAGATTTTCCATCAACGGGTCTACCTGTGCATCGATATGCTTCACCAGGATCTGGAAATCCAAAACAGCGGCCTCTACACTCTGCAGGGTCTGCCTGTTTTCAAGAGATTTTAGTAGCCCGTCGGCTCTGGCAAGAGTACTGTTCAGATTTTCGATCATTTCCCGGAACGGGAGAGTTTCGATGGTTCTCTGCAACTCCTCCAGCGGCGTAGGGACGCTGGGAATTTCTGGATGTTCCTCACTGATCCCCACATAATTGGCTTCCTTATCGGGAAAAAAATCAAGCGCAACCATGAGTTGTCCGGTCAAAAAACTCATGGTCTGCAGCTGTGTCCGCATACCATATTCCTTGATCGCCATCTGTATCGACTCCGGATCATCCTTCATTGCCAGTTCGGCTCCCTCGAACTTGGCCGGTTCAAGGGAGAAGGTTACCGGGATCTTCAAGCCCGAAGTCGAAGGAACAACAGTGATGCTGATGTCATTTACCGAACCGATTTTCACTCCTCTAAACATCACCGGAGACCCTTCGCTCAGCCCTTTGACGGACCCATCGAAATAGGTTATGAAAACATACCGCTCGGTAAATAGCTTGCCCCCGCCGTAAAGAAGTATCATGGCGAAGGACAACCCCACTGCCCCGAGAATAAATGCTCCGATCGCTGTTTTATTTGGCTTTCCGGCCATGCACATTCCCCGCTTTTTAGTACCTGATTCACAAAAACTAATACATCTTTTTTTGTTTTTCGTGACAGCTTTTGGCAGTAAGGCCAAGGCCATTATCCAACTCCGCTGGGTTAGTGGCGTACCGCTTTTATCCAGCCCGGCCGGGACAGTCAGTGTCTGTCTTCGTCCCGTCCATTTTCATCTCTACTTTCTTCGTTCTGTCCGCTTTCTCCCCGTGTCAGGAATTTGATCACTTTCTGGTTGCGCGACTCCCTGAGAAGCCGCTTGGGATCTCCGTAAGCAGTTATTCCTTTTTGGTCCGCATCGAGAAAAATCGAATTAGTGCCGATCGCGAAGATGCTGGCCAGCTCGTGGGTCACCATCACCACCGTTGTGCCAAGGCTTTCCCGCAATTCCAGGATAAGATCATCCAAAAGCCGAGCACTGATCGGATCAAGACCGGCGGAAGGCTCATCGAAAAAGAGCAGATCCGGATCGAGGGCAATCGCCCGTGCCAACCCCGCCCTTTTCTTCATGCCCCCGCTCAGTTCGGTGGGATAGAAGTCTTCAAAACCTGCCAGCCCTACCAATGACAATTTATATGACACCAACTCACGAATCTGTTTCGACGACAGCATAGTATAATGCTCCAGCGGCAGGGCAACATTTTCCGCCAGCGTCATGGAACTCCACAGCGCCCCGCCCTGGAAGAGAATACCGAAACGCTGCTTGAGCCGATTCTGCTCCCGGGCTTCAACTTCCCAATAACTGACGCCGTCATAGATTATCCGCCCCCCTGCAGGCTGCTTAAGTCCTATCATTTGTTTGACCAAGGTACTCTTGCCGCTGCCACTCACTCCCATGATGACAAAGATGTCCCCCCGATTGATGGTAAAGTTGAGATCATGCATCAACACAAAACTGCCGTAGGAGATCTCCAGATTCAGAACCTCAACAAGAACATCGTGTTGGTCATTCGATTCTGCCGGCGTCATATTTATATTCCCAGGACCTGGCAGGACAGAGTGATTATCAAGGTAGCCACTACCATGGCGACAATGGCTGTAACCACCGCTGAGGTGGCGGCATTGCCCACGGCGGAAGCGCTCCCCTCGCATTTAATGCCGCGCAGGCACCCCGAAACAGCAATGAGAATCCCAAATACAAAACTGTGGAACAGCCCGACGCTGAAATCAGTTAAAGATATAGCAGCTCTTGTCTGATTCATGTATTCCACAGCTCCCAGATTGAGCACTCCAACCCCCACCGTCATCCCACCCAGTACTCCCATAAGGTCCGCATAGACACAGAGCAGGGGCATCATCAGCGTCAGGGCCAGCACCCGCGGCAGCACCAGGAACTCAATCGGTGACAAGCCTAGAGTCTGGAGGGCGTCCACCTCCTCGTTGACCTGCATGGTGCCGATTTGCGCGGCATAGGCGGCACCGGTCCTGCCCGCCATTATCACCCCGGCCATTACCGCACCCATAACCCGCACCGTACCAATTCCCACCACATCGGCGACATAGATCTGCGCACCGAAAAGCTTCAACTGGATAGCAGCTATAAAAGCAAGGATCATGCCGATCAACAGACTGATAAGTGTAATTATGGGAAGCGCCTGCACTCCGGCTTCCTGAATATTAAGGATCAGATCGATGCGCCGGTAGCCTGCCCTGCCCCGCAACAGCCTGAACAGGGCCAGCGTCACTTCACCGATGAAGGCAAGTGCTTCTTGCACACTTGCGGCCAGTTCCAGAGTTATACCTCCAATGCGCGCCAGGAAAGGTTGGCGTTCCGCGCCGTGCGCTATTCCGGTGCGCTGATTTTCCGGGGAAGACAGCACCATGAGCCGGCGGACTCCTGCCGGCAATCCAGACTGGTCCATGGAGACTTTATGGCGACTGCAGGCCTCGGAAATCCTGGTGATGAATACCAGCAGCATGCTGTCCCAATCATCAAGTTCATTGGTATCGAAGGTAACACGATTCACCTTCCGTTCCTCGAGCTGCTCAAGGAGGCCTTGCGCTGAAGGCTGCACATTTCCCAGCTTCCATTCTCCGGCCAGTGTCAGTCGAAGAGTGTCGTCCGGCGCTGTATCGATCTCGAAGATACTTGTGGTCATGATTTGTTTCTGCTCATCCTCCGGTCTAATCCTGCTCAGCCTGTGCCTTTGCTTTTCCGTTGTTAGCAAAAAATAAGGGTCGAACACGTAATCAACAAGCCCAATTTCTAAAATAATCCATAGAGATCGTGATTATACTTCTGCCAGACTCTAAGTCATTATACCACCGCGGCCCGCAATGCGGCACCGCTTATTCCAAGAAAGCTGAGCACCATGGGTTTTGGCATCTTCACAGGATTAGCCCCGCTCCTGGTTCGATCTAATGAATAATCTTGCCGTGAAAGCGTAAATATTGTAACACTGAGCGGAAAAACCTGTGCTACATTGTGACGCACTATAATTTCGGCTGTTTCCGCGCTGTCCTCTCTTCAAATTTTTACCGCGATAGCTTTGCGGGTTTCCGAACCTGATCTTTTCTGCAGGAAGCGCGCAGAGAACTTTCCAGGTCACACTCCCGGAGCTTTCGGCTAGACCTGTGAACCTGTGGAGAAAGGTGTTCGAAATACCCCGGAACCGTCCATGTCGGAAAAACTATTTAACAAGCTGGATTGCTTGAGGAGCTTTGAACATGAAGAAACATAGAACGGGAAAGAGTACATCCTCTGTCTGGGCAGGCGAGGAAGAATACATAATGTCAAATGTGACGCAAGTGCCGGTTGTACACAGCGTCTCCTTTGGGTATAAGGATATCGACGAGTGGCAGCAGGTTGCTCTAGGCCTTAAGAAAGGTCATATCTACAGCCGCAATACCAACCCGACCGTTGCAGTTTTCGAAGAAAAAATCCGCTGTCTTGAAGGAGCCGAGGCCGCCACCAGCGCCGCCACCGGTATGGGTATAATCAGCAGTGTTCTCTTTGGCCTGCTGGCACCCGGTCAGCGGGTTGTATCGGTAAAGGATACCTATGGGGGAACCAATAAAATTTTTACGGAATTCCTACCCCGCTTCAATGTCGAAGTCTGCTTGTGCCCCACCACGGATCATGAAGCAATAGAGGATGAAATACGCAAAGGCTGCGACCTGCTCTATCTGGAGACGCCGACCAATCCGACCATTAAAATTATCGACCTTGAGCGTCTCAGCAGAGCAGGCAAAAAGGCCGGCGCAGTGGTTGTGGTCGATAATACCTTCGCCACCCCGATAAACCAGCAGCCTCTGGCACTTGGGGCAGATCTGGTTCTGCACTCCGCCACCAAGTTTCTGGGCGGTCATGCAGACGCTCTGGCCGGTGTGGTCTGCGGCCGCAGGGATTTGATCGACAAGGTATATCATTACCGTGAAATAAACGGCGCCACACTTGATCCCATGTCCGCCTATCTTATCCTCAGGGGCATGAAAACACTGGCGCTGCGAATTGAGCGGCAAAATCAAAATGCACTGGAGATCGCCAGATATCTGCAGACCCATCCTCAGGTGAAAACGGTTTACTATCCCGGTCTAGAGACCCACGAAGGCCATGAAATCGCGAGAAAGCAGATGTCAGGCTATGGCGCCATGCTCAGCTTTATGCTCAAGGAGGAAACTCTTGCCGCCGTAGGCAAGGTGATCGGCGGATTCCGCTACGCCCATGCCGCTGCCAATCTCGGCGCGGTCGAAACCATTGTCGGACCACCCGCTACCACCAGCCATGTCGAATGTTCAGAAGAGGAACGGGCGGCGATGGGCATCCCGGAAAGTCTGATCCGCTATTCAACTGGCATCGAGGACGCCGAGGACCTCAAAGAGGATCTGCAAAGAGCCCTGGCACGTCTTGGATGATGGACTCCTAAGAAGATCGATCTACTTTGCAGAGCCGGATCATCTTGAATGATATTTTAGTTCCTGATTACCCCTGATCCTCAGCTCAAGGCCAGGGGATGCTGAGTTTCAGGGTGATTAGATTTTAATTTTTTCATCAGACTACCAAAGACCTAACACCGAAAATCATAACATTAAAAGGGGATGATATTGCCATTGCCATATCAGGCTCATCAGGATGAGGTTTACAATGGCTGCAAAAAGTGCGGGTATCCTGCTCTTCAGGTATAGGAACCAGAAACTTGAAGTTTTTCTGGTTCATCCGGGAGGACCTTTTTGGGCGAAAAAGGATACAGGCTGCTGGTCTATACCCAAAGGAGAGTTCAAAGAAGACGAGACACCGCTGTCAGCGGCGCAACGGGAATTCAGGGAAGAGACAGGCTTCAACATCGAAAAGCTGCTCCGCCGGAAAGAATTTATTGCGCTCGCTCCGTTAAAACAGCCCGGCGGCAAAACAGTCCATGCCTGGGCGGCTGAAGGTGACTGCGATGCTTCCACCATACGGAGCAATACCTTCAGGCTTGAATGGCCGCCCCATTCAGGAAAACAGGCTGAATATCCGGAAGTTGATCGTGCAGAGTGGTTTCCGGTGAGGATCGCATACGAAAAAATCCTCAAAGGACAGACAGGCTTTCTGGATCAGCTCTGTGTCATTTTGGACCGAGAAGAATAGCATTGCGCCTGGTGTTTCTCGAAGTCTGCGCTTATCGCAGTGGGCCAACTCTGCAAATTCAATGACTTATGAGCTATCAGGCCTGCTATCTACGCAAAAAGCAATGAAAGAATTCTCTCATTGCTTTTTGCTGTGCTATGCTGCACACGGGCTGGAAAGGGGCTGCCAGATCCGGAGACAGAAGAACCGCAGCAGACGAAGCAAAATAACATGCTCGAAGAATGTGAGAAAGTTCTCATTGCTTCGCAGGCGGCCCTTCCTTTTTCCAGCATTACTCTTTATAGCCCAGCTCCTTGGCATCTTCCTTGTGGCCGAGATCCCAGAGGACGGAACGGTAGATTTCCAGGAATTCCTGCCCTTCAGGGCTTTTCTGCGCCTCCTCGAAGACAATTTTGTGGCCGATGCTGCGGGCTCTCGCTTCGTCTTTTGGGCTCCAGCTGACTATATTGATGTTGGGCATTTCTTTCCATTGCTCACGGGCCATAATCTCCCGGTTATACACCATGGCGGATAGATAGCGGATTCTGTCCCGAGCTGCGATTATAATGTCTTGCTGTTCCGGGGTAAGGGCCTCCCAGCTGCGGGTGTTTACCACCAGCGGGAAGTATTCAGTGGTTCCGTTATGAACGGCCGGATCGAGCACATGGGAAACGACCTCGTGAAATCCCATCCGCATGTTTTCATCCCAGAATGTCCATTCCGCGGCCTCTATGCCTTTGGTCTGGAAAGCCGTATAGATATCAGGAGCGGAAAGAGAAACTGTGGTAGCCCCTAGAGCCTGATAGAATTTTCCTCCCATACCGGAAGAACGAACTCTCAAACCCTCCAGCTTATCGATGGAATCGATGGGAACAACCGCCATAAGCTGCTCATAGATCGGGCTCACCATGGCGTGCCCCAGATAGGTCATTCTGTGCTTTGCATAGAGTTTTTCGAACCAGGGCTCGAGTTTTTCAATAAGGTAGGCGCCTTCGGCGTAGGTGCTCAGGGGAGAGCCCGGCTGAGTGGTAAAATTAAAGAGTGGATCTTTGCCGGGCCAATAGGCGCTATACACCATACCGACATTCACTATGCCGTTGGCAAGACTGTCGAAGGTCTCAAAAACAGGGAAAAGTACACCGGCCGGGTAAGGGGTAATGGAAATCTCTCCCCCCGAGAGGGTTTCCACCGTCTCGCAGAACACTTCGGCTATTCGCTGCTGTTCTGTTCCGGGCATGGCATGCGTCACCAGTCTCCATTTCACTTTAGCAAAAGCTGTCTGTGTTCCCAGCATCAACACAAATACCGAAACAAAAATCATTAGAGTCTTTTTCATGGCTTTATACTTTCCTTTTTGAATAGTGTTCAGTGCAGGCTCCTTGTGAAACGGCCTTCTTGTCCAAGCCGCCGGCCCGGGATTTTTTCGTCTCAGGTGTAACAGAAATTCCCCGATTTCCAGTGCAGCCTGCAATAATTTCATGCGCGTTGGCGCCGCTCATCCTTTACTCAACCATGCACTCCTGTCACCTCACCATATACATCGTCCCTCCTTTAAGCTGAATTCAAAAAGTTATAGATTAAGCAGATACTTTGGTAACCACAAAACGATTTGAGGAAAAATGAAAATCAATGCAACACATATCACCTGCAGAAGCAGAAGAGGCACGCTGGACTTGTAGATCTCAATTATATCTATGCCGGCAGGTGCGCATCCTTGCAGGTAGAAAAGGCTGAACCCGAAAGGCGGGGAAATATAGGCACTCTGCAGAATGACATTAATGACGAGGCCAATCCATAGCGGTTCAAATCCAAGATTGGCAAGGATGGGCGCAATTATAGGAACAGCAAGAAAAATAACGGCGCCGGGTTCGAGGAACATACCCATGAAAAAGACGAAAAGTGCCGCGACTACAAAGACCATATGTGCCCCGCCCGGCATATTCATGGCAAAATCAGCCACCAGAGCGTTTCCGCCGAGACCGGAAAAAACCGAACCGAAGGCAGTTGCCCCGATCATCATCCAACCAACCATGGCCGTAACGCTGAGAGTCTCATAACAGGAAGAGTAGATTATATCCCAGGTCAGCCGCCTTTTTACCAGTCCGATAAAGAGGGCGCCGGCAGCGCCGAATGCCGCTGCTTCGGTGGGGCTGGCCATTCCCAGAAGGATGGAGCCAAGAACGATAACGACAAGGAGCAACGGAAAAAAGACGCTTTTTAAGGAAAGAACTTTATCTTTCCAGGTGGCCCTCTCCTCCGGCGGGAGTGCAGGAGCGAAAGAGGGATCGATCAGCCCCCTGATTAACACGTAAACGATATACAGCGAGGCAAGCAGAACACCTGCGGAAATACCTCCTGCGAAGAGTCCACCGATGGAAACACCTGTTACAGCGCCGTAGAGGACCATATTGGTACTGGGGGGGATGAGCTGGCCAAGGGTTCCTCCCCCCAATACCGAACCCAGAGCAACCCTGCGGTTGTAGCCGTGCTTGAGCATTTGCGGAAGGCCGATGAGTCCCAGGCCGATAACCCCGGCTGCCACTACACCCGAAACAGCCCCGAGGGCCGCGCCGACCAGAATTGTCGCTATGGCGAGACCACCCCGTAAGGCCCCCGACCATTTATAAAAGGTATCATAGAGATCCTCGACAACATTGGTCTTCTGGAGGACATATGCCATGTAAATGAACAGGGGAACAGCGATTATGACGAAGTTGTTCATCGTCCCCCAGGCTGCGGAAACCAGAATACTCAGGGCACCCGGCCCCCACAGAAAATAGGAAAACACAATTGCCACCGCGGCAAGTGAAAAAGCGATGGGAACGCCTGCGATAAGCAGAACGAACAGGGCCAGAAACATGATAAGAGGGGCCGATTCACCAACCATAAAAATCTCCTGTTATATCAACGAGACGACGTATTATCAGGTTTTTTCAATATAAGAGCAAGAATATCCACAAAGGCCTGCAATGCTATCAAGGCGCAGGAAATTGGAATAATCCACCGGAACCACCAGACCGGGGGGTTGAATGGAGTCTGGTGGACCGACCGTTCCCCGATAAGAGTCGCCTGCCAGGCAGTGGGAACGCTGACATAAATAAAAACGAGGGCCACAAAAAGCACAACGACCTCTGTAAAGATGCCGAGGGCCTTTTGGTATTTAACGGGAAGATGGCGACTGAGCACATCAACAGCCACATGCTTTTTCTCCAGGTGGCAATACGCCGCGCCAAGCATGAAAAAAGAGCCGAAAAAGAACATGGACATCTCGAATGTCCACATAGGAGGGGATTTGAAAAAATACGACATCAGAGCGCTATACACGATAATAGCGATAAGAGGTAGAATGAGAAGTGAGACCAGCTTTCCAAATCGCTCCATAAGATTCCTCGCCTATATTTAAAATAGCCTGGACGGCAATATCCTACTGATTAGCACATTCAGCCAGAAAAAGACTTCGGCAATACCAGCGTTGAGCACCCGCTCACTTTCGAATAGCCTATATTTTTTTTGTTCGGATATCAAGAGGATTTGAATAGTTAATGATCTGCCTTAATGAAAAAAATCAAGATTCACTGATCGATAAAGCCGCACTTTCAGTGAAATATAATCATGTCCTGAAGAAATGTATTTGATTCTTTCACGCTCTTTTTCAGGTGTATCATTCCCTCTCACCCTTTCAGATTCTTGCCGACACTCCAAGCTTTACCGACATTTTCACCCACTTTCCAATAGTTGTTGTCCGGCATGCTAAGGGTAAAGGGATCAATCTTGCGGATGTCGGGTTTACCGTCGGTGAGATAGCGTTCTTCAGAATAGGCGTCGATGATTTCACCGATATAGAGAGTATCAGCAGGAAGCTGCACCTTCTCATACACTTTGCAGGCAATGCAGACAGGACATTCACTGATCAAGGGTGCTTTTTCCAGTTCACCGTAAAAAATATCGAACATTTGTGATTTATCCGTCTTTCCTCCAGAAACCAGACCGCAGTAGTCTGTCTTCGTTATCAGCGCAGTGCTCGGAATATTGACGCTGAAGACATCATTCTCTTCTATACCCTTATTGGTGTGGTGCCTTCCCCCCAGAGCAACCACCAGCAGCGGCGGCTTCATGCAAACCCTGGTAACCCAAGCCACAGCCATGAAATTAGCCTTGCCGGCCACCATTGCCCCGACAAGAACCATGGGCATCGGGTAAACAAAGGCGTTGCTGTCTATTGGTGTTTTTTCCATAGCGTTCTATCCTCTCTAAGGCTGACTGTTATTAAAAATAATGGAAATATATCCTTCGGGTTTTTTTAAAGAGCCGCTACAGTTTTGTCACCGGCAGAAAGATCTGAAAATTCGTCCCCCTGCCCGGCTCACTGCAGATTCTTATATTGCCGCCGTGCTGTTTGACAATGCCGAAAACCATAGCCAGCCCCAGGCCGGTGCCGCTCCTGCCTTTGGTTGTAAAAAAAGGCTCGAAAATCCGGGCCTGGGTCTCGTTGTCCATACCGCAGCCGATATCGCTGATGGCCAGCATGGCATATTGGCCGGGAGAAACTTCCAGATACATTCCCCCAGAAGCTTCATCCAACAGGCGCAGGGCTGTTTCAATGGTCATTGTACCACCGCCCGGCATGGCATCGGCCGCATTAACAGCGACATTCATGAGAATCTGCTCTATCTGGCCCGGATCGGCCATGACGGGCTCAATCTCCGGCGACAGCAGTACCCTGATCTCGATATTTGCAGGAACCGCCGTGCGCAGCAGTTTCTCGAAATCTTCTACCGCCTCGTTGAGGTTCCATGGCCTCACTTTCAGGTGCTGCTTGCGGCTGAAGCTGAGCAGCTGACTTACCAAATCCCGGGCATGATTCCCCGCACGCCGGATTTGATCAATATACTGTTTATGCCGATCACTCAGATCAGAATCTGCAGAGAGAAGTTCACAGTAACCGAGGATGGGAGAGAGCAGGTTGTTGAAGTCATGAGCCACGCCTCCAGCCAGCCGTCCGATTGCTTCCATCTTCTGAGCCTGGAACAATTGATCTTCCAACCGATGTTGCTGGCTCTCCGCCTGCCTCCTTGCATCGATTTCCTCCTGCAGCCTATTATTCAGTTCGGCAAAACCATCCCGTTGTTCTTCTGCCTGTTTTCGCGCCGAGATTTCGGTTCTCAGCTGAATTTCGGTCATGACTGCCGCAGCCAGATTCTGCACAATGCTCACCTCTTCCTGTTGCCATTGCCTCGGTACCGAATCGATGATACAGAATGAACCGAGGATGTAAAGGTCGGAAGTAACGAGTGGAATACCCAGGTAGGCGATCACATGCAGATCCCGGATCGCCGGGTTATCCCTGAAGAGCGGATGCCGCCGGGCGTCCTCGATAAGAAGGGGTTGTCCCGCAATCCTGTTGTGCTTACAGAAGGAATGCGACAGAGGCGTCTGGCGAAGCGATTGCCACGGTTCGGGAAGACCTATGCTGCTCTTGAAGAATTGCCGGTCTGCGTCGATAAGTGTTACCAGAGCGACAGGGGCTTTAATGGAATGCACCGCCAGCCAGGAAAGCCGGTCGAAGGCTTCCTCTGTGGGAGAATCCAGAAGCGCGGTGGCGTGGAGAGCGGCAAGCCTTGCGGGATCCTTAATATGAGTGGAGAGATCATTGGTCTGCATTGTCGATCCTCTCTTTGGAAGAATTTTATCTGCCTGCCGATGTGGTGGAAGATGTTTCGTCCTCTTCAAACCGCTTGAGACTTAATAAAGCAATGATAATTACTTTTTTGGATTACCCGGCAATTTCAGGCAATGATACCTGTTTTTTCTCTTATTACTTATATGAACGATCTTACCGTAAAGAAACAGTAAAACACTTTATGGAGATTTCCCAATGAACGACAACGGAAGGACTGAGGGAATATGGTAGAGAGGTTCTCCATAGGACGTCCTCTTTACCTCGGATATCTTCTTGACTCTCATTCATCATAGAAATATATATACAGTCATAAAAACAACCAGAAAGGGTAATCACCCTCTACAATTTCAACGCTATACAGAAAACGTTATGCAGTCAGAAGCACCTGTTTTTAAAAAAATCCTGAACGATTATCTAGCCGAAGTGGCTGCCCTTGATTTGACAAAAAAGTCGGAACTGCTTGGAATCGAAGTCGATGGAAAGACGGTGAGAGTTCCTTTTTTTAATGATAAGTATACGATCACGCCGGAAGCCATCACCGACCGACAGGGAAAACAACCCCGGCACTCTGTCTGCGTCATTCTCTGCAAATATCTCCTGCTGTGTCCGGATACCCCCGACACTGACAGGAAACTGGTGACATACAAGGATTTCCCGGATGCCGCACCCTATGTCCTTGGATTCGGGAACACGGCTGAAAAACCAATTTCCCGGACCTTTTCCGGCAAATTGGATGCGCTGGAAAAACAAAGCCGGGAATTGGGGGGCATCCCCTGCAATCTTGGTATTTCCTGTGACCTGTCCTATATTTTTCAGCCTCTTCCGGAAGTACCGATTTACCTGTTGTACAACGACCAGGACGAAGAATTTCCAGCTGATTGCTCTCTGCTTTTCGAGAAGCGCGCAAAGTATTATCTCGACATGGAGTGCCTGGCAATAATCGGGATGGTGCTGGCCGAATGGCTTGCAGGAGCGGTACAGCAGGATCTCGCCCGTCTTGTTTAGTTCGCAGCAGAGAGCATCGTGACACAGGCTCCGCTTCAATCATCCGTCTCGATTGCTCTGCCCGGTTGTTCTCGTACATTGCCTCTTCCAGAGGATGGTTTATGTATGAACAATGCCTGCGCCTAGCCTCAGGATGCATGACGACCAGGCAATTTTGTAAAAAGAATCTATATAAACCGGGAGCTTGTGTTACTGAAGAATCATTTCGACTCTTTTTTTGTGCAGTTCTACTACTTCATCAGCCTCCTGATGTATCCGTGTGGCCGACTACCCGTATGTACCCAGGGGCTTCTCTCTTGAATGCATCCATGATTCCGGGCAGCACCCTGCTGGATTGATCGATCAAATTTGAAATAGAATCCTCCGCTGGTACTCCTGAAAATCACTTATGAATTTTCCTGACCAGGAAGCTTATGAATAATATAGTAGGTCACGCCTGTGGCAATCAGAACGGCGCCTGTGGCAAAAACATACATCGGTTCCATTTCGTCATAGTCGAGAATGATGACTTTCCGGGCAACGGCCATAAGGGCCGTGGAGAGAACTATTTTAACATGAATGACGTCCTCGCGCAGATACAAAATGATATTTTCAAAGATTTCGATGGCAATAAGAACCACCATGAATGCGCCGAAAGTCGCCAGCAGATCTCCGATGGTCAAAATGAAGGCCGGCGGTGTGATCAATCGTTGATACAGTGTCCAGCCAACATCCACCACACCGGAGATAATGACAAGTATCATCAGCAGGCTGAGTATCTTAAGACAAATGTGGATGGTTTTTCTCAGCAGTCGGAGAAAGACATCATCTGATGGATTCAGCTTCATAGACATGTGATATTTACTGACGATGTTAATCCGTCAGCTTTGACGGCAAAGCAATGCAATTGATGTGAAAGAATACGACTATTCTATAACACGAAATTGTGTATGAAAAGAAAATACGCAGGCAAGATGAACCGAACCTTCCTTGCTGCACCGTTTTTCAGTGGCAACATGTTCCAAATTCTTCCTGAATTCCGGGCAAGAGTTGAAGCTGATAGGTATCAAATCTCCGAATGCGTGAGGCGGATAGTCTAGGCGAAAATTCATGCAGATTGGCGGTTTCCTTTCTCCGCTTTTCCGGGCAAAACAGAAGACATTTGTAGAAAATGACTCAAGGCAGTGTTGGAGCAGCCCTTGTTGAGGCGAAATGTATTCTGTTTGAAATAATAATATCAAAATTGCTAATCGGATCGACAGGAGGAACTTCCTTGCCGGAAGGATCAAAATTCAATTCCGGGAGAATCTTTACTTCTGATCCTGCTGCCTGCAAATCACCTGCTCCAGGACTTCCTGCAGTTTCTCCGGGGCAACAGGTTTGGAGATATAGCCATTCATGCCGGATTCCAGGAACTTCTCTTCGTCGCCGCGCATGGCATACGCCGTCATTGCGATGATGGGAGTTCCCGCATGTGCTTTGAAGTCTGTATGGTTTCGTATTATACGGGTAACCTCGACGCCATCCAGGACTGGCATCTGAATATCCATGAGCAACACGTCATAAGGGTCGTTCCGGTAACGCAAGGCAGCAAGAACTTCCTCTCCGTTTTCAACCATATTGACCTGATGCCCCAGTTTCTTGAGCAGCCCGGACATCACCAATCTGTTTATTCTGTCGTCTTCGGCCAGGAGAATTCTCAGCGAATGGCCTGCTTTCGAGCGGGACCCATCAATCTCAGGTATTATTTCCGACTGAACCGCAGGCGCAAAGGGAATGGTGAAATAAACTGAAGTGCCGGCTCCTTCTCTACTGGAAACAGCCATATTGCCACCCAGCAGGGAGAGGAGCTGCTTTGAGATGAAAAGCCCCAGTCCGGCCCCCTGGTAGCTGCGGGCATAGCTGGTCTCCCCCTGGATGAAGGCGTCAAACAGCGAGGGGAGCTTATCGTCCGCTATGCCGATTCCGGTATCGCTCACCGTAAACAATATCCGCACCTTCCCGGAATCCGCCTGCCCCACCGGCCAGACACCAACTGACACCGATCCGGTCCGGGTAAACTTCAGTGCATTGCTGATAAAATTACAGAGAAGCTGCTGCAGGCGTGCGCAGTCACCAACAAAGGCTTTGGGGATATCGGGTGCGATATCGAACAGCAGGGACAGTCCCTTTTCCTGAAAGGATGGGGAAAAGATTTTCTCCACTGTTTCAAGTGCCTCCCTGAGAAGAAAGGTCGAAGGCTGTATTTTCATCCTGCCGGCCTCGACCTGGGAGAGATCGAGGATATCTCCGAGCAGATGGCTCAGTCGCTCAGAGGCCTGCAGGGCATTGTGAACATAATCTTCAACCTCCTCTGTCAGAGTGGCTGACTGCATGAGCCTGAGCATACCCATGATGCCGTTGAGCGGCGTGCGTATTTCATGACTCATATTGGCCAGAAATTCTGATTTATACTGGCTGGCGCGTTCTGCCGCCTTTTTGGTGCGGAGAAGTTCCTCTTCTACTTCTTTGCGCTCGGTTATATCCCTGGTGATGGCAATGAACAGTGGTTCGCCCTCGATCATGGCACCGTTGGCGCGAACTTCAGCGTGATAGACGGAACCGTCCTTGCGTCTGTGGAGCGTTTCCTTGAAGCCATCAAGGGAGGCAGTAACACGGAAATTTTTCCTGATTTCCTCTTTGTTGAATTTTTCTTCAAAATCCCAGAGATGCAGGGTTTGTACCTCATCCAGGTCGTAGCCCAGCATCTCGGCAAAACGCTGGTTTGCCTCAATTACCCGGAAATCCTTGTTCAATATGGCGATGCCGTCACCACTATTGGCCATGAGAATAGCGCGGCGTTTAGCCTCACTTAGGAACTTTTTCTCGGTCTGCCTGCGGAGGGTGATATCCCTGAGGGCTGTTATCCTGATCGTATGCCCTTTGTACTGCTCGACCCGGGCCTGGATCTCGCAGGGAAATGTTGAGCCGTCCTTACGCAGCGCAGTGACCTCGTAAGGTTCTTCTATGTCAGCGAGCATGTTCGCCATCACCGTGTCCCTGTCGCCGGGATGGATCCACTCTGTTCCCATTCGCCCGATGGCCTCTTCATCGGTATAGCCGAATATTTCTCTGGCGCTCCGGTTCTGGCCAAGGCAGACGCCCTTATCCGAAAGGAAAATTGCTTCAAAAGTGGCTTCTGATAATTGGCGGAAATAGTCGCAGCTATTGTGTCGAAGATCCTGCAGAACCGGACGAAAATCGCCATGGTCGGCGAAAGCCGAGAGGTGCGGTGGTATTTTTTTGTCATGTTTGGAAAAGCCCATGGCAATCTCCCTTTTCATGCCAAATTTACGGCAATCCTATCTTAATATCTATTATATCTTCAGCGGTTTTTCCAGGAAATTTCGACGAATCTCTTTGTAGCGGCGATATTTTTCAAAAACCATTATTACGCATTGCCTCGAACCTCGATCCACTTACCGAAAGATCTAGAGAAAACTGAAAAAATCAGATAAGCTCTCCTTTGAATCCGGAGGAATCGTGTCAGAAACAACATTTGAGTTGCCTATTGCTTATGCATTTGGTAAGTGCACTAAATTCACACTATGAAACCATCGAAGTTGATAAGGATTTTTATTCTTGTAGTATGTGCCAATACAGCAGTCGCACTCTCCGCGCAAGCCCGGGACAGCATCAAAATTGCTTCCCTCTATGCCTTCACCGGAGCCGCGGCAAAAGCTAATCTTCTCTCTGTTCAAAGCATCAGATTCGCGGTCGATGAAATAAATGCCCATGGCGGCGTACTGGGCCTGCCCCTTGAATTGATAGAAATAGACAACCAAAGCAGCCCGATAGGCTCCAAGGTAGCGGCCGAACAAGCCGTAGCTGCAGAGGTAGTAGCTATTCTTGGCGCATCCTGGAGCTCCCACACCCTCCAGGCGGCAAAAGTGGCCCAGGCCCACGGTATTCCTTTGATAAGCAATGTTTCCACCCATCCAGGGATTACCGGGATAGGTGATTTCATTTTCCGGGTCTGTTTCAACGACTTGTATCAGGGCTGGGCAATGGCTCGATTTGCCCACCAGGATCTGGGACTACATCGAGCTGTCGTTTTAATTGACATAACAAGTGATTACAGTATCGGCCTGGCCCAGTCTTTTGCATCAACCTTTGAAAGTATGGGTGGTGAAATTCTCACGGAATTAAATTACAAACGACGCCAGCAAAACTTTACGGATCTAGTGGCCCAAGCGGCTCGGCACCAACCTGATATTCTTTTTCTACCCGGCCATGACGAGAGTGCACTCATATTGACGGAAGCACAGCGCAGCGGACTTCAGGCAGTTTTTCTGGGTGCGGATGGCTGGGATGTGGAAAACTTCTATGCCATGGGCGGGAATAAAGTAAAGCAAGCATTTTTCACTACCCACTGGTCGGAAGAGATGAACAATGCAGCCTCTCTTGCGTTTGTGCAAAAGTACAAAAAGCAGAAACCTATTTTTGCACAGGAAGCACTTGGCTATGATGCCGTCAATCTTTTGGCAGACGCTCTGGAAAGAGCCGGCCGGCCCGAGCCTGAGGCACTGCGAGACGCCTTGGCACAAACCACTGCATTCCAAGGAGTCACAGGCGTAGTGGCATTCGATGCAAATGGCGACCCTATCAAAGGTGTTGTAATAATGGAAATGAAAGAAGGCGTCCCCCGTTATCTTCAGTCCATTCAACCTCTGCAACCACCCGATTTTTCAGTGCCCTCTTCCCAACGGCAATTTCCCGATAAATAATGCGAAACATGATAATAAACAGGTTTATTATGTTCACGGCTAAAGGGGGAACACGAGGGCTTGTCTGCACAATTCTATTTTTTTATGCAGTCGCCGGCCTCTTTTCCGGCTCTTTAAACAATACCGACTGCCAGGCTGCAGAGGCCATTAAAATTGCTACAATTCTTCCACAAAGCGGCAAAGCAGCGGTTTATGGACGCTCGGCACTGGAAGGGGTAAAAGTGGCCATAGATGATATTAACAGGACCGGAGGCATCCGGAACCGATCTCTGGAGTTAATCGTCATCGATAACGGCAGCTCGCCGCTCGGCTCCATACAGGCAGCGAAAAAAGCCATCGACCTGAATGTCTCTCTGGTGATTGGTGCCGTGTGGAGCACCCATTCCCTGGCCATAGCGCCACTGCTGCAGGAAGCAGGGATACCTATGATCAGCCCGGGGTCCACTGCTCCGCAAGTTACCCATGCCGGTTCCTATATATTTCGTGTCTGCTATACGGATTCCTTTCAAGGCCGACTGATGGCGGACTTCGCTTACCATTATATCGGAGCACGAAGCGCAGCCGTTCTGATCAACCTCAATGAGACCTACAGCCAGGAACTGGCATCCCAATTTTCTACCATTTTTCAGCGAATCGGCGGAAATATCACTCTAAAAAAAGGCTACAGAGGTTCGGCGGTAGATTTCCAGGAGATTTTAGAATCAGTCAAAGCTGCCTCACCCGAAGTTGTCTTTATCCCAGGCTATTCCAAGGATAGCGGCTTTATTATCCGGCAGGCTCACGCCATGGGAATACGTACAATATTTTTAGGTGGAGACGCCTGGGATAAAACCATTGCCGAGTATGCCGGATCGGGGCTTGAAGGAAGCTATTTTTCCACATTCTGGCATCCTGACAGATTTTCCAGCGAAAATCTGCGTTTCATCAATGCTTTTCAGGAATATTATAGCAAAACTGAAATAAGTCCCTATGCCGCCCTGGCATATGACGCTGTCAATGTATTTGCCGATGCTGTTCGGCGCGCAGGGAGTGTGAAGCCTGAAGACATTCAGGGGGAATTGCTGAAAACTAAAGGTTTTAAAGGGGTTACCGGCATTATATCTTTTGACGAATTCGGCGATCCTCTGGACAAAGGGGCATCTATTCTTACATACATTAACGGTCAATGGTCATTTTATAAATGGGTGGGGTCATCTACTTGGTACACATCGATGGTCAAATGATGAATCGGAAAAGTCTTCTCTCGAAAATTGCTCAAGCCATCTGGACTGTATTTTCCATTGTTTTGATAGTTTCTCTTCTTCTCTTCTACAGCTTTGAAAAGGGACGACGCCAGGCCCGTCTCGATCAGGTCAAGGTGCTCTTAGGTGCCGTATATCAGGAAAAAAGAGAGGATCTTGCAAATGAAATCTTTTCCGGTCACAGGGATGCACTTTCTCTAAGCTTAGAAAGCATGGAAAAGATTGAAGGAGTTACAGGCGTGGAATTATTCCAGCTTGACCGGCTCTTGCTGGCCTCGACGGGAACCTTGCCGCAAGAAGAATTCAACCTCGGCGATATGAGCCGAAACAGTGGTTATTTCTGGCAGGAATATACCCGCGGCAACCAACATTATATAGCACTCTCGACAATAATTGAAGTTGTTGGAGAACGTGTGGGATATTGCCGGATCTGGTATGATCTCTCCGCATCTTCCTCAGCAGCGCAACTGCGCATGTGGCTCATCACGGGTATCTTCTTTTTTACATTGCTGTCGTTGTCGATAATCCTCTCGTTATTGCTGACCCGCTGGGTGACCAGGCCGGTCTTGCTCTTACATGATGCTATGAATCGCGTGATGGACGGTCATCTTGGAGAGCAGCTCAACCTCACCCAGGACGATGAAATCGGACGCATGGCAACTGCTTTCAACTCCATGTCGGAAAAGCTTAAACTGCAGAATCAAAAGCTTATCACCTCCATTGACACACAAAACTCCTATGCCCGGCAGTTGGTAAGTACAAATCAGCAGCTGGCTCAGCTCAATGCCCAACTGGAGACTATTGTCGAAGAGAGGACTCAGGAATTACGCAACAGCTACAAAAAACTCGAAAAAGAGATAGACGAGAGGCGAAAATCCGACAATGAGAAAAGGATCCTGAAAGAAAGGCTTGTTCGTTCCGAGAAAATGGAGGCTCTGGGTTTGTTGGCCGGAGGAGTGGCGCATGATCTCAATAATGTTCTCTCCGGAATTGTAAGTTATCCTGATTTAATTCTGATGCAACTCGGAAAAAACAGTCCTCTGCTGCCCATGATTCTCACCATTCAGCAATCCGGTCAGAAGGCCGCCGCGATTGTCGAAGATATGCTGGTCCTGACACGACGAGGAGTAACCAACAACGAGGTGGTCAATTTTAACGACGAGGTAATAGCCGACTATATGGAATCGCCGGAGCTAAAGAAACTTCAATTTTTTCATCCTGAAGTGGCAATCGAGACCGAACTAGCTCCGGATTTGTTGAACATGCGCGGCAGCGCCGTCCATTTGAGAAAGGTGATAATGAATCTTGTTTCCAACGCGGCTGAGGCTCAACCACATGGCGGGCGAATCATCATCACTACTGAGAACCGCTTTGTCGACCAGCCATTTCAAAATTACACTCATGTCAAAGAAGGCGATTATGTCGTGCTGACAGTGGAGGATTTCGGCATCGGCATAACAGCTGAGGATCTCAATCACATATTTGAACCTTTTTATACAAAAAAGGCCATGGATCGCAGCGGCACAGGTCTGGGCATGGCCATTGTCTGGGGCACGGTTGAGGATCACCATGGCTATATAAACGTGGCAAGCATTCCGGAACAGGGCACTCGTTTCGAACTTTATTTTCCGGTAACTCGGGATCCTAAAATTGAAAAAGACAAGTCCATTGTGATCAATGATTATATGGGCAATCAGGAAAAAATACTGGTCATTGACGACATAGCCGAACAACGAAAAATTGCCACGGCCTTGTTAACTGCTCTCAATTACAGGGTAACTACTGTAAGCAGCGGTGAAGAAGCTATAGGTTATCTGCTCGAAAATCAGGCTGATATACTTTTATTGGACATGATAATGGATCCCGGCATAGACGGACTGGCTACGTATAGGCAGATACTAAAAAGACATCCGCACCAAAAGGTAATCATTGCCAGCGGATTTGCGGAAAACCAGAGGGTTAAAGAAGCCCAGCGACTTGGTGCCGGAGAATATATACGAAAGCCTTATACGATTGATAAAATCGCTATTGCGATTTCCGCAGAGCTTTCCCGGGATTCTTTAAAGACCATAAGCAACTGATTCCTGAAGATCTATTGCTATCCCAGCGGGGCTGGACGAGACACTTGGCCAGCTCAACCCGCGGCACTCCAACGGCACAGTCTCCTTTCAAGCATATCAAGCAGCAGGTAGAGGCAAAAGCCCAGCATGGCCATGCAGGAAATACCGGTGTAGAGAGCGACATAATCGGCGCGTCCCCAGGAATCCATGATGATATAACCGAGACCTTTGGTGGTGGCGAAGGATTCGACAAAAAAGAGGATAGCTACCGAGGTGCCGATGGAAATGCGCATGGCCGTCAGGATCTTGGGCAGGGCGGCGGGAAGAATGACATGGCGATAGATCTGCAGGCGGGTTGCGCCAAGGGTCTGCATGGAATAAAAGTAGTTGCGGTGGATGTTCTTGGCCGCATCCCTGGTGGTCACCAGGATCTGGAAAAAGACGATCAGGGCGATAAGAAATATTTTGGAAAAATTACCGATGCCGAAGAGGATGATGATCAGCGGCAGCAGCACCACATGGGGAATAGGATAAAGCAGATAGATAAAAGGCGACAGGCTCTTGCGCAGAGCCGGCTCCGCACCGACTGCGAGCCCGAGCGGAACGGCGGTCAGGAGCGCCAGCAGAATACCCAGGAGCGCCCGGACCATACTGATGGCCAGATCATCGAGCAGACTGCCGTCGGCCAGTTTGATGATAAGATCGTAGAACACCTGCCAGGGCTGCGGCAGGGCCATGGTCTCCAGCAGCAGCGCACTGACCTCCCAGAGCAGCAAAAGAATTGCGGCTGCTAAAAGGGTATCACGTTTCCTGCCCATTGCCCTGCCCTCCCAGGATGGTGCGCACTTCCGTGCATAAATGAAAAAAGTTTTCGCTCTGCCGGTAATCGGAACTGCCCACCTCCGGGTTGTCGACGATCTGCAGCACCTTGGCCGGCCGTCTGCCCAGGATAATTATTTTCTGGCCCAGAAATACCGCCTCTTCAATGGAGTGAGTAACCAGAACCTTGGTGATCTTCTTGGTCTTCCAGATATCCAGGATAAGATTCTGCAATCTCTCGCGAGTCAGGGCGTCAAGTGAGGAGAGCGGCTCATCCATGAACAGGATCTGAGGTTCTACGGCAAGGGCGCGGGCCAGGGCGACGCGCTGCTGCATGCCTCCGGAGAGCTCGATGGGATAATGATTCCCGAAGCCAAGCAGTCCCATATCGTCAAGCAAGGTGTTGACGCGCTCGGTGATCATGGCTTTTTCCATCTTTTGCAGGACAAGACCGAGTCCGATATTCTGCGCAACCGTTTTCCAGGGAAAGAGCCCGTAGTTCTGCAGAATGGTGCCGCAGCGGGGATTGCCGGTAATGGAAATATCACCCCGATCGGGCCGGAGCAGTCCGGCAAGCAGGAAGAGCAGCGAGGTTTTGCCGCAGCCGGAAGGCCCGATGATGGCGCAGCTGGTCTGCGCTTCGATACGGAAGGATATATCCCCCAGTACTTTCTCGACGGTTCCATCCCGGGTGAAGGAAAGATGCACGGATTCGACGTTAACCATACAGTGATCTACTCGGCAAGAAAATCGGTTGAAACCATGCTTTCATAAGGCAGCCTGCCCACCAGCTTTTTGGGGGCCAGCCAGTCGATAATAGGACCATAGAGCTCTCTGCTGAACGGTGCCGGCAGCGGATAGCGGGGTATCACATAGTCGGCAAGAAACGGTGGAATCCGTCCTTTTTCCAGGAAAAGAGCGCGATATGTCTCGGGACTGGAGTTGATGGCCTGTACGCCTTTGGTCAGGCCACGGAAAAAGGCGGCGATATCGTCTCTTCGCTCCTTGAGCACATCGCTGTGGAAAACCATGACCGTCTGAGAAAGGCTTTGTTTACTGGCTGCATCGGAAATCAGAATACGGGCACCCTTTGATACGGCAATGGAGGCCAGTGGTTCCGGCAGGGTTGCCGCTTTGACCGAATTGGAAAGCAGCATTTGCATCCTGATGGGCATCTTCTTCACCTCCACGGTCTTGATCTCGGCAGGCGTGAAACCCTGTTCCTCGAGCAGTCTGTCGGTGACATACTCGATGATGGTGGCACTGGAGACGGCGATCTCCACATTTTTCAGATCGTCTACCTCTTTGATATCCGATTTTGGTGAGGCCAGGATGGCAAAAAGGCCTTCGCCGGGAGTTTCGCCAAGGAGAAGCGAAGTGATTTGCAGGATGCCCCTGCCCTTATCGAAAAGGATGGCACCGACAGGATCGGCGACAGCGCCGTCGATTGCTCCGGCCATAAGTGCGCTGTCTCTTTCCAGTGCGCTGAGAAAGGGAATGAGCTCTACCTCGAGGCTCTGTTCGGTAAAGAAGTCTTCCTGTTCGGCGACATAGAGTGGAACAGAATCCTCGATCAACAGAACCCCTATTTTGAGAGGCGTAGCGGCCTGGACTGTGCCTGAGAGCAAAAGCAGGCAGAGAAGTATCAGTGCCTTACTCTTGAAAAACTGCCCCCAAAAACAAGAAAATGAAAAATTTATTAACATCCGTGAACCTGCCTCTATAGCCAAAGTGCTTACACCCCTCAAGGGGGTACTGTAAAGAGTCCAGCTCGGCTGGGTTAGTACCTTACTCATTCTTTTCTTGTTTCTTGGCAAGAAAGCTATGTGGCCCAAGGTTTTCATCCGGCTCAGCCGGACTAGAAAATGATTGTGTTTCATAATGTTCCGGGTAGAAATAGATTTTGATAGTGTAATTCACCAGCCTATCTTATTTTTGCTGGTTTTTCGAGTATTTTCCTTTGATTTTTTTTGCAAGCAACTGCGAATTATGGTAGTGAGAAGTCTTGACATCCGGTTCCGACTTCACCAGGCAGTCCTCTGTAGTTCCACTCTATATCGGACACAGCTTGTTTGACAAAAAGAGATGATTTTCTTTTAACTTTTGAGAATCAAATGATTTTCTTTGTCATGTTATACTTTATTGAAAGCAGCAGGAAAATTCACCTTTCCAATTATTAGAGATCTGCGCAGCTCGATGTCATCTTTTTGACACTGAACTTGCGATATGGAACAGTTATGAATAAAGAAGATTATCGCGAAATTCCCTACAACTTCACCTCAGCCGACGACAAACTGATAATCAACCATCTATTCGGCCCGGCGGTCTGGGGCAGCCTGGAAGAGTTGCGCTCCCAGAGGATCACAGGAAGATCGGCACGCCTGGTGATGCGCTTTATGGGTGATCTCTTTATCATGAGGCGCAATCCCTTTCTCTACCAGGAACTGATCGACTCGCCTCTGCGCAGAAACCAGTTTTTCAAAACAGCGGATACCGATCTGCAGATTATCGAAAACGGAGTCAAGGCTGTTGGCGTCAGCGAAAAGCGCAGCACCAAAGTCATCAACCTCGTCAACACTTGTCGAAACCGCCTGAAAATCCTGAAAAAAAGCATCACCGGGGCCAAGGCGCGCAGAGCAAAAATCAAGAAGCAGCTTGGCTCCATAATCGGCAGGGAATGCATCTCCTTCGACCCCTTCACCCTGATCAGCCATGCCACCGATGCCACGGATTGGCGCCTCTACCTGCCCGTTGCCGTTGTCTATCCCTCGGAGGAAAGCCAGGTGGCGCCGCTGCTTAAGGCTATAGCCGAGCTGAAGATGCATGCCATACCCCGGGGCGGGGGAACCGGCCTCACCGGCGGCAGCGTGCCGGTCCGGGACAACTGCATCGTCATCAATACCGAGAAACTTAATGGAATCAAACCCATCGGCAAGGTCAGCTATCTGCAGAATGACCCCACGCAGAAGGTGGAGGTTCTCAGGGCCGAAGCCGGGGTTATTACCCAGGATGCTATGGCCGCGGCGGAAAAGGAAGGGTTGGTTTTCGCCACCGATCCCACCAGCGCCTGGGCCTCCACCATTGGCGGCAACATTTCGGAAAATGCCGGAGGGAAGACCGCTGTTCTCTGGGGGACGGCGATCGACAATATTCTCTCTTATTCCATCGCCATGCCCAATGCCGGTCTGTGCACAGTGCGGCGGATCAACCATCCTCTGCGCAAGATCCTCCCGGAGGATCAGGTGATCTTCGAGGTGAAGAGCGAGGACGGCAGCTACCGGCGTACCATATCACTCTCAGGCATGGACATCCGCAAAAAGGGGCTGTGGAAAGATATCACCAACAAGGCACTGGGCGGACTGCCGGGCTTCCAGAAGGAGGGCACCGACGGCATCATAACCTCCGCCGAGTTTATTCTGCATCAGGCCTATCCCAAGAAACTCACCTTCTGCCTTGAATTTTTCGGCAATGACATGGATGAGGCCAGCCGGGTCATCGTTGAGATTTCTCAAGAGTTTTCCAATGGCGGTGCCGAAGCGCTCATGGCGCTGGAACACTTTGACGAGGAATATATCAAGGCAATCAACTACAAATTCAAGGCGGCCAGGAGTGAACGCCCCAAGGCGGTGCTTCTTATAGACATGGTCGGTCACAGCGACGAGGAGATCGGGAGGGGTAGAAAAAGATTCGAGAAGCTTCTTGCACCTTATGTCAATACCGAAGTATTTGTTGCCAAAGACAGCGATGAAGCCTCCCGTTTCTGGCGGGACCGCAAAAGGCTGGGCGCCATCGCCGCCAGGACCAATGCCTTCAAGCTGAACGAGGATATCGTTCTGCCTCTGGCGGCCCTTGCCGAATTTGCCCGCTTTGTCGATGAATACAATATCAATGAAGATATTCACAATAAGAAGGAATCCATCCACGCCACCATTGAATACCTCAAGACTGCCGTGCCTATCGAGGATCCGGACTGGCTCGAGGCAAAACTGCCCACGGCCGACAGGCTTTGCCGCGAAACCCTGGAAAAGCTGGACCTGCGTAGTATTGAGTCTATTCGTCACGAGGTTTATATCAAAAAACTGATGGATGATCTGCTTGAGCTTTTTCGGGGCTACAGCCGGGTCAGTGGTCATATTCGTGAGATTTTTGAAGATGTCCGCAAAAAACGCATCATCATCGCCACCCACATGCATGCCGGCGACGGCAATGTTCATGTCAATATTCCGGTGTTCTCCAATGATAGAAAGATGATGGGTCGGGCCGAAAAGACCGCTGAAGATATTATGGCAAAAGCCGTCGAACTCGACGGTGTGGTCAGCGGCGAACACGGCATCGGCATCACCAAGATGAAGTTCCTCGACAAGCAGCGGCGCCTCGAGCTGCAGGAATATCGCCGGGATGTCGATCCGGAAAACATCATGAACCCGGGCATGCTGGAAGACCCGTATATCATCAACAAAGTCTTTACCCCTAGTTTCAACCTGCTTGAACTGGAGGCTCGCATCCTCAAGCACGGCTCACTGGAGAGTCTCTCCTCCAAAATCGCCAAATGCGTGCGCTGCGGCAAATGCAAGCCTGACTGCTGTGTGTTTATCCCCTCAGGTAATGTTTTCTTTCATCCCCGCAACAAAAACCTGGCCATCGGCTCGCTTATCGAAGCATTGCTCTATGATATGCAGCGCTCTCACTTTCCCAGATTCAACCAGCTGAAAAACCTGCAACAGATTGCCGACCACTGTACCATGTGCGGCAAATGTCTGAGCCCATGTCCCGTTGATATAGATACCGCAGAAGTATCGGTGCTGGAGCGGGAGATTCTTGCTGAAATCGGCTATAAAAAGACTCCTGTCGCCACCACCCTTTCACTGCGGTATTTGAAAAGCAGAAACAGAGTATTCAACACGGTCTTTCGTAAAGGTGTCGTCGACTGGGGCGGCAAAACCCAGCGGCTTGGCGTCAGGATGCTGGAAAAAGCGCCGGACAGGGTAAGCCACAGCCGTAGCAACATGGTTGCGATGCTGAAGTCGCCGATGGTACCGCCTTCCGCCAGCACCCTGCGGGATCTGTTGCCGAAGTGCTCAAACAGCGAGGCGCTGCTGCTGCGGCCGGCAAAAGTTGCCGTAAAAACGGTTTTCTATTTTCCCGGATGCGGTTCGGAGAGGCTCTATGCCGATATTTCCAAAGCGGCACTCTACGTTCTTTTGAACAGCAATATCCAGATAGTACTGCCGCCTCCCTATCTGTGCTGCGGTTTTCCCTCCCGGGTCAACGCCAAAAAGAAGATGCATAACGAGATCGTTCTGCGGGACACCATTATCTTCAGCCAGATACGAGAGATGCTGGGGCACCTTGATTTCGATGCGGTTTTGATTAGCTGCGGCACCTGTCGGGAGGCTCTGCACAAAATGGGGGCCGCGGAAATTTTCAACTGCGGCATCGAGGATATATCCGAATACGTCATGCGCCTGAATCCGGAACTTTTCCGTGTGTCCGCAGAGAATTATCTCTACCATGCGCCCTGTCACGATTCCCTGGACGGCAACGGAAGTGTGCTCATTAAAAAGCTTGGAGCCGGGGTAACCCCGACACCGGATTGCTGCTCGGAAGCGGGAACCATGGCCATTTCCAGACCTGATATATCTTCTGCCATGCGCAGCAAAAAACGGGAATCGATAGCCGGCAGGATGAACGATACTGATGCAGAGCAGATCATCCTGACCAATTGCCCTTCCTGTATTTCCGGTCTGGGCAGGAATACGGATATGAAGATCAGGCCACAGCATCTGACCGAGGCGCTGGCGATCTCGGCGGGTGGTCCGCAGTGGATGGCAGAACTTGAAGCTCTGATAGCAAAATTTGAAAAGGTCACCTTTTGAAACGTTGGGTGCACTCGTGCTTAAATGATCCGGTTCAACGCCTGTTCCAGATCAGCGATGATATCGTCGACGTTTTCCAAACCGACAGCCACCCGTACCAAACCCTCCGATATTCCGGCTTCCTCTCGCTCTTCCGCAGTATACGGAGAGTGGGTCATGGAAGCCGGGTGCTGAATGAGCGTCTCGGCATCTCCCAGACTAACAGCCAATTTGCACAATCGCATGCCGTTCATAACACCCTTGCCCTCTTCTAAGCCGCCCTTCAACTCAAAAGCGACGATAGCCCCGGGAAGGCTCATGTTCTTTTTAGCCAGTTCGTACTGCGGGAAACTCTGCAAACCAGGATAGTACACTCTTTCCACCGCTGGGTGCCTCTCCAGGCATTCTGCCACTTTCATAGCGTTTGCACAGTGTTTTTCCATTCGAATTTCCAGGGTTTTCATCCCTCTGATAATCAGGAACGCATTAAAAGGACTCAGCGAAGCTCCGGTCATGTCTTTAATGCCGAAAAACCGTACTTGATCGATGAATTCCTGCTTCCCCACCACCATACCGGCAATGACATCTCCATGGCCATTGAGAAATTTTGTACCGGAATGAACCACGATATCGGCACCCAATTCCAATGGCCGCTGGATATAAGGGCTGCAGAAAGTGTTATCCACCACGACCACACACCCTTCTTGATCATGGGCAATGTTGCTGACTTCTTCAATATCAATGATCTCCAAGGTCGGATTGGCCGGCGATTCCAAGTAAATAACCCGGGTATTGGGCCTCATTGCCTTTTCAATATTTTTTGGATCTGTGGCATCTACAAAGGTGACTTCCACTCCATACCGGGTCAGACCGTGGCTCAAATAGGAAAAGGTACATCCGTACAAAGTCTTGGACGCTACTACGTGGTCTCCGGATTTAAGCAGCGTCCAAAAAGCCGATGTGATGGCACCTATGCCGGAAGCTGTGGCCACTGCAGCTTCGCCCCCTTCCAGCAAGGCGAGTTTTTCCTCCAGATGAGTGCAGGTAGGATTGCCTAAACGGGAATATATATAGCCGCTTTCTTCCGATGCAAAGCGGCGGCCCCCCTGTTCTGCATTGTCGAATACAAAAGTGGCTGTCTGGTGAATGGGAACAGTCAATGCGCCGTACTGGTCTTTTTTATACCCTCCGTGGATTGCTTTTGTTGCAAATCCTGCCTTAGCCATTATTTTTTCGTCCATTGAGATGCCTCCTTGGCATAGTTATGACAGATTAACAATTCGCAGCCTCTATGCCAAAGGAAAATGAATTAGAGAAACAGTGAATACGCCGGATTGTCGGTTTCCTCCCGATACCTGTAGCCCAGGGCGGCAAGTCTCTCCTCCAGATGAGGATCGTTACCTTCGGGAAATTCCAGGCCGACAAGGACGCGGCCGTAATCGCCGCCCTGCATGCGATAGTGAAACAGCGAGATGTTCCTGGCTCCACGGGTGGCGTCGAGAAATTTAACCAGGGCACCGGGAGTTTCCGGGAACCAGAAGCGGAACAGCCTCTCGTTTTGCACCTCCTGGGAGCGGCCGCCCACCATGTAGCGAATATGGGTTTTAGCGAGAGAGTTGTCGGTGAGATCGATATTTTCATACCCCGCTTCACTGAGTTGCCTGCTGAAGCTTTGGCGCTCCCGGGAATCGCGAATGGAGATGCCTACAAAAATCTGCGCCCTGTCCCGGCTGGAGAGGCGATAGTTGAATTCTGTAATATTGCGCTCACCCACCAGATCTCTGCAGAACCTTTTCAAGCTCCCCGGCTCTTCGGGTATGGTTACGGCAAAGAGCGCTTCCAGCTTTTCGCCGATCATGGTGCGTTCGGCCACATAGCGCAGCCGCTCGAAATTCATATTCGCCCCGGAGTTGATAGCGATCAACGTCTTATTTCTGCAGCCTGATTCCCGCACATATTTCAATAATCCAGTCATACCCAGGGCGCCGGCCGGCTCAACGATGGACCTGGTGGCCTGATAGATGGCCTTAATGCCGCCGCACAGCTCATCGGTATCCACTCTGATTATCTCATCGACAAATTTACGGCACAGCTCAAAGGTAAGATCCCCCACTCTTTTAACGGCAACCCCATCGGCGAATATTCCCGGTGCCTCAAGAGTTACCGGCTCTCCTTTTTCAAGAGATCTGGCCATGGCATCGCTGTCCTGCGGCTCGACGCCGATCACCATGATATCCGGGCGCAGCGCTTTTATATATGCGGCGATTCCAGCAATCAAACCGCCACCGCCGACCGGCACAAAGATGGCGTCCAGTTCTCCCGGGTTCTGGCGCAGCAGCTCATCGGCCACGGTGCCCTGACCGGCAATGACCAGAGGGTCATCGAAAGGGTGAATGAAGACCATGCCGGTCTCTTCTATGATCTGCCGGGCATAATCGGCGGCCTCGGAATAGCTTGCGCCGTGGAGCACCACCTCACCACCGAAATACTTAACCGCCTCAACCTTGATCTGCGGGGTGGTCTCCGGCATTATGATGAGCGCAGGTATCTGCAGTTTACGTGCGGAAAAAGCCACACCCTGAGCATGGTTGCCGGCGGAAGCGGCAAGAACACCGCGCTTTTTCTCCTCGCTGCTGAGATGGGCAATTCTGTTGTAGGCCCCGCGGATCTTGAAGGAAAAAACCGGCTGCTGATCTTCCCGTTTGAGCAGGATATTGTTGCTCATGCAGGCCGACAGCGAGACAGCCGCATCGAGAGGGGTTTCGATGGCCGCTTCATAGACCCTTGAGGTAAGTATTCTTCTCAACATTTCTTCCATCTATTTCTCTCCGATATATCTGGCGGCCTCCTGGTCGCCGGGAAGGTTGCGGGTGTGAAGGTACTTGGCGATTCGATTTTTTTCGGAACTTTCCTTTTTCTGGGCAAGATCACTTTTTGCGGATATGGAATCGATACGGACGGCAATCACGGTGCAAAGGCCCACTTCCTTAGTCTCTGCAGTGATGGACGTAAAGCTGCCACCCTCTTCATGAACACGGACAAGGGCATTGAGGGAGTCCGCCTTTTCTTCTAAATCCTCAACAAATCTGGCCCTTCCCCGAATAATCACACAGTGATAGAACTGGTGAACCTGACAGCTTGGGCGACTGCGGTCATAATCGACTCCGAGATAGGACAGTGGTATGTCCACCTCGAAACAAACTTTGTCACAGCGTTTGATGTTGTCTGTTTTTTCGCCCTTATGGGCACAGTGAAAGTAGATCGAGTCCCGGTGAAGGACATAGTTGACCGGAGTTATATAGGGGTAGCCGTCCTTCCCGAGAGTTGCCAGCCTGCCGATTCTCACCCTTTCCAGAATCTGCTTGATTTCTTCTTTGTCGGTTATTTCGCATTGCTTTCTTCGCATATCTGTATCCTGTGATTTCTTATATGTCCAGGCCCGGCTGCCGGAGGAGTTCCAGGCCGACAACCTCCTTGATCGATTCCTTCCAGCGAATCAAGCTATTGTTTTTCAGCCTATGGTAGATCGCTGCAATATTCTCGTCGTTCTGTTCTTTTCTGATGCGCTGAAGCTCGTGGGCCATTTGAGGTGTATCTTCGCTCACACGCTTTTTAATTTTATTCATCTTGCCGATCCAGATGGAATGGCTGACAAAGGGTGAGAGTTGGTCTACCAACTCTTCGATTTTTTCACTCTCGAGCATCGGCTCGATACTGATTGAGGTTTGAAAACCACGGGAGTATGCATGCCGGAGACTGGCCAGCCGCTCTTCATAGGCGGGTGCCGCCGGCTCCCAGAATTGCAGGATTCTGTTATCTATTGCGGTAATTGAAAAACGGAAGAGAATCTGCCGGCGGCTGTTGTTAAAGGTTCGACAGATTTCCTCGATGCAGAGCAGGTGCGGTTTGGAGACAATCAGTATGCTGTTGCCGGGGGCGAGAAGATTGTGGAGAAGCCGGATGCAGTCAGCGAGTATTTCCGGCTGTATATCATGATTGGCGGGAAACATGACTGTCCCCGGATACAGTGGAAAGCTCCGGTGCACATCCGCGGAACGAACTTCGGGATGCTGCCACTCGGAGGCAGAAACTCTCTTCTTTTTGACGACGCCGTCATACCGGGCGTAACAGTATCTGCAGCCATGGGAACAGCCTGTACAGCAGTCGATATCTGCCACTGCCCATTCACGGGTGCCGCGTATTCTTTTCTCAGCAGCCGTCATCTTACTCTGTGAGCAATCTCCTTTCTTACCAGAGGTCGAACAATTCCTTGATTCCCCTGTCGGCAAGCTTGGTCATCTCAATCAGGGATTCTGTGGTAAACGGAAAGCCTTCGGCGGTAGACTGGATCTCAATCCATCTGCCGTCTCCTGACATGACAAAGTTGGCATCGGTATCCGCTCTTGAATCCTCCTCATAGTCGAGATCAAGCATGGCAATGCCATCCACCATTCCGGCAGAAACCGCTGCCACCGGCAGAAGATCGGGAAGGTGAGCGATTCGGCCGTCCTCAGCCATGCCGCCTATAGCATTGCGAAGCGCCAGAGCAGCACCGGTGATGGAGGCGGTACGTGTTCCTCCATCGGCATTGAGTACGTCACAATCTACCCGGAGAGTGCGCTCGCCAATGGCCCTCAAGTCTACCATCATGCGGAGGCTGCGACCGATAAGACGCTGGATTTCGAAGGTTCTGCCGCCTATGCCTTTAGCGGTCTCCCGCCGAAATCTGGTCGAAGTGGCGCAGGGCAGCATTCCGTATTCCGCCGTTATCCAACCCTTTCCCGTGCCAATCAGAAAGGGAGGAACCTGCTCCTCAATACTGACTCCGCAGATGACATGGGTATTGCCCATCTTGATAAGAATTGAACCGTCGGCGTTAGGCTGGATGTTTCTTTCGACCGTTACCGGCCGCAGCTCGTCTGCAGCTCGATTATTTGAACGCATATTTAATCCTTTGTTAATCCGCCAGAAACAGCGGATAAATGGAAAACCATTTCGGTTTATATGTGGCTATAAATGTACCCTAAGTCTAAAGCTTACGATTATCAATAACCCTATTGCCCTTGCCGTTAAATCGTTCCAGGGTCTTCTCCTCGACCAGCTTAATGTCGACACTGATGCCGAGTTCGGTGGCCATTTTCTTTTTGATCATCTCCACCAGCCCCCGTTGTTTTTTCATGGAGTCGAAAAACATCGATTCAACAGCCTCGACCATTACCGTAAGCTTGTCTTCATTGTTTTCTCGATCGACAATGAGGCGGTAATGCGGCTCAGTGCCTTCAATGTCGAAAAGGATCGACTCTATCTGGGTGGGAAAGACATTGACGCCCTTAATGATGAGCATATCATCGGTCCGTCCCATTATCCTGCTCATCCTCTGAAATGTACGGCCACAGGGACAGGGCTCAGGGATCAGCCGGGTAAGATCACGGGTCCGGTAACGAATTACCGGAAAGGCTTCCTTGGTAAGTGTGGTTATGACCAGCTCTCCTACTTCTCCCGGTGCCACCGGCTCCATGGAGTCAGGGTCAATCACCTCGACGAGAAAATGATCCTCGTTGATATGAAGACCATTGCACTCCGCGCATTCACCGGCTACCCCCGGCCCCATGACCTCGGAAAGACCATAGTTGTCGCTGGCCCGGATTCCTAGACGCTCGTTTATCTCCCGACGCATGGATTCGGACCAGGGTTCGGCGCCGAACAGTCCGAACCTCAGGGAGAGGCCATGGGGATTGATGCCCATATCCATCATCACATCAGCCATCTTCAAGGCATAGGATGGGGTGCAAACCAGAGCGGTGGTCTTGAAATCCTGCATGATCTGAATCTGTCGCTTAGTATTTCCCGAAGAAATCGGAATTACCGAGGCCCCAAGGCGCTCCGCCCCGTAGTGCAGACCGAAACCGCCGGTAAACAGCCCGTAGCCGAATGCTATCTGGATAACGTCGTCCGCGGTGACTCCGGCACTGCAAAGAATCCTGGCAACCAGGTTGGACCAGGTTTTAATATCGTTTCTGGAATAGCCGACCACGGTGGCCGAACCCGTAGTCCCCGAAGAAGAATGCACCCGCACAACCTCACGCAGAGGCACGGCAAAGAGGCCGTAGGGATAATTATCGCGCAGGTCCTGCTTCATGGTAAAAGGCAGCCTTTTCAGATCCGATAATGAGCTTATGCGGTCATACTCCAGCTTCATTTCATTGAACTTATTACGGTAAAATGGGACATGCGTTCCAACCCTGTAGACCGTGGACTGGAGCCTTTCCAGCTGTAGCTGCTCCAGGTCCTCACGGGGCATACATTCCTTATTTTTCTCCCAGATCATGATGTTTTCCTGTGGTTCTTAAATATCTTGTTATAGAAGTGACCGATTTATACCTTAGAGATTGTTTTCTTTTTTACATGAAAAACAATCTGTCTAGTTTATATACATTATTTTCTTATCTGATTACCCTTAATCCTCAGCTCAAGGTTGGGACTGCTCTTTTCACGGGTCTCTGCAGCCCGGACGGCTGCAGCGAAGCCCCCATGGACGGTTTATGGCGTCCCGATGAAAAGAGCAGTCCCGGCCTGGGCCGAAAAATGCTGTGTTTCAGGGGTAATCAGATTTTCTTATTTACTCTAATTCTTCCATCCGTTCCCTGCCAAGATAGGCCCGCTGCACCGCGCTGTTCGCCAGCAGATCTTCGGCTGCACCCTGGGCAATGACCTTCCCGGTTTCAAGAACATAGCCGCGGTCGGCGATGGCCAGAGCCGCCTTGGCATTCTGTTCAACGAGCAGGACCGTATTGCCTTCATCGCGGAGTCTTTCAATTATCTGAAATATCTCTTTGACGATCAGCGGAGCCAGGCCGGTGGAGGGTTCATCCATCATCACCAGGGATGGTTTTGACATCAAGGCCCTGCCCATTGCCAGCATCTGCTGTTCACCGCCCGACAGGGTTCCGGCAAGCTGATCCCGCCTCTCCCTGAGGACAGGAAAGAGCTGGTATTGATGATCAAGCTGCTCCAGCAATGCCTTTTTACCCCCCTTCCGCAGGACATGCCCTCCCAGGATCAGATTTTCTTCAACCGTCATTGTGGCGAAAACCTGACGCCCCTCCGGCACCATTACGCAACCCAGTGCGGGGATTTTCGATGGAGCGAGACCGCTGATATTGCTGCCGTCAAAGATCATCTCGCCGCTGTTTGCCTTGACAAGTCCGGAAATAATGGAGAGAAGTGTAGTTTTCCCGGCGCCATTGGCGCCGATGATGGTGACGATCTCTCCGGTGTCGACATGCATGGAAATATGTTTGAGAACCTTCAGTTTGCCGTAACCTGATTCAAGGTTTCGTATTTTCAGCATATCACACCAATAGCCTTTTCCTAAAATTATATGGGATCATCTAGTCGCCAAGGTATACTTTTATAACCTCAGGATCCTTCTGGATATCAGTTGGCAACCCTTCCGCTATTTTCTCGCCGAAACTCAGGACAACAATTTCATCGGAAATGTCCATGACCAGGGACATATCATGCTCAACAAGCAATACCGTAACGCCCAGTTCCCTAATTTTGGTGATCAGCCTGCCGACCTCGGCGGTTTCATATATATTGAGCCCGGCAGCCGGTTCATCGAGCAGAATCAGAGCGGGATCCAGAGCTAGTGCCCGGGCCAGTTCAACCGCCCGCTGCAGTCCGAAAGCCAGGCTGGTAGCCTCTACATCGGCATATTGATCGATTTCAAGAAATTCAAGAAGTTCCATGGATTTTCTGTGAATCTCTTTTTCCTCTTTGACGATCCATGGCATATGAAACATCGAAGCGAGAAAACCTGCCTTGCTCTGCACATGCCTGCCCACCATAACATTTTCAAGGGCTGTCATGCCATTGAACATCTTAATATTCTGAAAGGTTCTGGCAACTCCGAGGGCGGCAACCTGATATGGCTTTTTTCCGGTAAGCTCCGTGTCTTTAAACAGGATGCCGCCGGAGGTAACGGACAGTGAACCTGCAATCAGGTTGAACAGAGTGGTCTTACCTGCCCCGTTTGGTCCGATAACCGCAGTTATACTGCCTTCCTCAACCGCAAAGGAGACGTCGTTCACAGCCTTCAATCCGCCAAAATGTCTATGGGCGTGTGAAATCCGTAGTAGCGCCATCTCTACGCCTCCTTTCCGGTGGAATTTACCCGGGCGAAAATCTTTGCCGTTTTCTCTTTGAGGTTGATGCGCAGCAGACCATTAGGTGCAAAAAGCATGATTACAATCAGAATTACCCCGAAGACCGCATCATCATAGCTGCCGAAAACTCCGCGCAGAGAGAGAAAATTGAGAATCACCGCCATTATCAGCGCCCCCCAGAGATGGGCCATCCCTCCCACCGCGACAATGGCGACATACCTTACGGATTTCATGACCCCGGCTTCGGAAGGACCGATGCTGCCGTTGTAATGGGTCATAAACACGCCCGCCACTGCCGCAAATACGGCAGAGAGAATAAAGATATTGAGCTTATATCGTGCCGTATCCACACCCATGGAATCAGCGGCATCCTCGGCGCCGTGAATGGCACGCAAAGCTCGTCCTGCTCTGGAATTGATAAGATTAACGAGAAGCACCATGCCAATGCCTACCAGAACCCAGGCAATATAGTAATTCTCAACCCTTGTGGTGAAATCACCGCTCACCGCGAGATTACCGAAAAGCGGAAAAGGCGGAACTTCGGAAATGCCGTCGGCTTCTCCGAAATATCCCGTAGCCAGAACAATTCGATAGATGATGATGCCGAATCCCAGCGTCGCCATGGCCAGGTAATGGCCCTTGAGTTTGAGAGCCGGAATGCCGATAAATAAAGCAAGCAATGCAGCGATGCTTACCGCAGCGATACAGGCAATCCCGGGACTCACCGCCACCACCATGTCGCCGTATATGTCCTGATTCTCCTTGAGAAATCCCAGAGAATCCAAGGTACGCAGCAGCGCTGTATCTTTATATTCAAGAAGGTTGCTGGTGGTCAGCGCCGCGGAGAGATAGCCGCCGATTGCAAAAAATCCGGCATGGCCCAGGGATATCTGGCCGGCATATCCCATAACCACACAGAGGCCGATTACCAGCAGACTATAGTAGGCGGACATGGTCATCTGGGTGAGATAATACAGGGTATCTGTCCAGCTGGTCAGAAGCTGGACACAGATAACAAAGACTGCAAGTGGTATTAATGGCAGATATTTTTTCATAACATCAAAATTCTTTCAGACCGGCGGCGTCTTTGGAACCAAACAAACCATGCGGGCGAACAAAAAGTATCAGCAGCAATATGCTGATGGAGATGGCTTCCTGAAAGGCAAGAGGGAGCACCGATACAGAGAAGGCCTCGATGATCCCCAAGAGGAGTCCGGCAATCACCGCTCCGCCAGAGCTTCCCAGTCCGCCGAGAATGGCGACGGTAAATCCTTTTATGGCCAATTCTGTTCCTATGTTGTATTGCGAATAGGTAATGGGCGACATGACACTCCCCGCCAGCGCCCCCATCCCCGCACTCACCATAAAAGAGAGGGTCACCATATTTTTGGTATTTATGCCGCAGAGTACGGCGGCGGTTCTATTGGAGGCACAGGCGCGCATTTCACGCCCCACCGAGGTCGCCTTGAAAAATACGCCCAGCAACAGCATCATGGCGGTACAGGTAGCCAAAACCCAAAAAACCTGAGGCGATACATGAGCTCCGGCAATCTCCACGCTGGTAATTTCATCGCCGATAAAATAGGGCAGCGACCGCACCCCTTCTCCCCAGATATGCAGAGCAACCTCGCGGATCAGGATGGAAACCCCGATGGTGATAATGATCAAACGCAGGACACTGGGGCTCTCCAACCAGCGGATAAAGACCATTTCAATCAGTGCGCCTATGATCACGGTTACGACGACCGCACCACAGATTGCCGCCGGCAGGCTCATATATTCGAGCAGACTTATCGATATCATACCGCCCAGCATGACAAATTCTCCCTGGGCAAAATTGATGATACCGGTGGTATTGTAGATGATGTTGAAACCTATGGCGACAATGGCATAGATTGCCCCATAGGTGATACCGGCAAAGACGTATTGAATGAAAAGTTCGACTGTCATAAATAACACGCGGTTCGGGACCTTACAGTATCCCCTTTTCCGGAATTTTTTCCTGCAAAAGGCAGGTGAGGAGAATCCCTAAGACACCAGTTGTAATTAAGCAAAAAGATCTCAGAAAAAAAATGGTTTCCGGTCATCTGATAATCTCCTAAAAAGTAGCCACGATGTCAGATGGATGGATAAAAAGTTCGATATACAAGGATCAGGTTTTTGGCAGGCCTTCGACAAGACAGGAAGTATGCCGAAGTCCTGCCAAAAACCTGCAACGCGGGGGATCCGGCTTTCTCGAAGTCGGAGTTTATGCCCGTCCGGGTGCTTATTGCGACGCCATCATCATCCAGTTATCCGACAAAAAAAGGGCCGGGTTCAAACCCGGCCCTGGTTCAGGAGGTGAGGATGACTTAATTTTCCCGGTATTGAACGAACTTGCCGTCTTTCACCGTCATCATTTCAAAAGCATTTATATCCAGACCGCTATGATCCTCAGGAGTGAACTGGAAAATTCCACCGGTGCCGACAAAGGACATGTTCTCAATATTTTCGCGTACCTTCATTTTATCGGCAACACCAACTTCCTCAAGCGCCTGCACCAATATCATCATGGCATCATAGGCATGTCCACCGAATGTACTGACCGGTTCGCTGAATTTAGCCTCATAGTCTTGCTTATACTCCACCAGGACCTTTTTTTGTGGATTGGAATCATCCAGGGTCTCGGCGATCAACAGGCGCCCCGCCGGAAAGATCACCCCTTCCATGGCCTTGCCGCCGACTTCGACATATTTTATATTACCGAAGCCATGACTGAGATAGAGCGGCACATCCCAATTTGCCTGTCGCATATTTTTGGCAAGAATGGTCTGCGCAGGGACAATCGACCAGTTGATGACGGCCTCAATTTCCCCTGTGCCCTTCCACTTGGCCACCAGCGACGACAGATCCGTCACATTGGGGGCATATACTTCGCTGGAAATTACGGTGATGCCATATTCCGGGGCCAGTTCTTCGGTGAACATCTTGCCCAATTTACCGAACCCTGTACCGCCTGCCGCTACACCGATTTTGGAGATATTATTCTTCTGCATGTGCTCAAGAATCTTGCGAACCGCCAGGCTGTCGTTCTGAGGTGATTTATAAACAAAGCGGGCTACCGGATCGACGATCATTTTGCTGGAGGCGCAGGAAATCAGCAGCGTTTCCGATTTTTCGCACAACCCTTTTATGGCCATGGTGGAACCTGTTCTGGTGGGTCCTAGAATGGCAAAGACCTTTTCCTCTTCTATAAGCTGTTTGGCATATGAAACCGCCTTCTCTTTCTGTCCAGCGCTATCCTTGATGATCAGTTCGATCATCTCACCATTGATGCCTCCCCTGGCATTGATGGACTCAACCAGCATCTCCAGGGTATTAGCCTCAGGAACTCCTAGAAAAGCCGTTGGGCCGCTCACGGACAGAATTGCCCCTATCTTCAGGGTATTGGCCGAAGCTACGCCGCAAAGCGCAATGCATGACAGCAGTACAACCGCTATCTTGGAAACCGATCTTTTCATATTTTCCCCTCCATTTACTTGTGATCAGGCTAAAAACCCCAGTCCCTGCCCTCTCACAATATTAGTACCTTACTCCCCGAAAGCCGACACATAAAACAAGAAAATGGAAACAGTCTCTAAAGCCGTCAACTTACACATACTGCCAAGGTCAGCTCAGCTGGGTTAGTACCTTACTCCTAAACTTCTGTCACTCAGTTCAGTACCCCCTTGAGGGGTGCAAAAAACAGAAAGTAGAAATGTATTTAAAAACTTAAAGTTGGATATGCATGCAAGGTACTTGCTTGCCTTTTACCGGCGTTAGTACCTCACTCAATTAAGCCGACATAAAACAAGAAAACGGAAACTCTTTTCAAAGGGCTTATATTCACTGCCAAGGTACTTATGCCCCTCAAGATATTGACAAGAGTCCAGCTCCGCTGGCTAAATACAACCGTTTTTTCTGTGCCGGATATCTTTCACAGTTCGCAGATCTGGGCGCCGGACAAGGTGGTGATACCTTTATTCTGCAGCACCTCAAGAGCTTCATCAACATCCTCAAAGCGAAAAATCATGACCGCATTCTCCCCGCTTTTATTAACGAAGGCATACATATATTCAACATTGAGTTGAGCTGCTTCGATAATCTTCAAAACTGAGGCCAGACCGCCTACCTTGTCCGGGACTTCCACGGCAATGACGTTGGTTCTGCCGACAGTGAAACCACCGTTCTTCAATACCTTTTCAGCCTCTTCCACTTTATCGACAATCAGACGTAATATGCCAAAATCGGCGGTGTCCGCTAGCGAGAGCGACCTGATATTAATACCGTTATCTGCCAGAACTCCGGTAATTTCCGACAGACGCCCCGATTTGTTCTCTAGAAAAATTGCAATCTGTTCAACTTTCATTCCACCCTCCATGATCAGATTTTGCGATTATCGATTACCCGCTGGGCTTTGCCCTCACTTCGCTGTATGGTTCTCGGTTCTACCAGTTTAACCTTGCAGGTCACTCCAAGCATGTCCTTGATCTCGGCCTGGATTCTTGCGCTCAGTTTTTCCAGGACACGAATTTCATCGGAGAAAATTTTGGTGCTGACCTCGACCTGAACCAGCATGGTGTCGAGATTGTCCTGCCGTTCGACAATGATCTGGTAGTGCGGCTCAACACCATCAATGCCCATAAGAACATGCTCAACCTGTGAGGGAAAAACATTGACGCCACGGATGATCAGCATGTCATCGGTTCTGCCGGTCACCTTCTCCATACGCACCAGGGTCCTGCCGCATTCGCAGGTATCATAAATAAGGCGGGAGATATCTTTGGTTCTGTAGCGGATAATGGGAAATGCCTCCTTGGTCAGCGTGGTGAAGACGAGTTCGCCCTGCTCGCCGGGTGGCAGTACCTCTCCGGTTTCCGGATCTATTATTTCCGGCAGGAAGTGATCTTCAAAGACATGCATGCCCCTGGTGGTCTGCAAACACTCCATTGCCACTCCCGGCCCCATGACCTCGGAAAGTCCGTAAATATCCACGGCCTTGAGGTTGAGCTTGTTCTCCACCTCCTCGCGCATATTCTCACTCCAGGGTTCGGCTCCGAAAATACCGACCCTGAGCGACAGTTTAGTGCGGTCAACCTGCATCTCATCCATGGCATCGGCAAGGTTGAGCGCATAGGATGGGGTGGAAAGCAATACCGTCGAACCGAAATCCTTCATGATTGTAATCTGTCTCTTGGTATTGCCACCGGAGACGGGAATGACTGTGGCTCCCATCTTTTCTGCACCGTAATGGACTCCGAGACCACCGGTGAAAAGACCGTAACCATAGGCATTATGCACCATATCGTTTTTGTCAGCGCCGGCACAGGTAAGCGCCCGGGCCATAATCGAGGCCCACAGCTCGATATCTTTCCAGGTATATCCTACCACCGTGGGCTTGCCCGTGGTGCCCGATGAGGCATGCACCCTGACCACCTGGTCCATGGGCACTGTAAACATGCCGAAGGGATAATTGTCGCGCAGATCTTCCTTCACGGTGAAAGGCAGCTTCCGCAGATCGTCGAGGCTTTGGATATCCTCCGGCCTGATCCCCTTCTTCTCCATTTTGTCGCGATAGGGCTTTACCGTCTTGTAGACCCTGGCGACAAGATGCTGAAGCCGCTTTAGCTGGATGGACTCGAGGCCTACCCGTGGCAGAGTTTCTATCTCTTCTTCCCAATAGAGTGCCGACATAACTTCTCCCCCTTACACACCGGCCTTTCTGCCTGCGGCAAAGGCCTTTAGATTAACTTCCCGAAACCGCTCCGGAACCCGATTTTCAATAACCTCAATACAAACAGACGGATCTATGGGCAGATATGGCGACAGGGCACCCACCATGACCACATTGACGGTTTTTACCTCGCCCACTTCCCTGGCTATATCGAGGGCATCTACGGTGATTACGGAAATATCATACTCAGCCAGCACATCGAGAACATTGTCGGGATAGGTCGTCTGTCCGGTAGCCACAGAGGGCGGCAGTATTTTCTGAGTATTGACGATAACCTTGCTGCCCCTGTGCAGATAAGGGAGGTAGCGGGCCGCCTCCATCATTTCGAAAGCCATCAGAATATCGGCCTTGCCCGGTTCAATCAGCGGCGAATAAACCTTGCTGCCGTAGCGCAGCTGGGCGGTAACCGAGCCGCCGCGCTGCGCCATGCCGTGAACTTCACTTTTTTTGGCGTCGAATCCGGCGGCAAGAAGACTGTAGGCCGTTATTTCACTGGCCAGCAAAATTCCCTGTCCGCCGACCCCTGAGAAGAGGATGTTGCCTTGCTTATCCATTATTCCTCCCCCCGAGTGATGGCATGAAACTTACACAGTGAGGCACACTGGCCGCAGTCATTGCACAATATTTCATCTATTTTTGAAATCCCTTTTTGTTTCTTTTTATATCCCCGTTCTTCCGCCTCGCCTTCAGCGAAAGGAGTCCAGCTTATGGCCGGACAGCCCAGCCTGATGCAGGCCATGCAGCCGACACAGTTCTCCTGATTGGTAAAGTAGGAAACCGGCTTTTTCAACTTCATCTCCGGCAATAGCACGCACGGTGCCTGGGAGATTACAACGGACATCTCTTCCAGGGCAACGGCCTCTTTGAGCACCTTCCTTGTTCCCGGAACGTCATGGGGATCGACCACATAAACGTGACGAACTCCAACCGAGCGGCACAGGGCCTCCAGATCGATGGAGTGGGCCGCTTCTCCTTTTATGCCGGTGCCCGAAGTGGGGTTAGGCTGCTGTCCCGTCATTGCGGTGATTCTGTTATCCAGAATGATGAGGGTAGAAGCCGAGTTGTTATACACCGAGTTGATCAGCCCGGTGATGCCCGAGTGGATGAAGGTGGAATCCCCAATCACCGAGACAACTTTATCGTGCGCCCCCTCACCAAGTGCCTTGGCCATGCCATGAGCTATGGACACCGAAGCCCCCATGCACACCGTGGAGTCCATGGCGGAGAGCGGCGGCAGAAAGCCCAGGGTATAGCAGCCGATATCGCCGGAGACGAACAGCTTCATTCTGGAGAGGTTGAAGAATATGCCCCGATGCGGGCAGCCGGCGCACATGTTGGGCGGCCGCATGGGCAGCTGCGGAGCTTGGAAAAGCTCCGGTCCGGTAGTTTGCTCGATGGCATTGCGCACTATCGAGGTATTCAACTCCCCCTGTGCAGGAATCAGGTCTTTTCCTGTGCAGGCGATGCCCATGGCTTTGACGTGCATCTCAAGAAATGGATCAAGCTCTTCCACGATGACGAGTTCGTCGACGCTGTCGGCAAAGCGCCGGATCATTTTCTCCGGCAGGGGCCAGCACATGCCGAGCTTGAGGACAGCGGCATCGGGAAAGGCCTCCTTGACATAGAGGTAGGAAACACCGGAGGTGATGAAGCCTCTTCTGGTGTCACCTTCTTCAATAACGTTATAGGGTGCTTCCTCAGCTATTTCCCGGCATTTAATCATCCGTTCTTCGACAGCCACCCGCCTTTTTTTGGCATTGCCCGGAAGCATGACAAATTTGGCGGGCACCTTTTCAATGCCCACTCCAACCGGAGGGTTTATCCTCTCGCCCTTTTCCACGATTCCCTTCACATGGGCAATCCGGGTGGTTATCCGCATAAAAACCGGGGTATCCAACTCCTCACTGAGCTGGTAGGCATACCCCATAAACGCTTTGGCCTCGGCGGGATCGGAGGGTTCCAGCATCGGCAGCTTTGCGGCAAAGGCATAATTCCTGTTGTCCTGCTCGTTCTGAGAGGAATGCATTTCAGGGTCATCGGCCGTTATGATCACCAGCCCTCCCCGTCCACCGGTATACGAAGCGGTAAACAGCGGGTCTGCGGCGACATTGACGCCGACATGCTTCATGGTGGCCAGCGCACGGGCACCGGCAAAGGAGGCGCCGATTGCTACCTCGAGACCAACTTTTTCATTGGGAGCCCATTCGGTATATACACCTTCATAGCGGCAAAGGTTCTCCATTATCTCCGTTGACGGAGTCCCTGGATAACCCGATGCAACGGTAACTCCCGCCTCAAAGGCCCCAAGAGCAATTGCTTCGTTGCCGGACATCCAGAACATATTATCTTTCATAGTCGTTACTTCAACTCCTCATATCTATTGTTAAAGCGAGGGAATAACAGACATACCGGAAACATGACATTCCAGACTGCATGATATGTACATCTCAAACTGCGATTGTTATTTACGGGAAAGAGATGCAACTACTCGCAAAATAAAACAAAATACTTACTCTGATTTCCCCACTTGTAGCAAGCATTTTTTCAAACCAATCCCCCTGTTTACCCAGTGATAAAGCGACAAAAGCAGAACCGGCGCCCCAGAGGTTTTTTCACTTATTTTTGATATTGGTGATCATTTTGGTACGTTACAGAAATCCCTCTGCCCCTGATCAGTACACTTCTTCCATTGCTTCTGCTACAGAAAAAAAAGAACATCCTCTCATTCCGATATCTCGGCTGATTTACGTGTGTTTATTCATACAAAACCTTGTTTGATGCGCCGAGATGGGCTCTGCGATAAGCACCCGTACGGGCATAAACTCCGACTTCGAGAAGTTCTTTATACTGGGCGCAGTTGAATCGCGATTTGGCGGACCATCAACAATAAAAAAGATATAATATGATATTATCCTTACAGAATTCGAAATTTATACTTATACTATAAATTACAATTTCAGTAGAAACCATTCTATTGGAGTTTTTGGTATTATCGTGGATGGCGTCGTAGAAGGTCCGATCTCCGTCTGGGAGTTCGATTGCGATTTTTTGTCACTTATCAGCTTTTTTTTAAAACTACCGGAGGCACACCACATGTACGTTGGCAGAATAATGCATACCGATTTGATTACCGTATCTCCCAGTACCAGTCTGGAAGATGCAAGTATCCTGATCAAAAAGAAAAAAATTGATCACTTACCAGTCATTAACGACAGCGGCAAACTCGTGGGCATACTCTCCGACAGAGATCTTAAGCAGTACTGGGCATCCCCTGCTACCTCACTCAGCAATCACGAACTCAATTACCTGCTGCAGCAGGTATTGGTCGAAATGGTCATGATCAAAACTGTTATCACCATTTCTCCGGGCACCACCATCGAGCGCGCCGCCCTGATCATGCAGGAGAATGACATCAATGCCCTGCCGGTTATGGAGGATGATCATCTTGTCGGCATTATAACCAGTACGGATGTCATGGGAGTTTTGCTCAGTGCCATCGGCATCAGCGACGACAGTGTCCGCCTCGGGGTTATGGTTAAAGACAGTATCGGCTCACTGGCCGAGGTTTCGGAAATACTCAGAAAAGAAGAGATCAACATCCAGAGCCTGTTCTCCTGGCCTGAAAAAGAGCACAATGGTGTATATCAACTGGTAATGCGGATACCTGAAAATGACGGTCAAAAGGCCATTGATGCCCTAAACAGAAACGGTTACAAGGTTATTTTGAAATACGAAGAGGAAATAACCCCGTTTTTACCATGAACCACGTCTGGTTGTGCACTCTCCGGTTAATCATGAGCGTGAATTGAGATGTGCATTATAATTCTCATCTTTAACAGGTTCAATGCTCGCACCAACTTCAACAAAATGAGGGATAAAATGCAGAGAAAATATGACATCTTCTCTAAATCAATACTTTTTCTTCTGTTCCCGGTTATATTCTCCGCCTGCGCAGGACACCAATCAAACATCGGAAAAAGGGTAGTTGATGAACATGTCCTGCCAGCTGTTGAAACGGTTTCGTCACCCGGGAAATGGCAAACAAACGATTTGAGAATTTTATACAACGTCAAACAGGAAGGCGATTCATATATTGTGACAGGTGAATTACAGATAGATAACTACATCATCCAATCCTTTCCTTTAGTTGAAAACTTCCGTTTCTTCATCAACTATCTGGACGAAAACGACACGGTGATCAGCTCTAACGACATCAGCCCGGCAATAGGCTACAGGAAATATATACCGGAATTTCTCAGTCTGCGTAATGTGCCCACGGCACCTCCAAACAGTGCATCCTTCGCTTTCAGTTACTGGGGGACATTCGCAGGTTATAATAATCAAGAAGAAAGTACCGGTGATTGGACAATCCATTTTTCCCCTTTTGGTGAGAATAGATAACAACTGCCAAGTTCTCTTCAATACTCGGGCGAATTATCTACAACCGGATAGAAACAAAGACAGGAGAGGCAATGAATCTTCATTTCCTGATCAATATCAGTTCAGATACGGAGAATCTCTACGGTGTCCGCTTTTTCAACTCATTTTTTGAGGACAGCGGCAGCTGCAATGTCACCCTCTTTCATATATCCCGACTGGACAGCAGTGATGGTTCACAGTCGCTTATGAAGATGTGGGAGGGACCTGGAGAAAAAAATATCAGCGGAGACCTGACCGTCGGGGCCAAAAAGGCACTGGATAAGGCGAGAAGATACCTGGAAGGCAATCAGGTGACAATAGAGCAGGTGAAAACCAAAAGCGTAAGGGAACGTTACGGTAAAGTAAGGGATATTCTGAGCGAAGGAAGGCAAGGTCTCTATGATGCCATTATCCTCGGACGCCGTGCCACCTATGCCTTGCAATGGCTTTATGAACGACCGGGAGACGAGATCGCTCAGGCTCTGATCCAGGAAACTTCCCTGAACTGCCCCTTATGGATCTGCAGCGAGCCGGAGGAAGGAAGAAAAAATGTGCTGCTCTGTGTTGATGGCTCGGAAGAGTCTTTACGGGCAGCCGACCATGTCGGTTATATTCTCAGCAGGGCCAGGCAGCATGGAGCAACGGTCTTTCATGTAACATCGGGCCCCAAGGCAGATGCCGAAAAGATTCTCGATCAGGCTGCGGATGTACTGCTTTCCCATGGTGTCGCAGAAGAGCGAATTCAAAGAAAAAGCAGCTGGGGAATGTCGACGGCAAACACCATTCTCGCTGAGAAAAACAGTGGACTTTATGCTGCCGTGGCTATCGGCCTGCATGCCCATAAAGAGACCAAAGGCATTCTGGGACAACAGGGAGGGATAACATCCAACCTGGTTAAAAAGATATCCAAAGCGGCATTATGGTGCTGCCCCTAAATCTGGAAAAAGCTCGATTTACCAGGCGTGATCTAGCTTACTAGTCCTTCATATACCGTTTCAGCTCTCTTCCAACGCGGCATCCAGTTCATCGATTTTTGTCTGCGCCTCCTCCCAGCGCTCATACCAACGCTGCAACCGGCGCTTGCAGTCCTCGTATTCCCTGCTGGTGGCAGACCAGGCGTCTTCATTCTTGTAGAGATCGGGATCCGCCATTTTCTCTTCGAGTTTTTCCTGGAGTTTCTCCAGCCTCTCAACCTGCGTTTCAGCTTCTGAAAGCTTTTTGGACCACGGGCCCAGCCTGCGGCTGCGTTCCTGTCTCTTCTGCGCCTCGAGTTTACGCTGTTCCTTCCTGCTGATTCCGTCGTTCTCTTCTCCGCCGGAAGTTTTTTGCGCGGCACCGTTCTGCGCCGCCTGCTGCTCTCCCCGCTCCCTGGCCTGCCTGTCAAGGTATTCAGCGACATTGCCCTGATGAAGTATTACTCCGCCATCCTTGACGACAATCACCTTGTTGATGAAGCTGTCGAGAAAATAGCGGTTATGCGAAACCACCACAACGGTTCCGTCATACTGCTGCATCGCTTCCTGAAGTACCTCCTGCGAACTCATATCGAGATGGTTGGTCGGTTCATCGAGCAGCATGCAGTTGGCAGGTTTAGCGATCATGGTGGCTAGCGCCAGCCTGCTCTTCTCGCCGCCTGAAAGAACCGACACCTTCTTGTCGACATCATCTCCCTGAAAAAGGAAAGCGCCGAGCAACGAGCGTGTCCGGGTAACGGTCATCTCCTCGCCGCTGGTTGCCATGGTCTCCAGTGCCGTAAATTCGGGATTCAGCTCCCTGGCCTGATGCTGACCGAAATAGGAGCGTTTGACATTGGCACCATATTTTATCTCTCCCTCATCATAATCGAGCTGACCGGCGAGGATACGCAGCAGGGTCGATTTGCCGGCCCCGTTAACACCGACCACTGCCACCTTGTCGCCGCGCTGCAGAAAAATATTAACATCCCGGAAGACCGTCTTGTCGTCATATCTCTTGCCGAGCCCCTCGACGAAGAGTACGTCCTTGCCGGACGGCGGTGCCGGAGGAAAAGAGAATCTGATCTGCTGCTCGTTTTCGGCAATTTCCAGCACATCCATCTTTTCCAGCTGTTTAACCCTGCTCTGAACCTGCTTGGCCTTTGTTGATTTGGCCCGGAACCTTTCAACAAACCGCATGGTCTGCCGAATCTTGGCCTGCTGGTTGTCGTAGGAGGCTTTTTCTATCTGCTGCCGCTCTTTTTTCTCCTCGAGGTAATAGGAGTAATTTCCCTTGTAAACCGTGAGATTGCCGAGGCTTATTTCCCAGGTCATATTGGTGGTTTTATCGAGGAAGGTCCGGTCATGGGAAATTATGATCATCGATCCCTGATAGTTTTTCAGAAAATCCTCGACCCAGGTCAGTGAATCAAGATCAAGATGGTTGGTAGGCTCATCAAGCAACAGCAACGAGGGGGCCTCGAGCAGCATTTTGGCAAGCATCAGGCGCATTATCCAGCCCCCGGAGAAGGAGGAAACAGGAGCATCCATATCCTCACTCTTGAATCCCAGGCCGTGCAGTACTTTCTCGATTTTTCCCTGGATGGCATAAATATCACTGCCGTCCAAGCGGTGCTGAAGCTCGCCCTGCCTCTGCAAAAGTGCTTGAAACTCCCCCGATTCAGGTGCCGCGGCGGCCAGCTTGCCGTTCATTTCTTCGGCTTCCCGCTGCAGTTCCAGGAGTTCGGAGAAGGCGGTTTTGGCCTCATCATACAGGCTGTTATCGGAGATAATGGCACTGCTTTCCTGGGGAAGATAGGAAACTGTAAAATGTTTCGAACGGCTGACCACGCCGTCGTCTGTTTCCATTTCTCCGGCCATTATCTTTAATAGGGTCGATTTTCCGGCACCATTCACTCCGACCAGACCTATACGGTTGCCCTGATGGACCCGGGCCGATATATTTTTAAACAGGTGTTTTTTGCCGTAGCGGGTATCGAGCTGATTAACAGACAACATAATGCATTTTTCCCCGTTCCATATTTTTATCCACCTTCACTTCCAATCTCTCATCCAGACCGAGTTCCTGCAAGCGCAGCCTGTTTGATTTTCTTGGACCATTAAACGATGACAGGTCCCTGGTGGATATGGTCACCTGCATCTTCTGCTCCGGAAACTTCAAGAGGAGCCGCCGCACCCTCATTAACCATTCTCTGGCAAGAACCAGCTCGCCGAAGGCAGGATGATAGGGTCCTGTGACAATACTCTCTTTTAAAGACGGTGAAGGCTGCAGTCCCATACGCACCACGCCGATACCGGCATCGAGAAACAATCCGCGGGCTCGGGCTGTCAGAATAACCGCCATATCAAGAGTCAGCGGCTGATACCTGCCCCTCTGATAGAGCACCGCAAGTCCGGAATCTTCGAGCACAAGCGCCGGGTATATCCTGACAAAATCGGGCCGCAGATCTATTACTTTGCTCACAGTTCTCAAAAAAGAGGTCCTGCTTTCCCGAGGCAGTCCCGGCATCAGTTGAATGCCGATTTGCATCCCTGCTTCTCTCAGATGAGTGACGGCTCCAACACAAGCCTGAGCATTGTGGCCCCGCAGGGAAGCGGAAAGCACCTCATCATCAAGAGACTGGACCCCCAGTTCGACAATACCGACACCATACTCCCTGAGAATATCGCAGATGTGTTTGTCAATGCAATCAGGCCTGGTGGAGAGACGTATCAGGTCGACCTTCGTATTCTGCCGCACCGTCTCCAGCATGGCAATCTGCTGCTCCACAGGAAGACAGGTAAAACTGCCTCCATAGAAAGCAAACTGGACCGGTTCTTTTTTCCTTTGGTAACTGCTCCAGAGGGTAATGGTATCCTCAATCTCCTTTTTCACATCTCCACAACCTCTGTTTTTGCCGGTAATCGAGTTTTGATTGCAAAACAGGCATTGATGAGGGCATCCCTGATGAGGAATAAAGTATGGAATAACAAAAGGCATAATGTTTAAATGTGATGGCGTCGTAAAAAGCCCGATCTCCCGCGTTGCAAGGTTTTTAGCAGGCCTTCGACATACTACCTGTATTGTCGAAGGCCTGCTAAAAACACTGCTCCTCGTATATCGAACTTTTTATCTAGCCATCTTAGAGCTTCGCGGCAACTTTTTATGAGGTTATCAAGTGCAAATGCCGAAATCATTTTGAAGAGCGGCCGCCGCCGCTTTCTGTTCCGCATCCTTTTTTGATCCGGCCGACCCTGTTCCCAACACCACATCTCTGAAAACTACCGCAACAGTAAATATTTTCTGGTGCGATGGCCCCTCCTCTCCGTCAAGACGGTATTGAGGCGCCTCGTTATATTTTTCCTGGAGTCTCTCCTGCAACGTACTCTTGGCATCACCCATGAGCAGCTCTTCTTTGTTTTCCGTGATTGCCGGGACAAAGAATCTCTCGACAACCTCGGTGACGGTATCGTAGCCGCTGTCTTCGAAAATGGCACCGATCACCGCTTCGTAGGCGCAGGACAGAATGGAAGATTTATTTCTGCCGTTGGAGGCTTCCTCGCCCTTGCCCAGATAAAGAAACCTGCCAAGTTCGACATCCCTGGCCATTGCGGCAAGATGGGTTTCATTGACCAGCGCTGCCCGAATTTTAGTGAGCTCACCTTCTCTCATTCCCGGAAAGAGATGAAAGAGTAGGTGGCCGACCGCAAGGTCGAGAACGGCATCTCCTAAAAATTCGAGGGTCTCGTTATTTTTACACACCTGCGACTGTTCAAAAGCGAAGGAAGAATGAATCAATGCTTTTTGCAACAGGCGCAGATCTGTAAAGCGATAGCCAAGCAGCTGCTCAAACTCGCCAAGCATAATTTTGTTCTGCTTGGCAAGCGAATTGATTTTCATGTCCATTGTGGTTATTTTTCCTCTTGTCAAAAAAGTAAAGTATGTTATAAGAGTGGCTTCACAAACGCAATATCATGGCGGCGTAGCCAAGTGGCTAAGGCAGTGGTCTGCAAAACCATTATTCATCAGTTCGACTCTGATCGCCGCCTCCATTCATAAAGCGGGCTGCAAACAATCATGTTTGCAGCCCGCTTTTTTTTTGCTCGTATCTAAAGTCTGGCGCAGCTGGGCCATGGCCCGGCAGGACCCTCAACCGGAGATACGTGTATAGCATTCTAAAGATAAGGGTGCAATATCTTTCAGTCACCCTCTCCGCTATCCCTCCAGTGGTACGCCCCAGATTTCTTCAGCATACTGGCGTATCGTCCGATCCGTTGAAAATTTCCCCATCCCGGCAACATTGAGGATGGCTTTTCTGGTCCAGTTCTCCCTGTCCAGAAAGGCGGTCTCGACCTTTTCCTGGCATTCCAGATAGGATTCAAAATCCCGCATGACCAGATATGGATCGTGTTTATCGAGCAGCGAATCCACCAATGGCTTGAAAAGCTCCCTGTCTCCTCCGCTGAAGACGCCGTTGCTCAAGGCTTCGATGACCGCTCCGATATCCGGACGATGTTCGCAGATTTCGTGTGGAGTGCGACCCGGATTGAGCCGTTCATATTCGGCTTCATCGGCATTCAGGCCGAAAATGAAAAAGTTTTCAACGCCCACCTCTTCACGGATCTCGATGTTGGCGCCATCGAGTGTTCCGATGGTCAATGCCCCGTTGAGTGAAAATTTCATATTACCGGTACCGGAAGCCTCGGTTCCGGCAGTGGAAATCTGTTCAGACAGGTCCGCGGCCGGCATAATGATCTCTGCCTGGGATACATTATAATTAGGTAGAAAGACTACTTTGAGTTTGTTTTTTATACGGGGATCATGATTGACCATTGCCGCTATGGAGGTAATAAGCTTGATAATTCTCTTGGCCTTCCAATACGTCGGCGCCGCTTTTCCGGCAAAGATGACGGTGCGCGCAGGAGTCTCATCATCAGCTCGGCGCACCAGCCTCTGATAAAGATGAATCACATGCAGGGCGTTGAGCAGCTGTCGTTTATACTCGTGAATTCTTTTTACCTGCACATCGAACATGGTTTCCGGCTGCACCGTGATTAAGCATTTTTCATTGATATATTCAGCCAGACGAGCCTTGTTGTCCAGCTTCACCTTTTCCCAGGTTGAGCGAAACTGCTTATCCTCGACATATCCTTCTATGGCGTGCAGTTTATTGAGGTCTGTGATCCAGCCCTCGCCTATGCGACTGCTGATCAGCTCCGCCAGTTTGGGATTACACTGCAGCAGCCAGCGGCGGGGGGTTATTCCATTTGTTTTCGAGTTGAATTTTGTGGGATAAAGATTATCGAAGTTTTTAAAGATTTTTTCTTTCAGGAGCTTGGTATGCAGCTCCGCCACTCCGTTGACGGAGTGGCTGCCGATAATGGCAAGATGCGCCATCCGCACCATTTTTACATGCCCTTCCTCGATTATCGACATATCCTGCAGCTTATGATTGTCACCCGGAAATTTCAGACCTATAAGATCGAGAAAACGTTTGTTGATCTCGTAGATAATTTCCAGATGACGGGGGAGAACATGCCCCATAAGCTCAACACTCCATTTTTCCAGGGCCTCCGGCATCAACGTATGGTTGGTGTAGGCAAAGGTCCGCACCGAAATATCCCAGGCCTTATCCCAGCTCAGCCCCTCGTCGTCAAGCAGCAGCCGCATCAGTTCCGGGATGGCTATGGCCGGATGGGTATCATTCAACTGCACGGCCACCAGGTCGGGAAATTTATCGAATGTCGTGTTCTTCTTGCGATAGCGCCTGAGAATATCCTGAAAGGTAGCGGCCACGAAAAAGTATTGCTGCCTGAGCCGCAATTCCTGGCCGGCGAAATTGTGATCCGGCGGATAGAGTACCTTCGATATTGTCTCCGAGCTCACCTTCGATTCGACCGCACCGATATAATCTCCCCTGCTGAAATATTTGAGATCCAGCTCCCTCGAAGCCCGGGCTGTCCAGAGCCGCATGTTGATAACATGATCGTTGCCGTATCCGGGCACCAGCATGTCGCAGGGAACGGCCATGACATCCTTGGTATCTATCCACTCCGAGCGATTGTGGCCCTTCTGGTCCTTATAGGTCCGCACCTTGCCATAAAATTTCACGGAAAATACCGGTAAATGACGACGAAATTCCCAGGGAGTTCCATAGCGAAGCCAGTTATCCGGGCTCTCGACCTGGTAACCGTCGATAAGCTGCTGCAGAAAAAGTCCGTACTCATAGCGAATTCCGTAGCCATAAGCCGGAATCTTCAAAGTAGCAATGGAGTCCATGAAGCAGGCGGCCAGACGTCCCAAACCCCCATTACCGAGAGCCGCATCCTCTTCCTCTTCCAGAATTTCCTCGAGAGTGCAGCCCATGCTCTGCAAAGCATCCTCCACCTCGTTGCGGATTCCCAGATTGAGGAGACAGTTATCCATTGATCTGCCGATGAGGAACTCCAGAGAAAGGTAATAGACCCTCTTCTTTTCCTTGGCATAAAAGGTCTTCTGCGTATCGATCCATTTTTTTACCATGATATCGCGAATGGTATAGGCCAGGGCCTTACTGATATCATTTGGTCCGGACCGTTCGGGGTCTCTGCCCTGAAAACTTAAAAGATGATGAATTATACTGCTTTTGATAGAATCCCCGGCATGATCATCAAATGTCTTCGGCCAGGCACGATCGATCTCAGCGGCCGGAATGGTCCCATCTTTTTGCACATCCATACTTTTTTCTCCCTTTTTCAAAAACTGATAGAGCCGTCGGCGGGAACCGGCTGCATCACAGTTCTTCTCTATGTAATTGGATTTTTTAGATGCTCCACTACACTTTTGACAAAGACGACCTATAATTAGTAGTTCACAGATTATAGCTACACGTAACTATTCAGCAGCACACCCGGAGTCGGAGTTTATACCCGTCAGGGTGCTTACCTCTAACCCAGCTGAGCTGGATAAGTACCTTGGCCACATATGTAAGTTGACGTCTTTTAAGACAGTTTCCATTTTCTCGTTTTATGTTTCGTTTTTTGGGAAGTAAGGTACTAAACAGTTACAGACAGGTGGTTGGCCAAATAATACGGATCAGCCTGAATATTTACAGCTACACGTTATCCACTGTTCTTCATTTTGTGAATGCAATATATTCACAGATGTGCCACAATGTGGCATAACAGAATGGACGAGGGATACATAACGATATCCATCATCTTACCACTCAAGGAAAACCCATGTCCAACACAAAGCCAGCAAAGAAAGCACCTGGGAAAGATTCTGTAATTATTTATATTGTTTTGGCATTTGTTGCCGGATTTATCAGTGGCGCCGCTTTTGCGGTTTACAAAACCGTACCATCCGACACTCCGGCCGTCACCGGGCAATCACAGATAGCCGAAGAGCAGGCCCAGCACATAGCTCATCTGGAAGAAGATGTTGCCGCCGATCCCGAGAACTTCCAGGCCTGGGCCCAGCTGGGCAACCTCTACTTCGATACCTCCCAGTACGAGAAGGCCGTCAATGCCTATCAGCGGTCGCTGGAGTTCCAACCGGATAATCCCGATGTCTGGACTGATCTGGGGGTTATGTATCGACGCAACAAACAGCCGGATAAAGCCATTGAAGCTTTCAACCAGGCTATTGAAGTTGACCCCAGCCACGAGATTTCCCGGATCAACAAGGGAATTGTTCTTCTCTACGATCTCAATGACCCTCAGGGGGCCATTACTTCATGGGAAAATCTTCTCAAAATCAATCCGGGGGCCACAACGGGCAGCGGAAACTCCATCCGGGAATTCGTTGATCAACTCAAGCAGGATATGGAAAAACAGGAGCAGTAATTTACACAGTCAATGTAACAGGAGAGGACATATGAAATTCGAGACCCAGGCCCTTCATGCCGGTCATACTGTTGACAGGGAAACCCTGTCACGTGCGGTGCCCGTTTATCGCACCAGTTCCTATGTTTTTAAAGATACGGAGCATGCCGCCAGGCTTTTTGCTCTTCAGGAACTTGGCAACATCTACACCAGAATAGGCAACCCCACTCAGGATATCCTGGAACAACGCATTGCCTCCCTTGAGGGAGGCGCTGCCGCGTTGGCGCTCTCTTCGGGGACTTCCGCGATTTTCTACACAATCATCAATATCTGCAGACAGGGTGATGAGGTTGTTTCTGCCAATAATCTCTATGGCGGCACCCTGTCACAGTTTGACTCGATACTCTCCCAGCTCGGCATCAAGGTTCATCTGGTCGATCCCGAGGACCCGGCAAATTTCGAGAAAGCCATTACCGAAAAGACGCGGGTGATCTATTGCGAAACCATCGGTAATCCCGGTCTGAACATGATCGATATCGAAGCGGTGGCGACCATTGCTCAAAAACATCACCTACCGCTGGTGGTCGATTCCACCTTCACCCCGCCATGCCTGTTCAGGCCGATTGAATATGGTGCCGATGTCGTCGTTCATTCACTGACAAAATGGATCGGAGGGCATGGCACCGCTCTGGGCGGAGTTGTTGTGGATGCCGGTAATTTCGACTGGACCGACTCCAGATTCGCGCTCTATAACGAGCCGGATCCCTCCTACCACGGTCTCCGCTACGCCCATGACCTTGGAGATCTGAATCCGGTGGCATTCGCCCTGCGCATGCGCCTGGTGCCGCTGCGAAATCTCGGCGCCTGCATATCTCCGGACAACTGCTGGTTTTTTCTGCAGGGTATCGAAACACTGGCGCTGCGCATGGAGCGGCACTGTGAAAACGCTTTCCTCATTGCAGAACATCTGCAAGATCATCCCCAGGTGGAATTTGTAAATTATCCTGGCCTGCCGGGTTGTCCCGGTTATGAAAATGCCAAAAAATATCTGGACAACGGCTACGGCGGCATGATTGCCTTCGGTATCAGGGGAGGCCAGGCTGCGGGCCGGATTTTTATTGAGAGCCTCGAGCTGATATCTCACCTGGCCAATGTCGGAGATGCCAAGTCGCTGGCCATTCATCCGGCCTCGACAACCCACTCACAACTCTCCCCGGAGCAGCTGAAGGCCGCGGGAATAACAGAATCCCTGATCAGGCTGTCAATAGGTATCGAGCATATTGACGACATACGGGACGATATCGACCAGGCCCTGGTCAAAACGGCAAAAAGTATATAAGCTGTATTGCTGCTGTATATTAAGATATAGATCATAAAAATCAGTACTAAAGGCAACGTCAACATCGCCATGCATCAGGAAATTCCAGCAACCGAATCCGCTCCTCTTATAGTGGAAAAACAATTTTTCACCTTTGCCGAACCGCCGGAATCTCTGGTTCTGGAAAGCGGTGCGAAACTGGGACCGGTCACCATCGCCTATGAAACCTACGGCACATTGTCACCCGCCGCGGACAATGCCATCCTGGTGACTCACGCCTTTTCCGGTGATTCACATGCTGCAGGGTATTATATAGAGGACAGCGAGCGGAAAAAACCGGGCTGGTGGGATGCGGTGGTCGGACCCGGAAAAGGAATAGATACCAATAAATATTTTGTGATCTGCTCCAATATTCTCGGCAGTTGCCTGGGATCGACCGGGCCCGCTTCGATCAAACCGGAAACGGGCAAACCCTATGGTCTTGACTTTCCCATGGTGACCATTGGTGACATGGTCAAGGCACAAAAACAGCTGATCGATCATCTTGGCATAACCCGGCTGCTTTGTGTGATCGGCGGTTCGGTCGGTGGCATGCAGGTTCTCGAATGGTGTATCCGCTATCCGTATATGGTACGCTCGGCTATCCCAATTGCTTCAACCATGCAGCATTCCGCCATGGCCATTGCTTTCAATGAAGTGGCCAGGCAGGCTATAATGGCGGATCCACACTGGAACATGGGCAATTATTATGACGGCACCCCGCCACGCATGGGCCTGGCTGTTGCCCGTATGGTTGGTCATGTCACCTATCTTTCGGACGAGGCCATGCGCCGTAAGTTCGGCAGGAGGCTACAGGATAAAAATGATTTTTCCTATGAATTCGGTGTTGATTTCGAGGTGGAGAGCTATCTGCGCTACCAGGGATCAAAATTCGTCAAGCGCTTTGACGCAAACTCCCTGCTTTATATAACCAAAGCCGCCGACTATTTTGACCTGACCAACGGTTCAACGGGAAAATCTGCCCGTAATTTCTCCCGAAGCAAAGCCAAATATCTTGTAATATCTTACACATCTGACTGGCTTTACCCAACCTACCAATCCAGAGAACTGGTGCAGGCCCTGAAGCGGGCCGGCCGGGATGTGAGCTTTTGCGAGATCAAGGCAGACGCCGGTCACGATGCCTTTTTGATTCCCGATATTCGCCTGCAGAACATTTTAAGAGGATTTCTTGATGGTATCGCCGGAAACGGATAAAATGCGTTATGATCTGCAGATCATCGGTTCCTGGATTGAAGACGGCTGCAAAGTTCTCGATTTGGGATGCGGCAACGGAGACTTGCTGGCCTGGCTAACTACAAATAAAGGTGTGCGGGGGACTGGCATCGAATATGACCAGAACAAGGCGGCACAATGCATTGCCAGGGGGCTGACGATTTTACAAGGAGATTTCAACGAAGAAGTTGAGGACTACCCCGACGGATCATTCGACTATGTTATTCTGAGCCAGACTTTGCAGCAGGTCTACGAGCCGGCACGGCTGCTTCATTCCCTGGCAAGAATCGGAAAAAAAGTTGTGGTCAGCTTTCCCAACTTCAGCCATCTCTCCATCCGGCTGCAGCTTCTCCTCAAAGGCGTAGCCCCAAAAAACGAGCAATTGCCCTATTCGTGGTATGACACACCAAATATCAGAGTCATTACCCTGAAGGATTTCCGTAAATTCGCCCGCGATGTCGGTTACCGTATCGTCAAAGAGGTGGCTATCAATACGCATCACCATGACTTAACTGGAAAAAGAGTACATTATTTCACCAACCTGCGTGCTACCTATGGAATCTTTACCATAGAAAAAAACACCGGAAAACCCTAACAGCACAAGCAACGACAATGTCTGAATACACTGAAAACAGAAAAAATATCATCCAGTCACTGAGTGAAATCTGCAATACCGAAGGGGAAACCGTCACCAGTCAGCACAGCAAAATTCCACCGGTGGTAAAAAAGCTGGTTGATTCGTGGAAGAATGAAGAGCATTTCAACCATATCAGTCCCGTAGCGCTTCCCTCCGATGGAGCCATTGCCGCAATCATTGAAAAAGCACGGTCCATACTTTTTCCGGGATACTTCACCAAAGTAAAGCTGCACCAGTCCAATCTGGAATATTTTATCGGCCAGGAAACAACCGATCTTTACGAGATGCTGGTTGAACAGATCAGCATGGCGATTCGTCATAATTGCCGGCGCAACGAGCTTCCCTGCACGAATTGCGACGAGTTGAGCCACAGAATTGCCTTCACCTTCATCGAAAGGCTGCCTGAGGTGACGGCATTGCTGACTGCCGATATTCATGCCACACTGGCCGGCGATCCAGCCACCAAGAGCCCCGATGAGGTTATCTTCTGCTATCCCGGTTTGCTGGCGACCTCCGTTTTTCGCCTGGCGCATGAACTTTTTATGCTCGAGGTTCCAATAATTCCCAGGATCATGACCGAATACGCTCATGGCCAGACGGGGATCGACATCCATCCCGGAGCCACCATAGGTCCAGGACTGTTTATCGATCACGGAACGGGCGTGGTTATTGGAGAAACAACGATTATCGGCAAGGGTGTTCGTCTCTATCAGGGGGTAACTCTGGGCGCACTCTCTCTGCCGCGGGATGCGGGTGAGAAACTCTACAAGCAAAAGCGCCATCCAACCATAGAGGACAATGTTATCATTTATTCGAACACCACTGTTCTCGGAGGCGACACCATAATCGGAGAAGGTTCTGTAATTGGCGGTAATATCTGGTTGACGGAGAGTGTTGCCCCCGGCACCAAGGTACTCTTAAAGAAACCGGAGCTTATATATGCAGGCTCGCAAAAAGACACTCCTGGTAAAATGGGATAACTCCCGGAACGCGATCTTCTCTTTTAAAACCAGAGCAACTCCTGGTCAATATCTGCAGAAAAAAAATAGCACAGGAGGCAAATCTCATGTCATCAGCCATTACAGCAACCATCGGCAATACCCCGCTGCTCCAATTACATACCCTGTCCCGGCGGACGGGGGCGATAATTCTGGGCAAGCAGGAATCCCGCAACCCCATGGGCAGCGTCAAGTGCCGGATTGCAGTCTCCATGATCGGGGCGGCGGAACATCAGGGCAAAATCAACAGCGAAACTCTGGTGGTTGAGCCCACCAGCGGCAATACCGGGCTTGGCCTGGCCTTTGTCTGTGCCAGCAAAGGCATCAAACTCGTGCTCACCATGCCGGAATCCATGAGCATCGAAAGAAGACAGATGCTGCAGCATCTCGGGGCAGAGCTTGTCCTGACTCCGGCGGCCGACGGTATGAACGGCGCCATCGCCGCCGCCCGGAAGATCATTGCCGAGACCCCCAATTCATTTATGCCGAATCAGTTTGAGAATCCTGCCAATCCGGAGGTACACAGGCGCACAACGGCCGAGGAAATCTGGCGGGACAGCGACGGCAAGGTTGATATTTTTGTGGCTGGAGTCGGCACCGGAGGCACCATTACCGGAGTATCCGAGGTTATCAAGCAAAGGAACCCGGCCATGCTGTCCGTGGCCGTCGAACCGGCAAACTCTCCCGTTCTCTCGGGTGGAAAACCGGGCCCCCATAAAATTCAGGGCATTGGAGCAGGCTTCATTCCGCAAATCCTGAACAGGGACATCATCGACGAGGTAGTGACTGTCAGCAATGAAGACGCCATTGAAATGGCCCGAATGCTTGCCCGTCTCGAAGGTGTTTTTTGCGGAATTTCATCGGGAGCCGCCTGCCATGCCGCACTGGAAATAGCAAAAAGAAGTAAAAGCAAAGGGAAAAATATTATTGTTGTTCTTCCCGACACTGGTGAAAGGTATCTCAGTACCGATCTGCTGAAAAAATAAGTGCAAGAGACTGCTGCGGGACTTAAGCCCGATTTATTCCTGCGGCGGTTTCCTGATGGCTTTTGGTTTTTATCAGCTGATGTTCTCCGGCACCTTGGCCGTCTGTTTTTTTTGCGGCAATGATCTCTTCAGCAATTCTATTGGCGATGATGTTGGTCGCCAATCCTTCTCTTTCCGAGAGTTCGATGATCTCTGTTAGTGTTTCGCCGATCACCTCGGTTTTTTTCCTTGCCATCTCGGCATCATAGGTAGCTTCCATCTCGCAACTGATATTAATGACGCCGCCGGCATTGACCGCATAATCAGGAGCATATAGAATATTCCTACGCCGAATTTTCTCCCCGTCTTCTTCCTGCAGCAGTTGATTATTGGCGCTTCCCGCTACGATTGCGCAGCGCAGCCGGGAAATCGTTTCGTCGTTGAGAATTCCTCCGAGAGCGCAGGGAGAGAAGATGTCACTCTCCACCTCTAATATCTGCTCTGCCTCGACCTGCTCAAAATCTATCTTTTTTTGAAGATTTCGCAAATTAACGGGATTGATGTCCGCGGCAATGATCCTGCAGCCAGCCTTGAAGAGCATCTCCGCCAGCCTGCCGCCGGTTTCACCGACCCCCTGCAGGGCAACGGTGAGCCCGTCAAGATCATCCCTGTGCAGTTTCTGCCGGACGCACGCCCTGATGGCGCAATATACGCCATAGGCGGTAAAAGGACTGGGATTTCCACTGCCTCCCACAGTGGCGACATGTTCGGTTTCCCTCTGCACGATTTCCATGTCCGCGAGGGTGGAATTGACATCCTCGGCGGTAATATACACTCCGTCAAGATGTTCGACAAACCTGCCGAATTGAGTAAAGAGCTCTGCTCGATCAACCGCGGCAAGATCCGTGCGCACCACGGCTTTGCCGCCGCCCAGTTCGAGCCTGGCCAGTGCATTTTTATAGGTCATGCCCCTGCTGAGCCGCAGGGCATCAGTCAGGGCGGCCTCGTCGCTGTCATATTTCCAGACACGACATCCTCCAAGAGCCGGCCCCAGGGTGGTGTCATGAACGGCCACCCAGGCGGTAAAACCGACTTCCAGGTTGTCGCAACGCACAACCCTTTCGTATCCATCCACCTGCAATTCGGTAAATTTATTCATGCCATTCTCTAATTTTTTCACTTTTTATAGTGCCGTTTGCGCAGCCTCCATAAACCCGGAATTCTGTTCTCTCGAGGACGCATCCAGGATCGCTGCATATTCCATCCCTTTCCTCAGAGCCTCACGGTTCAGAGGAAGGAGTTTCTCCGCCTTCTCTCCGAACACCTTTTTAAACGCCTCCATCACATTTTCCGGCTGTACCGCTCTGCTGATCTCCAGATATGCTCCCAGCATGATCATGTTGGCGACCCGGCGATTGCCGCATTCCATTGCCAGCTCATCTGCAGGTATATAGTACTCATGCACATCATCCCTCTCGCTTCTCTCGTCGATCATGGAGCTGTTGACCAGCAGATATCCTCCGGCAACCAGAGATTTCTCAAACTTCCGCAGCGAGGGAAGGTTCATAACAATTGAGCAGCCGGCATCGTTTGCAATAACGGGAGAGCCAACAGGCCTGTCGCAAATCATTACGCAGCAATAGGCCGTGCCCCCGCGCATCTCGGGACCGTAAGATGGCATCCAGGTAACATTTTTGCCTTCGATCATTGCGGCATAGGCAAGCAGCTGCCCCATGGACATCACGCCCTGGCCGCCAAATCCTGCGCAGATTACTTTTTCGTCCATCATTACTCCACCTCCACGGTTTTGTAGACACCCAGCGGATAGTACGGAATCATATTTTCCTCCAGCCATTTGACAGCCTCGACAGGACTCAACCCCCAGCCGGTCGGACAGGTGGAGAGGACTTCGATCAGGGAGAATCCTCTTCTTTCCGTCTGCATTTGAAATCCCTTTCTTATTGCCTTCCCCGCCTGGCGAACCGCCTTGGGATCATGAACCGAGACTCGTTCGATGTGGGCGGAACCGGGGATCTGGGCGAGCATTTCCGAAATCTTAAGGGGCATACCGCAATGCTCCGCATCACGGCCTTCGGGGGCAGTGGTCACCTTCTGGCCGACGAGCGTTGTCGGCGCCATCTGGCCGCCGGTCATGCCGAAGGTGGCATTATTAACAAAAATAACGGTTATCTTTTCCCCCCGATGAGCTGCATGAACTATCTCGGCGGTGCCGATCGAAGCCAGATCGCCATCTCCCTGATAGGTAAAAACCGTCTTGCCGGGCTGAACCCGCTTGATGCCGGTGGCAACAGCAGGGGCGCGTCCATGGGCGCATTCCACCATATCCACATTGAGGTAATTATAGGAAAGAATCGAGCAGCCCACAGCAGCACAGCCGATGGTTTCGCCTAAAAGATCGAGTTCAACCAGGGCTTCGGCAACAAGACGATGAATCGTGCCATGATTGCAGCCGGGACAATAATGGGTATCTTTGTCGGTCAACCCTTTGGTTCTTTGGAATATGACGGTCATACCGCAACCCTCCCCCTGCATTTGCGTATTGCCTCGGCAATTTCCTGCGGAGCGGGTATCACCCCCCCGACCCGTCCATAGAAATCAACCTCCATCCTGCCGTTGACGGCAAGCCGGACATCGTCGATCATCTGGCCGCAGCTCATCTCGACACAGAGTATCCCGGTGCAGCTTTGCGGCAGCGCCCGAAACGGCTGCACGGGAAAGGGCCAGAGGGTTTGAGGCCGAATAAGACCAACCGCTATTTCTCCATCCAGGAGATCAATGGCATTTTTTACTATGCGCGAAGTGGTGCCGTAAGCTACCATCACTATCTCGGCACCTTCCATTTTATATTCTTCCCAGCGCCGCTCCTCTTTTTCGATGCGGCGATATTTTTCCTGCAGCCTGAGATTGATCTCTTCCAGAAGTTCCGCGACCAGGACCAGGGTTTTTATGGTGCGAGGTGCTCTGCTGTTGCCGTGCCCGGTCACCTTCCAGTCTTTTGCAGGCAATTTTCTGGGAGAAATACCTGTCAATTCCACGGGCTCCATCATTTGACCAAGGACACCGTCGCTAACGATAAAAACCGGTGTCCTGTAGTAGTCCGCCATCTCGAAGGCCTCCAGCATCATTTCCGCCGATTCCTGCACCGAGGCCGGAGCAAGGGAAGGAATGCGATAGTCGCCGTTGCCTCCCCCCCTGGTCATCTGATAGTAGTCCGCCTGAGAGGGTTGGATACCGCCAATCCCCGGGCCACCGCGCTGCACATTGACAACGACGCAGGGCATTTCCGCGGCGGCAAGCAAAGACAATCCTTCCTGCATCAGGGCGATACCGGGGGAAGATGAAGTGGTCAGAGCTCTGGCTCCGGCCGCTGCGGCTCCGTAGACCATGTTGATGGCTGCCAGTTCACTTTCAGCCTGCAGAAAAATGCCGTCGTGAGCAGGCAACTCCCTGGCCAGATATTCAGGAATTTCGTTCTGGGGGGTTATCGGATACCCGAAGAAGTGAGTACACCCAGCCTCAATTGCCGCCATGGCAAGGGCTTCGTTGCCCTTCATGAGATTCTTTGCCATTCTCCCTCCTTATCCGTCAAGCCGTTCAACGGAAATAGCGACATCCGGACAAACCATGGCGCAGTAGCCGCAGGCGATACATCCCGCCATATTCTTGATGGCAGCAGGCTGATATCCTTTGATATTGATAACAGTACCGTCCATAAAGATTATGCCTGTAGGACATGCTTCGGCACATAGCTTGCACCCTTTGCAGCGATCGACGGTTATCACAACCAGTCCCTTCGGTTTCGCCATAATGCCACCCCTCAGGCAGTACAACCAGGTGGGAAACCAACAATACGTTATGAATACCAATAATTTATTGCTGATCGTTTGGTAGTTTTTCAAAAAGTAAGGTTTATTTATGATCAAACTTTTTTTATTTTTACTTAACTCAGGATACCAGAGAAAATCAGTAGCAGTCAAGCTATTTTTCCACCTACTGAGAGCAACTTGACGGCCATACTACCGACAAAATCACTTAATACGCAAAAACTATTTTTCAGTAAGAGTAAATCAGTAAATCGAGACAACGCCGTGAAAACCGACGAAAAGATATGTGGAGAAGAGTCTTCTTCGGATAAGAAGGAAGGGCGGCCTACTTCGGCCTGTATATCACCACCAGAGTTTTTACAGTACCGTTAATGCCGCGATAGCCGTGGGGAGTGGAGGAATCAAAGTAAAGGCTGTCGCCTTCATGCAGCACAACAAGATTATCGCCGTATCGGAACTCAAGCTCTCCATCGAGTACAAACAGGAATTCTTCCCCTTTATGATTATTGAAGACGATATCATCAGGCTGACGCTCTTCCATATGTACTATAAATGGCTCCATATTCTTATCCGCCTTGGGATAAGCCAACGGTTCATACTGGTAGCCTATATGAGAGATATGCGGTCCCTTGGCAATACCGTAGCGGTCTTCTTTGCGGACTACTACCATATTGGAATCCTGATTCGTTTTCTGGAAAAAAGTGCCGATAGGAACGCCCAGAGCACTGGATATCTTCAGCAATGTGGCAATTGGCGGCGTGACGATATTGTTTTCTATCTGGGAAAGATTCGGCTTCGACAGACCGGTAAGATCGGACAACTCCTGCAAGGTGAGATCCCGCTGGTTACGTAAGTATCTAATCTGGCTTCCGATATCCAGAGACGCCAGTTCATTTTTTATATCCCGGGCCATGAGAGTTCATCTGAAAGAATTTCATTGACCGGGCAGGTCTCTCCCGCCCGTTGTTTTAGCATCGCAATAATCTTGCGACTTCCCCTTCTAAAGACGATTAAATACTAGCCTTTTCTCCAAAAAAAGTACATGACAAATGTACCTTCTCTTTTCCCACGGCTGCCGGTTCAATCTCTTCGGCCTTCCTGTAAAATCAGTGAAGGGAAGAGGCACAAATCCTTGGCGGACAAACGACACCGTCATCCGCTCCGCAGCGGGCTGCAACTGCCGCTTGTTTTAAAAGGTTGTAAAATAATAATCACTTATATTAAACTATATTATGAGCCTCTTGCAAAACTCTATGGTGGGGACTGAAGGTGGATCGGGGAAAAGCTAGAAAAAAAAACAACGTAACATTCTGAAATAATTTAGCTTGATGTGATTTTCTGATATATTTTGTTTGGCCAACAAATACAACAGGAGAATCAGCATGAAGCTCACCGAGAAGATATCATGGTTGATGGGGAGATTACAACAAAGTTTACTCCCCAGCCTTGAACAATGTTGTGTTTCTCCGCTTTCTAAGCAAGAGAAGCATTTGGTTAAGATCCTTGAAATCATCGAAATCGAACGCCATATTTCGAGAAACCGTCTTATAATAATACATAAATAGCCATTCCTTTTATCCTACGGCAGCACGTATGACATCGGCTTTTCCCGATGAAGGTAATCATTCAATAATGAAAAGGAGATTCGTATGAAATTACAATCGTACATGAAGGGCTTCACTGCGGCCATTATAACCGCTGGTATTCTCTTTGGCGGTTCGGCCCAGGCACTGGAAGAAAAGAACTATCTTCTTGCCACGGCAAGTACCGGCGGAACTTACTATCCGGTAGGTGTTGCCATCTCCACTCTAACCAAAGTCAAGCTGCAGCCCACCATGAAAATCGGCATGTCGGCTATCAACTCCGCCGGCTCCGGGGAAAATATCAAACTGCTTCGCGACAATGAAGTGCAGTTTGCAATCCTTCAGGGGTTGTATGGTTACTATGCCTGGAACGGCAAAGGACCGCTGGAGCAGGAAGGTCCCCAGAAAGAACTGCGCTCGGTTTCCATGCTGTGGCAGAACGTAGAGCAGTTCACCGCTCTCTCTTCCAAGGTCAAATCAGGCACGGTTGCCGATATGGAACTTTTCAAAGGTGAGCGGGTGGCCCTCGGCAAGAAAAATTCCGGCACACTGGGCTCGAACCTGACCCTGCTGGGCAATCTGGGAATCGATGCTGAAAAAGCTTTTGACCTTGTTTATGTCGGCTATGGCCCAAGCGCCGATGCTTTGCAGAATGGACAGATTTCAGCAATGAGTACACCGGCAGGTGTTCCCACAGGTGCTGTGACCAGGGCTCTTGCAGCCATGGGCGATGATGCCGTAATTCTCGATTTTACCGACGACCAGCTCAAAAAAGCGGATGGCGGCCTTAATCTCTGGACCCGTTATGTCATTCCTGCGGGCACTTATCCAAATCAGGAAAAAGACGTCAATACCGTCGCCCAACCGAATTTTCTGGCGGTGCGTGCCGACATTGACGAGGAGGCCGTTTACCTGATTACCAAAACTCTTTATGAAAATCTGCCTTTTCTCAATGCCATTCATAAAGCCACCAGTGTGATGAGTATAGAGAAGGCTCTTGCCGGACTGCCCATGCCTCTCCATCCCGGTGCCCTGAAATATTATCAGGAAGTGGGACTTGAAGTTCCCGATCATCTGATTGCCAGGTAAGCCCGAAGGTAATTCTCTTTTTGCTGTTTCGGCAGATATCCTCAACCAGGAGATCTGCCGAAAGATGAGGTGCAGATACTGCGTAACTATTCAGCAGCACCCCATCTGCAAGCGATCAGCCCGAGAACATAGGCGTACTATAGTTTCCCAGGCTGCTTGCGTACATCTGGAGCACTGCTGAATTGTTACAGTTCAAGGTAAGCTACTGTTTTTTTGCTCATTTCTGAATATTTACGATACTGCAACGATATAGCCGGGGATACCTTTCACACCAGGAGCACGAATTACTTTGGAGAACCCACGAAACGACTTCGCCGCCCCTCGCGGTTGTACCGAAAAGACCATCTATTTTCTGGGTATAGCCGTCTCGCTGATGCACATCTACTTCAATATAGTCGATGTGATTCCAAGTCTCTGGCAAAACGCCCTGCATTATTCCGGTTTTTCCCTGCTCTGCATTCTGGTCTATCCTTTCTTCCTGAGAAAAGGGGCTCGCGGAATCCTACTCTTCGATGTTCTCCCGGGAATACTTGCCGCTATTGCCGCCATTTATATGATTGCCATGGAAGATGCCATCTATGCCCGCGGCGTCCACCTCTCCCTGATTGAATGGTTTGCCGGAATCCTCCTGATCCTCTCCGCTATAGAATTTACCAGGAGAACGACGGGCTGGATCATCCCCATACTCATCATTCTCTCCCTCACCTATGTAAGCTGGTGGGGCAGCCTGCTCAGCGGCGTCTTTAAATTCAGCGGCCTCACCGCAGAGACCATTCTCTTCCGTTCGATCTATGGAGACGATGGACTTTTTGGCAACATTGCCCTGATATCGTCTTCCTTTGTTTTCATGTTTATCCTCTTCGGTGCCTTTCTGCTGCGCTCCGGAGCAGGCGATTTTGTAGTCAATCTGGCCCGGGCCGTGGCCGGTAAAACCGCGGGCGGTCCGGGACTTGTTGCCGTTTTTGCCTCCGGGCTGACCGGAACTATTTCTGGATCGGCTGTTGCCAACACCGCCTCGACGGGAGTTATCACCATTCCCTTAATGAAGAAGGCAGGATTTAAAGCTAAATTCGCCGCCGGAGTAGAAGCCGCCGCGTCCACCGGTGGCCAGCTCATGCCGCCGATAATGGGAGCCGGCGCATTCGTGATGGCCAGCTACACTCAGATTCCCTACACAACCATCGTGGCGGTCTCTATCCTCCCTGCCATTCTCTATTTTGCCACGGTCGGCTTTTTTGTGCGGGTGGAGGCCAAGCGCATCAACATCTCAGTGATTGACGATGAACAGCTGAAACTGATCGATGTTCTCAAGGAAGGCGGCCTCCCCTTCCTGCTGCCGATAGCAACACTCATCGGTTTGCTGGTCTATGGCTTTACTCCAACCTATGCTGCGGGTATCTCCATTCTGGCCGTTATCGTCTCTTCCTGGATCACCCCAAACCGCATGGGAGTCAGGGCAATCATGGATGCTCTGGCACTGGGTGCCCGGAATATGGTGATGACCGCAATTTTGCTCTGCAGTGTCGGACTCATCGTCAATGTTATTGCCACGGCAGGCATCGGCAACACCTTTTCCCTGATGATAACCAACTGGGCAGGTTCGAGTCTGCTCATTGCCCTGATCCTCATTGCCCTGGCCTCGCTGGTGCTGGGGATGGGACTGCCGGTAACAGCTGCCTATATCGTCCTTGGCACCTTATCCGCACCCGCCCTCTACAATCTCATTGCCGATGCCCAACTCGTCGAGATTCTCTCAAAAGGAATGCTTTCCGAAGAGGCAAAGACCGTATTTATGCTGGCTGCTCCCGACAAGATGGAGATGCTCAATCAGCCGATGTCGCTGGAGGAGGCACGTCGGCTGCTCTCCGAGGTACCTTTGAATCTCGCCGGAACAATACGGGACCTCGGCATCAGCCCCGAAGTCTCGACCTCTGTGCTGCTCTCGGCCCATATGATTATCTTCTGGCTCAGCCAGGACAGCAACGTCACCCCGCCGGTCTGCCTGACGGCCTTTACCGCGGCCGCCATTGCCAAGACCCAACCGATGACTACCGGCCTGGAAGCCTGGAAAATCGCCAAAGGAATCTACATCGTTCCCCTGCTGTTCGCCTATACTCCGCTGATCGGTGGCAGCTGGTATGAAGTTATGGAAATTTTCATTTTCGCCCTCATCGGCCTCTATGCCTTTTCCGGCGCACTGCAGGGTTGCCTGGAAAATCGGCTTAGCCTGCCGTTGCGCCTGTTTGCCCTGGTACTGGCCGCTGCCATGCTGTGGCCGGCATCTCTCTATGTCCATCTGATTGCTGCTCTGCTCTTTGGCATGCTTTTCTTTTTCAACCTCAGAGGCAAGCCTGAGCCATCGGCCGCAGCGGGCCGGTAGTTATTGACAAAATACCGCAAACCACCTACTGAAAGGCCAAGCGAGCATTGCCGCAACAACCATTATTTGCATTTTCATCTTTTTTTTTATTAAATAAACATTTAGGGAACAATAACGCCAAGAGGACATACATGGCCAAGCAGAAACTTAAAGAGCTTGTTATCAATCGGGACTGGTGCAAAGGCTGCGGCATTTGCGTCAAGTTCTGTCCCACCAAGGTCCTGGAA